>JAQVBD010000098.1 GCA_028690485.1 Endomicrobiaceae bacterium
TTTCTTACAGCTTTTTTATCTTTATCAGAATAAAGAAAGAATTCCGTTTGTCTTATCATCCCTTTTGGTCCGCCAAGTTTATGGATTAAATCAAATAAATGAACAATTTGTTCCACTTTAAATGGAGGAAAAGCTTGCTGACCATCTCTAAAAGTTGTATCTGTCATCCAAATATCTTTAGGTGGATTCATAGGAACGATAGTATTATTAAATCCTATTTTAGGAACATCAGTATAAGAAAAAGTTTCTCTTAGCAAATTTGGTTCTTTAACATCTTGAAGCTCATAATTATATTCTTCTGATTCAAGAGTTCCTTTTGTTTTATTATAAACTAACATTTAATCCTCCTTATAAAATATATATCTTAATAATTATAATAATTTTTTGTTTTTTATACAAACATTTTTTTAAAATCAAAATAATTTAAAAACAAGAAAATTAATTATTTTGATTTTTCTTGTTTGTCATATTTGATTTTTAAAATTATTTGAGTTAAAGCTAAACACAAAATGATAATATTGGAAATAAAAACAGGTTTTGTATCAGTTAATAAACCATATATTATCCATAAAAATACACCTGATGTAAAAAGAGCAAACATTCCCATGGATACATCTTTTGCAGATTTTGTTTTAAGAGTTTTTAAAATCTGTGGGACAAAAGCTATAGTTGTCAGAGTCGCAGAAATATAACCTAAAATTTCTATAAGAATTATTTCCATCTTATATCTCCTAAAGATAATCCGGTATGAGTTTTGTTTTTGTAGAGTAAATGGCTTTGAATTGCTTTTTGCGGACAATAAGAAATACATCTTAGACAGAATTGGCAGTGCATAGAAAATTCCGGATAATTTCTCATGCTTATATTTTCAACCGGGCAAATATCAATACAAACATTACACTTATTGCATTTACTTTTATCTATTTTAAATTTTATAAATTTTTGAGAAATTCTAATTTCCCATAAAGAAATTATGAATGTTGTTATTATAAAAAATATAGAGGATATAATATTTGATTTTACTACTGAACAGTTGTTTTCTGCAATTGATTTTGCAAAATCTTTAACTTTTGGCAGCGTTTTATTTAACTTTAATTCTTTTTTCTTGTCATTTTCTATGAGTAAAAAATTATTAGGCATAACAAATTCTTTAGATGCTATTACTATATAATCTTTTTTTTGTAAGATTTTACTTATATGGGATATCATTTTTAAAGAGCTATCTCCCATACTATTAAATAAGAAAATTTCTGTGCCATTACCATTTGGTAAATCATCAATCCATTTTCTAACAAATGGGTAAGTATTCCAGCAAGCGACTGTAAACCCTATACCAATTGTAGAATCTAAGTTTATAGTTTTAGGATTGACTGCTTCCAATCTATGTACAGTAGAAACATAATAATTGTTGTTGAAAAATTCAGATATCTTTTTTGCTATCAAAAGTGTGTTGCCTGTACCTGAAAAAACATAAATATTAATATTCTTGTTTTTCATTTTGGATCCTTGCAAGTTTTTCTATAGCAATATGAATGAACACTATATCAGTTGGAGTAATACCCGGTATTCTGTGAGCTTGTCCCAATGTTTCAGGTGTTATTTTTGCTAATTTTTCTTTTGTTTCATTTGATAAAGAAGATATGACTTTATAATCAAAACCTTTTGGAATCTTTTTATTTTCATATTTAGCAATTTTATTTGCATTGAGTTCTTGTCTATTTATATATCCTTTGTATTTTGAAGATATTTCAAATTCTTCTTGAACTTTTTGTATGTTCCAAGGAAATAATTCTTCATCACTAGGCGTACTATGAGTTCCTTTGGTATACATGTCTGTTAAAGTTTGTCTGTACAATTCAAATTTTTTGTACATAGCATCTGAAATTAAACCTATTCTATGTCCGATATCCATTAATCTTAAATCTGCATTGTCACTTCGTATGCTCAGCCTGTATTCAGCTCTAGATGTAAACATTCTGTAAGGTTCATCAACTCCTTTTGTAACTAAATCATCTATAAGTATACCTATATATGCTTCATTTCTTTTTAATACAATCTGCTCTTTATCCAAAACTTTCAAAGCAGCATTTATACCAGCTATTATTCCCTGACTTGCTGCTTCTTCGTATCCTGTAGTACCATTTATCTGTCCTGCTAAGAACAAATTTGAGATTTTTTTTGTTTCAAGAGTATGTTTAAGCTGAGTAGGCGGAATATAATCATATTCTATAGCATATCCATATCTGATAAACCTTGCATTCTCAAGACCTTTTATTGAATGAAGTAAATCTTTTTGAACTTTTTCCCCCAAGCCTGTAAAAAGACCATTGATATAAATTTCATTAGTACTTAAACTTTCTGGTTCTAAGAATAATTGATGTCTTGTTTTGTCTGTATATCTTACAATTTTATCTTCTATTGATGGGCAATATCTAGGACCGTGAGCATCTGCTAAACCATTATATAAAGAAGAATCATTGATATTATCTTGTATGATTTTGTGAGTAGTCTCATTTGTATGAACCAACCAGCATGAAATCTGCTTCTTAGATTCTTGCCATTTCTTGATATCCGTAAAATGAGAAAAAGGCATAGGAGGGTTATCGCCAGGTTGTTCTGTCATCTCTGCATAATTTATTGAATCTCCATTAATTCTTGGAGGAGTACATGTTGTAAATCTTTGAATTTCAAGACCACAGTCATCTCTTAAAGAAGAAGACAAACTTATTGATGAAACTTCGTTAAATCTGCCACCGTCAAACTCATTTGTACCTACAAATATTTTACCGTTTAAAAAAGTTCCTGTGGTAATAACAACGCAATTGGCAGATATTTCTTCTCCTATTTTCGTTATTACTCCGGTAACTTTATTGTTTTTAACTATTAGTTTCGTTGCTGTAACTTGTAAAATATCAAGATTTTTTTGAGAAATAAGTGCATTTTGCATAAATATAGAATATAATTTTTTGTCACATTGGGCTCTTGGGGACCAAACAGCAGGACCTCTTGATTTGTTCAAGACTTTAAACATGATTCCTGCCATATCGGTTATATGACTCATTTCTCCGCCCAAAGCGTCAATTTCTCTGACCATTTGCCCTTTTGCTATTCCGCCGATAGCAGGATTACAAGGCATATTGGCTATAGAGTCAACATTTTGCGTAAGCAACAAAGTTTTTAGACCCATTCTTGCAGATGCCAAAGATGCTTCACAACCAGCATTTCCACCACCAATTACGATTACATCATATTTGTTGTTTTCCATTTTGAAATTTACTCCTATATTAAGAA
>JAQVBD010000099.1 GCA_028690485.1 Endomicrobiaceae bacterium
TTCTCCAATAGCAGCAATGTTAATACAAATGGCAATTTCTCGTTCCAGAGAATATATAGCAGATTCAACAGGAGCAGCTATTTCCAATGACCCGTTAGCATTGTCTTCGGCATTAAGGAAATTAACTCTAGGCAATGAAAAATTGAATAACAAAGAAGTTAGTTCTCAGACAGCACATATGTTTATAGTAACACCATTTTCATCTAAGTCTGCAATGCATCTTTTTTCCACACATCCTCCGATAGAAGAAAGAATTAAAAAATTAGAAAAAATGGCAGAGACAGCAGAAACAAAAAAATACAAAATCCCAAAAGTGATATATTAGGATAATTATGAAAACAATAAAAAAACCATTTATTTTAGATGTAGAAACAAAACAATTACCTTCAATTTTAAAACCCCTTGTGACTGAGGAATACAGAGTAAATCAAATTATAGAATGGCTTTATTTAAAAAAAGCATCTTCATTTGAACAGTTTACAAATATCCCAAAAGATATAAGAGGAAATTTAGAATCTTCATTTGTGCTAAGGACTTTTTCAAATGTTAAAAAAGATGAATCAATCTTAGATGGAACTATTCGGTATACATTTAAAACTTATGATTCACATTATATTTATGCAGTTTATTTACCAAGTGACAACAAAAAAACAGTTTGTATTTCTACACAGATAGGCTGTCCTATATCATGTAAATTTTGTTTATCAGGAAAGACTAAATTTTTTAGAAATTTATCCAGAGGCGAAATTCTTGAACAAATTATGCATATTGAAAATGATATAGGCGGAAGAATTTCAGGCGTTTTGTTTATGGGTATGGGTGAACCGATGTTAAATTATCAAAATGTAACATCAGTAATTAATACAATTATTTCTAAAAAAGAAATGAATATTGGGAAAAGACATATAACAGTTTCTTCAATGGGGATAATACCTGCAATTAAAAATTTAGCAAATGAAATGCACGGTGTCCGATTTGCATTGTCATTACATGCAACTGATGATAAACAAAGAAAAAAAATCATCCCAAATAATTTTGACAGCAAGATATCAGATTTATTGCAAGCCTGTAAATATTATTTAAAAAAGACAAATTCAAAACTAACAATAGAATATGTTTTGCTAAAAGATTTTAATGATACATCTTCAGATGCTCATAGATTAGCCAGACTATTAAAAACAGCTGATTTAATTCAACCAAGTGTACAAGTTAATTTAATACCATACAATGAAACAAAAAATAAAGAGTATAAAAATACAACTCAAATTGCTCTTTTAACATTTAAGAAAATATTAAAATTAAATGGAATTACAGTAAATATTAGGGAAGCAAAAGGTTTAGATATTGGTGCTGCTTGTGGACAATTAGGAACAAATAACTTAAGTTAAAATAAATTTAAGGAAAAATGAAAATTATGAAAAAAGCAATAGCATTGGGTGGCGGAGGAGCAAGAGGTCTTGCACATATTGGAGTTTTAAAAGTTCTTGAAGAAAACGGAATTAAGTTCGACTGTATTGCAGGTACATCTATGGGTGCTATTATCGGCGCTTTATATGCAATTGAACAAGATGCTGTAAAACTTGAAAAAATATTGAAAAAATATTTTTTCGATGTTATGTTTTCAAAACTTAATATGCAAAAAATGCAAGATGAAACACAGGCTTCATCTGCAAGAAGTCTTATAAGAAAGGCAAGAGAATTTGTTAAATACGGCTCAGCTGATAATGGGAATTCTTTTTTATCTCATTCTATGTTGGAAGAAATGGTTGATGCGTTATTACCCGATATAGATATTGCAGATACTAAAATTCCTTTTATTTGTGTTGCAACAGATATTACAAATGGCAAAGAAAAAATGTTTACAAAAGGCTCTCTAAGAAAGATTGTTTTGGCATCTGCTTCAATTCCAGGAGTATTTCCTCCGGTTAATATAGATAATGTTTGGTATACAGATGGGGCGCATGTGAATGTTACTCCTGTATCGGCAGCTAAATTATTAGGTGCCGATTTTATAATAGCTTCAGATGTTAAAAGTAAATTAAAAGTATTAGATGGATTGCCTACAAATTCAAAAGATATTATGAATAGATGTAATTTTATTGCGAATTATTTATTTTATGAAGTATTAATTAAAGAAGCAAATATTGTAATAGAACCGAATATAAAACAAATTTCATGGTCAGAATTTAATAAATTTAATTTAATGGTTTCTGAGGGAGAAAAATCTGCAAAGGCACAGTTAGAAACAATAAAAAAAGAAATTAATAAGTTTAATGCTCCGGCGGCTAAATGTAAAAGATTGCTTAAACACTTTTTAAAATTAACTAATTTAAAAGCTGCTATATATTAAAAATCGTTATATAAATAAATAAAAGAACACTTGCTAAAAACTTTAGGAGAGATAGCAAGTGTTCCCTCATTTTATAAATAAAATGAGTTATTTTTTTATTCTTTATTTGATTTCATTTTGCCCATCTTTCCCATTTTTCCTTTCATTTCTTTCTGCATTTTTATTCTGTCTTCTTCAATTTTTTTAAATTGTTCATATGTAAGGATGTTTCTGATTTGTATTTTCCCGTCAATTTGTATTTGAACAATATCTCCGGATAATTGCCTTATATCTTTTGTTAAATTTTCTACAACAGCTTTATCATAATCTGCTTTTAAAAGTTCATTATCCAAAGCTTGTCTTTTTTCATGGATTTGCTTTTTTAAAGATGCTCTTTTTTCTTTATCAGAATTCATTAACTCATCCATTTTTGTTTTTTGTGCATCAGTTATGTTTAATTTTTTTAACATTTTTTCAAATTTTTCTTTCATTTTACAATCTTTATCTTTCATTTTGTTTTCCAATCTAGGTGGCTGTTGTCCGTTATCTTCACTTGGGTCTGGACATTCGGAAAATTGATTGTCTCCATCTTCCGGAGGCATTGGTGGCATTGCAAAACTTGGAACTGAAAAAGCTAAAAATAATGCAAAACTTAAAACTGATTTAAAAACAACAGATGTTATATTCCTTTTCATCTTTTTTCTCCTTTTGATAATATTTATAATTAAGACACCTTTATGTATAAAAATGTTACACTAAATGCAATATTTATATAAAAATGCTAGAATTCAAAGCAGTAAACAAAGAGGGTTTTATATGTTAATAGAAAGTATACATAATAATATTATCAAGCAGATAATATCTTTACAAGATAAAAAAAACAGAGATGAACAAAAATTGTTTATTGTTGAAGGATATAAACAAGTTCAAGACAT
>JAQVBD010000028.1 GCA_028690485.1 Endomicrobiaceae bacterium
ATTTCAATATCTTTAGCAGAAGCAGTAACTGAAGAGGTGCAATATTCACAAGATGCACAAAAATACTTTTCAATGGCAGACTATTACAAATCTCTTATGGAATATACAAAAGCATTAAAAATAGAAAAGACATCAGATATTTACACTGGAAGAGGTAAAGCAAAATTTGAACTTAGTAATTATAAAGGTGCTATAGATGATTTTACAAATTCGTTGGATATAGAAGAAACTTCAAATGCATATATTGAAAGAGGTAAAGCTTGGTTGTTACTAAAAAAATATGACTATGCCATAAATGACTTTACAGATTCATTAGGAATAAAAAAAACAGATTATGGTTATTCTTTAAGAGGTGAGACATTCTTTGAAATAGAAGATTATGTAGAAGCTATAAATGATTTTACAAAAGCTTTAAAAATTACACAAAATGCTTATATTTATGGATTAAGAGGGCAGACATATCAAATACTTGAAAAATATGAAGAAGCAGTGTCTGATTATACAAAAGCCATAGAACTTGATGATAATGAATTTTATCGTCAATTGAGATCTAAACTCTATACTCTGCTTGAAGAAACGAATTTAGCAGCAGTAGATAACGGCTATATAAATTTATTTAATTCTGATTATAATGAAGCAGTCATTAATTTTACAAAAGCTTTGGCATTAAAAGATGATAATCGTTTGTATGAATTAAGAGCTGATGCAAAATTTGTAATGAAAGATTTTAAAGAAGCAATAGAAGACTATCAAAAATCTTTAGCAATCAAAAAAAATGCTGATGTTTATGTGAAAATAGCAGAAGCTAAAATACAAATGCAAAATAACAAAGGTGCTTTAGATAATTTATCATTATCATTAAAAATGAAGAAAAATCCTGCAGTTTATACTAAAAGAGCAGATATAAAATACAAATTAAAAGATTACGATGGTGCAATAGAAGACTACTCAAAATCTTTTGAGATGCAAAATGATAATGATGTGGCTATAAAAAAAATTACTGCTATGTTTAAAATAAAGCAATATAATGAATCAAAAAACTATATATTGGAATTATTAAAAAATAAAGAAACAGCAAAACTTTATGAATTACTTGGGCAAGCCGAACAAGAACTTAAAAATTATCAAAAAGCTTTAGATAGTTATTCAAAGTCGCTGGATTTACAAGAGAGTGCATCTGTATATTCTCAAAGAGGAGCTATTAATGAACTTCTTAATAATAATGAACAAGCATTGCAAGATTATACAGAAGCTATAGAATTAGAGAAAAAAACAAATGATTTTAAAGCTAAAAATAATTTAAAGATTCTTTATGCTAAAAGAGGGAATTTATATATAAAAACAGATAGATTAGATTTAGCAGAAGCAGATAAAGGTAATTTGAAAATTGTAACAGGCGAATACTTAAATGAAAGTGCAATTGCTGATTTTACAAGATCTTTAAATATAAAAGAGAATTTAGATATATATATTAGCAGAGGGAATTCAAAACTTAAAATCCAGGCTTATCAAGGTGCTATAGATGATTTTATGAAAGTTTTATCAATAACAGAATCAGCAGAGGCATATGCCGGTATAGGTCAAACAAATTTTTTTCTTGGAAACTATCAAGAATCTTTAAATAATTTAACAAAATCATTGGAATTGGAAAAAAATCCGGATGTATATATATTACGAGGTCAAACAAAAGAAATTATGAATGATGATGATGGCGCTATATTGGATTATACTGAAGCTATAAATCTTAATAAAAAAAGAGCGTATTATTTTGTAAGGTCAAATTTATATGAAAAAATAATGAGACTTGATTTAGCCCAAGCAGATAAAGGTAATATTAGATTTGTATTAGAAAATTACAAGGGAGCTATAGAGGATTATACAAAATCATTAGATATTCAAGAGAATGCATTTGTATATGCTTTAAGAGGACAGGCAAAAGAATTAATTGGTGACAATGATGGCGCTTTAAGTGACTATATAAAAGCTATCGAAATTGATAAAAAAGGAACATATTGCTATTTAAGAGATGAATTATATAAAAAGATTGGACAATCCAAGTTGCTTGAATTTGAACTAAAAAAAATTGAAAACTTACTTTTAGAAAGTAATCAGTAATAAAATAAAAATATAAATAAATTTCTATAACAATTTGCATATGTATATTTTAAATATATATATTTTAATTGATATTTCTTTCAATATTCAATATAATTTTCTGATATATAATAAGGAAAAAAACATTGACAAATAATAACAAATCAATTTTTATTTCTGCTGGTGATATTTCTGGTGATATTCATGCAGGAAATTTATCAAAATCAATAAAACTTTTATCACAAAACTGTAAGATATCTGCTATTGGTGGTAATGAATTAAAGAAAAATGTCGATGTTTTTATAGAAGACATTGTAAATGTAAATGCTTTTGGGTTTTTCCCTATAAAACAATATTTCTTTTTAAGAAAAGTTTTTAAAAGAGTAAAACAGTATTTAATTGAAAATAAAATTGAAAAAGTTATTTTAGTAGATTATTATGGGTTCAATATCCATCTTGCAGAACTTGCTAGTACATTGAAAATACCTGTTTATTACTATGTTACACCACAAATATGGGCATCGCGAAAATCCAGAATTACAAAAATTGCAAAATATGTAAAGATGGTTTTTCCTATATTGCCATTTGAGAAAGATATATATTCACAGGCAGGAGTAAATGCTGTTTTTGAAGGAAATCCTTTAATTGATATCGTTCCTTTGGTAGAAAAAGAAAAAGAATTAAAGAATCAAATAACAGTTGGTTTGTTTGCCGGAAGTAGAAAAAATACAATAAAAAGACATTTGCCAATAATAATTAATACTGTAAACATTTTAAGAGATAAAATAAATGCAAAATTTGTTTTATTTTCGCTTGAAAAAATAAATGAATGCATTCCTGAATATATTTCTGTAAAATATGGTGATGATTTTAATGAAAGGAAAAAAATAGATATTGCGATATGTCCATCAGGTACCGTAAGTCTTGAAAATGCTTTGATGGGAATACCTATGATTGTTATGTATAAATTATCTTGGGCAAATTATTTGCTGGCTAGACTTATAGTGAAAATAAAATATATTACATTAGCAAATATTTTAAGTAATAAAGAAATAGTTCCTGAATATATTCAACATAATGCAACACCAAAAAAAATATCCGGTGCATTACTTAATCAAATCAAACCAGAAAATTACCATAATACAAGAGTAGAATTATTGAAATTTAGACAACAGTTAGGGGATAATGGAGTTTGTGGCAGAGTAGCACAAAAAATATTGGGAGATAACAATGGATTATAAAAGACTTTTAAACTATATAAAGCCATACAAAGCAAGATTTATTTTAGCAATGGTATGTATGGGTATTTTTTCTGCCTTAACAGGTGCAACGATGTGGTTGGTAAAAAATTTATTTGATAAAATATTTATTGCAAAAGATATGAAAATGTTAACTTTAGTTGCTCTTTTAATACCTATATTTTTTGCTTTAAAAGGGATTGTTGATTATGGAAGGAGTTATCTTCTTAACTATATTGCACAAAATGTTGTTAAGACTATTAGAAACGAACTGTATGAAAAATTAATTTCCCTGTCACATAATTTTTATGTTAAAAATTCATCTTCAAGGATTATGTCCAGAATAACCAATGATATAAATGCTTTACAAGGAGCACTTTTAAGAGTTCCACCTAGTGTATTTAGAGATGGGTTGACTGTTATTGTTATGATTGGTGTTTTATTTTATTTACATTGGAAATTTGCATTTATCACGGTAGTTGTTATGCCTCTTGTTAGTTTGCCGCTTATACTATTTGCAAGAAAAATGAGAAAAGCTTCAAAAGAAGGGCAAGTACAAATGGCAGAAATATATTCTTCATTACAAGAAATGTTGAGTGGATTTTCTGTTATAAAAGCGTTTTGCCAAGAAAATCATGAAAAAGATAGATTTAAAGGAAACAATGAAAAATATTATGGTATTCAACAGAGATTAGTTAGAGTAGATGCTAGGTCAAGTCCTATAATGGAAGCTTTAGGTGCTTGTGGCGTTGCAATTGTTTTATGGTTCGGTGGTAAAGATGTTGTTAATGGTGTCTGGACATCTGGTGCATTTGTTGCTTTTTTAGGTGCCGTATTTTCAATGTATCAGCCATTAAAAAACTTTGCCCAAGTTAATTCAACAATACAACAAGCTGTTACAGCATCAGAGAGAATATTTGAAATTTTAGATGAAGAACCAACAATTGTTGATTCTTCTAATGCAATAGAAATGCCAAAATTTTCTAAAGATATTGTGTACAAAAATGTTTCATTTGATTATGGGGTTGGAAAACAAATTTTAAATAATATTAATGTTACAATACCTATTGGAAAAACTGTAGCTTTTGTCGGATCTTCCGGCTCAGGGAAAACAACAATTGCTAATTTACTTTTAAGATTTTATGATGTTAAATCTGGTGAAATTTTAATTGATGGTAAAAATATTCAGGATTTTGAAATTAAGTCATTAAGATCACAGATTGGTGTTGTCTCTCAAGATGTTATGTTGTTTAATGATACGATAAAATATAATATAGCTTATGCAAAACTTGATGCAACTGATCAAGAAATAGAAGCTGTTGCTAAAGCAGCAAATGCTTATAATTTTATATCAAAAATGCCGGAGAAATACGATACTCTTGTTGGAGAAAGAGGGATGAAAGTTTCTGGTGGAGAAAAACAGAGGATTGCAATTGCAAGAGCAATGTTGAAAAATCCGCCAATATTAATTCTTGATGAAGCAACTTCAGCACTTGATAGTGAATCTGAAAAATTAGTACAAGAAGCTATTGAAAACTTAATGAAAAACAGAACAGTTGTTTTAATTGCACACAGGTTAGCAACTGTAAAAAATGCTGATAAAATAATAGTTATAGATAAAGGAAATATTGCCGAAGAAGGAACACATCAGGAATTATTAGCAAAAAATAATATATATGCAAAATTATATAATATGCAATAGGAAAAAATGATTAGAAAAAGTTTAGTTTCAGTTTGTATTTTGTTATTAGTGTCTAATATTGCTATTGCTAAAAAGCCTCCTACTATGTCAAATAGTTATAATGGTATGGGTTTAAGTGCTAGAAGTTTTGCAATGGCACAAACAGGTGTTGCAATGCCGGCAAATATAGAAGGCATATTTTATAACCCTGCTGCACTTGCCTATATTCAGGAAGAAAGAATTCAAGCAGAGGCATTATTTGTGGTGTCTAGAAAATCAGATTTATTAGAAGAAAATATAAATGCAGTTGATCCTATTGGTATTGGATTTCAATCTTTTGCTGTTGTTCAAAAGCAGGGAGCAGTATCTTGGAGGACTTTATCATCTAATGAAACAGATGTTTCAGATGGAAGTGATTGGTATAAAAAACAAGAAAACATTAAAGCTATAACTATTTCTGTCGGTAATCAAAGTGAAAATGGTACGGCAATGGGACTTAATATATCTTACTTATATGGAACTTTAGCAGAAAGTTCTTATATTTCAGGTACTCCATTTGCACAAACATCATCCGGAAATGGAGTTTCAATTGATATTGGTTTTATGACACCACTTACAAAACAAATATCATTTGGTGTTAATTTGGAAAATATTGTAGGTTTTATGTGGTGGGAAAATTATGATTTTGATCAATTACCTTTTGGAGTAAGAACAGGTTTTGGATATACTTCAAGAAGTTTTAGTTTATTGCTTGATTTTGATAAAAAGTTTTATCGATTTGATGATTTAGAAGAAAATTTGATAGGTGTTGGTTTGGAACAATATTTAACAAGAGCTTTATGTATTAGATTAGGAGCTCAAGGAAGTTCTTTATTTGATAAAGATAAATTAAAATATACTTACGGTGTTGGGTTGGATGTATCAATGTTTTCGTTATCTGTTTCAGGAGAATCATATAAACTAGATGACGAAAGTATCTTAAAATATTTAGTATCATTAAAGGTTTTAATTTAAAAAAATGATTGAAGAGTTAAAATCACTTGTTAAGGAATATTCTCCGGATGCAGATTTTGCTTTACTTGAAAAAGCATATAATTTCGCTGCAAATGCACATTATTGCCAAGTGAGAGCAAGCGGTGATCCTTATATCACACATTGCTATAATACTGCCAAAATTCTAACGGAACTTAAATTAGATGTCCCAACTTTATGTGGAGCTTTGCTACATGATGTTTTAGAAGACACATTGGTTGTTTCACAGGAACTGAAAGAAGAATTTGGTTCAGAAATTACTTTACTTGTTGAAGGTGTAACAAAAATAAATTCGTATAGATTTAGTGACCATATTACCGCTCAAGCAGAAAATTGGCGTAAAATGTTGCTAGCTGTTGTGAAAGACACAAGAGTTATTATCATAAAATTAGCTGATAGATTACATAATATGAGAACAATAAAATTTCTCCCGCCTGATAAGCAAAAAGAAATTTCACTGGAAACATTAACACTGTATACTCCTTTTGCACATAGATTAGGCATATATAAATGGAAAAGTGAACTGGAAGATTTAATTTTTGAAGTACTGCAACCAATTAAATATCATGAAATTAAAGCTAAATGGCAGGCAAGAACAGAAAATAATTTAAAAAATCTTGAGTCTGTTAAAAAACAAATTGAAGAAAAATTAATTCCTTTAAATATTAATTTTAGAGTTTCATCAAGACCAAAAAATCTTTATGGCATATATATAAAAATGCAAAGGCAAGAAAAACCTTTTTCTGCAATTGAAGATTTATTTGGTATGAGAATTATTACAGACACAGAAGAAAATTGTTATGCTATTTTGAGTGTTATTCAATCAGAATTTCAAGGTGTTGAGAATTCTTTTACAGATTATATTGTTGTTCCAAAAACAAATATGTATCAGTCATTGCATATGACATTAGTTTCTGATGAAGGTGTTATTGTTGAAATTCAGATAAGAACTGAAGATATGCATAGAAGAGCTGAATATGGTATTGCCGCACATTGGCGATATAAAGAAAATTTTGATAAAAATAATTCTAAAAATTTAAAGCAAACTAATATGGAAGACCATTTAGAATTTATAAAACATATTTTAGAATCACAAAAAGATGTAAATGATTCAAATGAATTTTTAACAGCAATTAAAACTGAATGTAATTTCGATCAGATATATATATCAACCCCTAAAGGTGATGCAATTAAATTACCGGAAGGAGCTACAGCATTAGATTTTGCATATGCAGTTCATAGTGATATAGGTGATAAATGTATGGGTGTTAAAGTAAACGGAAAAATGGTTCAATTAGATTATAAACTTAAAACCGGTCAGATTTGTGAAGTCTTGGTAAGAAATAACATAAAACCGACAGAACATTGGTTGTCAATCGTAGTAACTGCTCAAGCCAAAAGCAGGATAAGAAAATATTTAAGAGAGCATACAAAAAAATAAGAGATGGTATAAAAAATGCCACCTCTTATTTTTTTAAATAAAATTTATATAGCTTTTTGTATTTTGCCAGAACGAATACAAGCCGTACAGACATATTCTTTTGTTTTTTTACCTTCAACTATAATTCTTAATTGTTGAAGATTTGGTCTAAATAATCTTTTGGTTGCCCTATTTGAATGACTAACTGTATTTCCAGAAGAAGACCCTTTACCACATACATAACATTTGTAAGACATTTTAAAATACCTCCGTTGTATCTATCCGCTAAATATACAAAATTATTATTATTTTTTCAAATCTAAAGGAATAGGTTATTATTATTAGTTGACTATTTTTTTACTTAATTATATAATTAAAATAATAAATATATTAACCAATTCTAAAAAATTTAGATTGAAGGTATCTTTCATGGTAGAAAATTTAAGCTCTAAATTAGAAAGTAAACAGGAAAAAACTGTAAATAAAGCAGGTTTACCTTTAGATTATGGGGATACAAAAATTACTGTTTTGCCAAGAGATCCAATATGTCTTTTTGCATACTGGTCAATTTCTAAACAAATATCAGAAAAAATAGAAAATCAGTTTGGTAAAAATGTTTTTAACGGTTCTAAATTAATAATAAGAGTTTATGACACTACCGATATTAGCTTTGACGGAAATAATGCTAATAGATATTTTGATATATTTGTTACTCCTGATTCAGATAGTTGGTATATAAATGTTGGAGAATTTAATCGTTGTTGGTGTGTAGATATTGGTTATTTGACAAATGATGGCAAGTTTATCCCTGTTGCCAGATCAAACAAAGTAGATATGCCTAGATATGGTGTTTCTAATGTCACTGATGAACAATGGGCAATGTTACAAGTTGAATTTGAGAAACTTTTGAAAATTTCTGGTGTAAATCAAATAGGAATGAGTTCTTTTGATATAGCAAAGCTTATGAGAGAAAGATGGGAAGAAATAGTTTCTATTTCGTTGCCAAGTTCTCATACCATGACAAGTTCTTTTAAAACTCATCCAAAACATCAAGAACGAATATATTCACATAATAAAGATTCATTTAAAAGTTTTTGGTTAAAAGCAGATACAGAAATAATAGTTTATGGAGCAACTGAACCTGATGCGCAATTGACATTAGACGGACAAAAAGTAAAATTATCTGCAGATGGTTCTTTTTCATTAAGATTTTATCTCCCAAATGGTGATCAAAATTATTCCATAGAAGCTACTTCTAATGATGGAACAATGAAAAAATCAATAACTTTTGAAATTAAGAAAAATACAAAATAAAATTGGGAATTCAAATGAATCATAAAGGTTATTGGTGCTTGCAATTACATGCACATTTACCGTTTGTTAGGCATCCTGATTATCCAGATTTTTTAGAAGAAGATTGGTTATATGAAGCCATAACTGAAACATATATACCTCTTTTAGATATATTTGAAAAATTTGTTAAAGATAATATTGATTTTGCTTTAACAATGACAATTACCCCTTCTCTAGCCAATATGTTGGCAGATTCGCTGCTACAATCAAGATATTATGCAAAATTAAATAAATTAATAGAATTATCCGAAAAAGAAGTTTTTCGTACAAAAAATTTACCTGAATTCCATCCGGTAGCATTAATGTATGAACAGAAACTTAAAACATGTAAATATATTTGGGAAAAATACCAAGGTAATATTTTAACAGGATTTAAAAATTTACAAGATTTAGGCAAAATTGAAATTATTACCTGTTGTGCAACTCATGGTTTTTTACCACTTTTAAATGATGAAACATCTATTAGGGCACAGATACGAATAGCTTGTCAAGATTATAAAAGACATTTTGGAAGAGAACCTAGAGGAATATGGCTAGCAGAATGTGCATATACATATGGTGTTGATAAGATATTAAAAGAAGAGGGTATAAAATTTTTCTTTTTAGAAGCACATGGAATTTTATATGGAACCCCTAGACCTAAATATGGTGTTTTTGCACCAATATATTGCCCTAGTGGTGTAGCGGTATTTAGTAGAGATATGGAAACTGCCCATCAGGTTTGGAGTGCAGAAAGTGGTTATCCGGGAGATCCTGATTACAGAGAATTTTACAGAGATTTAGCTTATGATTTGGATTATGAATATATAAAACCTTATTTGCATTCTGATGGCGTAAGAAGAAATATTGGTATTAAGTACCATAGAATAACAGGTAAAGTCGGCTTAAATGAGAAACAAGCATATAATCCTCAATGGGCAGAAAATAAAGCTAAGATGCATGCTGAAAATTTTGTATTCAATAGATGTAACCAAATAGACCATCTATCTGAAATTTTGGGAAAAGAACCATTAGTTGTTTCAATGTACGATGCAGAGCTTTTCGGCCATTGGTGGTTTGAAGGTCCAAATTTCATAAATCATTTATTTAGGCATATACATAATGGTCAAAATACTTTTAAACCAATTACTCCTATTCAATATCTTGAAAAATTTCCGACAAACCAAGTTTTAACTCCGTGTCCATCTTCTTGGGGGGACAAAGGTTATTATGAGGTATGGTTAAATCCTAAAAATGATTGGATATATAAACATTTACATATGGCATCAAGTAGGATGTCAGAGATTGCAATGGCAAATAAAAATGCAAGTGGTTTGCAGCTGAGAGCTTTAAATCAAGCAACAAGAGAGTTGCTTTTAGCTCAATCTTCCGACTGGGCATTTATAATGACAACAGGAACTATGGTAGAATATGCAGAAAAAAGGACTAAAGAACATATATATAATTTTACAACATTGTATGAACAGATTAAAAATAATAATATTAATGAAAGTTTTCTTTCTAATTTAGAGTATATAAATAATATTTTTCCAAATATGGATTATAAAGTTTTTATAAAATATTAAGGATTATTAGGTAATGTCAATGATTCATATAGCTTTTCTAATTTCAATTTTAATTATAATTATTCTTGTAGTTTTGTTATTTCTACAGAAGAAAAAATATAAATTTAATAATAATAAGTTGCAG
The DNA here is from genome assembly GCA_028690485.1 of Endomicrobiaceae bacterium. Lineage (GTDB taxonomy): Bacteria > Elusimicrobiota > Endomicrobiia > Endomicrobiales > Endomicrobiaceae > Praeruminimicrobium. The sequence continues at coordinate 10,508 of JAQVBD010000028.1, forward strand.
CAACAAAATAAAGTAATTGAAGGCAAATTGCAATTTCATACAATGGATATTGACAATTTAATAATGATGTTGGCAAGTATTCATGAATTTGGTTTAACAGCAACCGGATTAGTTTCAAAAGAAGAACTTACTCAGGCAGTTGTTGATACAGCATGTAGTTTAATTCATTCTGATTTAGCTTCATTGATGTTATTAAATTCAAATAATGAACTAAATATTATATCTTCAAAAGGTTTATCTTCTAAAATAGTTGAGGGAACTAAAATTAAAGTAGGTGAAGGAATAGCGGGAAGAGTTGTAAGTACAGGCAAACACATATTTGTTGAAAACATAGAAACAGATATCAGATTTTTAAGACCTAATGATGCAGAACGATATATTTCAAAATCATTTATATCTGTACCATTAAGAGTAAAAAATAAAGTTATTGGTGTATTAAATATTAATTCTCCAAAAGTGAAAAAGCAATTTGATGACAGAGATGTTAAACTTCTGACAATTTTAGCTGATCAAGCTGCAATGACACTTGATAATATGGAATTGTTTAATAATTTACAGTCATTTTATTTTGAAATGGTACAAACTCTAGCAAGAACAATAGATGCTAAAGATTCATATACTTATGATCACGCTGATAGAGCAGGTAAATATGCCAAAGCAATTGCAAAAAAAATGAATCTTCCATATACAATAGTTAGACATGTTGAATATGCTGCATTAATGCATGATATTGGTAAAATAGGTATAGCAGATCATATTTTATTAAAACCAGGTAAATTAAGTGACGAGGAACAAGAAGTAATAAGAAAACATCCGTCTATTGGTCATAGAATTATAGCTCCGGTTCAATTTTTAACGCCGGTAGCTCCAATGGTCTTATATCATCAGGAATGGTTTGACGGCAGTGGTTATCCTGAAGGGTTGTCAGGGGAAGAAATTCCATTAGGAGCAAGGATAGTTGCTGTTATAGATGCTTATGATGCCATTACATCAAATAGACCATACAGAAAAGCATTAACACAGAAAATTGCTATAAATGAATTGAAAAAAGGTGCAGGCAAACAGTTCGATCCAAAAATAGTAGATATTTTTATAAATATTTTAAGTCAAGAAATCTATAACTAGTATGAATAAAGGTACATTGTTTATAGTTCCAACTCCTATAGGAAATCTAGAGGATATAACTTTGCGGGCTATAAGAATTTTACAAGAGTCAGATGTTATTGTATGTGAAGATACAAGACAAACATTAAAACTATTATCTCATCTTAAAATATCAAAACAATTAATAAGTTTTTACACACAAAATCAATTAAAAAGAATTCCTCAAATAATATCAGCGTTGGAAAACGGTAAAAATATTTCTTTGGTATCAGATTGCGGAACACCTGCAATATCTGATCCGGGATATTATTTAGTAAAAGAAGCATTAAGTCATGGTATTAATGTTATTCCTTTACCGGGGCCTTGTGCATTGGTAACAGGATTGGTAGGTTCAGGTCTTCCGACGGATTCTTTTATTTTTCTTGGTTTTTTAAGAAAAAAAACAGGTAAAATGAAAAAAGAACTTATACAGGCAGCTCAAACAGAAAAAACTATAATATTTTATGAATCTCCTCATAGAATTATAAAAACTATTGAAGTGTGTAAAGAAGTTTTTGGTGAAAATACAAATATTGTTTTAGCAAGAGAATTAACAAAAAAATTCGAAGAATTTATCAGAGGTTCTATAGGTGAAGTTATTAATGAAATGAAAACTAGAGAAATTAAGGGAGAATTTGTTATAATTATTTCTCAAAATAGCAAAAATATTGATAGTACAGAAGAAGAGGAGTTTGTATGATACGAGTTGGAATTATTGGTATAACAGGTTATACCGGTGAAGAATTAATAAGGATTTTATCAAAACATACAGGTGTAAAATTGACTGTTCTTGCAGGTAGAGCAGGTTCACAATTAAGAGACTTAAAAGATATTTATCCTAAATATGCAGATTTAAATTTAAAATGTGAACCATTAAATGTTGATAAAATAAAAAATGAAACAGATGTTGTTTTTTTAGCATTACCACATGCTGTTGCTTTTGCGGTTGTTCCTTTATTATTAAAAGCAGGCAAAAAAGTTATTGATTTATCTGCTGATTTCAGACTTAAAGATGCTGACACTTATGAGAAATGGTATAAAGTAAACCATACTGGCAAAGAATTTATTAAAGATGCAGTTTATGGTTTGGTAGAATTAAATTTAGATAAAATAAAAGAAGCTAAACTTATTGCAAATCCTGGATGTTACCCAACAACTATTCTTCTAGGTTCAGCCCCTGCTATAAAAAATGATTTAGTTAAATCCGATGATATTATTGTAGATTCAAAAAGCGGTGTTTCTGGTTCAGGGAGAAAAAATGTAGTTAAATATTACGAAACTGAACACCCAACTTTAAGGGCTTATAATATTGCAGGAAAACACAGACATATACCTGAGATAGAACAAGAACTTTCAATCTTGTTTAATAAGAAAGTTACAATAACTTTTACTCCTCAGATTATTCCACTTGAAAGAGGAATGTTGTCTACAATTTATTTTAATTTGAATAATGTCATGACGACATCGCAGATTATAGATGTTTATAAAAATTTTTATAAAGGTAAAAATTTTGTTAGAGTTCTTGATGAGGGAATATTGCCTTCAATTAAAAATGTTGCAAATACAAATTTTTGCGAAATCGGGCTTTCTGTCGATACAAGAACAAATAAATTAATAGTTGTGTCGGCGATTGATAATTTGGTCAAAGGAGCATCAGGACAGGCAGTCCAAAATATGAACCTGATGTTCGGATTAGATGAAACAGAAGGATTAAAGGAGATAAAATAATGTTACCTAAAGGTTTTAGCTGTAACGGAATGCACAGCGGAATTGCAAAGGATAAAAATAAAAAAGATTTAGCATTATTTTTTTCATCTTCTCCTGCAACTGTTGCTGGAATGTTTACCGGTAGTTTAGTAAAAGCTGCCCCTGTTTTAGTTGATATGAGTAAATTGAAAAAATATAAAGATTTTCAGGCTATAATTGCTAATTCCGGCTGTGCTAATGCATGTACCGGTCAAAGAGGTAAAAAAGATGCAGAACATATAAGCAAAGAAACAGCGAATAATCTTAATATTTCTACGAATTCTGTTTTAGTTGCTTCTACAGGGGTGATTGGTAATTTTTTGCCTGTAGATAAAATGGTAAAAGCTTTACCGGCATTAATAAAAATTATTTCTAAAAAAGATGAAAAATCAGCTGTCGGATCAATTATGACAACAGATTCTTTTGCAAAAATTGCCTCAAAAAAAATAAAAGTTGCAAAAGGTGAAATTATTGTTTGGGGTTGTGCAAAAGGTGCAGGAATGATACATCCGGATTTAAAGGGCTTGCATGCAACGATGTTATCTTTTATTTTAACTGATGCACAAATAGAACAAAAACAATTACAAAAAATAACCGATACTGCTATTCAGCAGTCATTTAACTGTATATCTGTTGATGGTGACACATCAACAAACGATACTGTTTTGGTTATGGCTAATGGACAAAGTAATACCGGTAAATTAAGTAAGCAAGATACCGATAATTTTCAAGAAGCAATAAATGAAGTTACTTTAAAACTTGCAAAAATGATTGCCAAAGATGGTGAAGGTGCTACAAAAATGATTGAAATATCAGTTATAAATACAAAAAAGCATGAAGATGCTGAAAAGATAGCATCAACAATAGCCACATCTCCATTAGTTAAAACAGCTTTTTTTGGTTCAGATGCAAATTGGGGAAGGATATTAGCAGCAATTGGAAGATCCGGAATTAATATAAATCCGGATAAAGTTGATATTTATATAGGTAATATTATTACTGCAAAGGATGGTATGGCTATAGAATTTAACGAAAAAAAAGCAAAAGCTTTACTTAATAAAAAAGAATGTAAAATTACTATAGATTTAAAATCAGGCAAACAATGGGCAAGATATTATACCTGTGATTTTTCATATGACTATGTGAAGGTTAATGGCTCATACAGAAGCTGATAAATATATTATTTAAATTTTGAGAAAAGCAGATGTTTATAATATCTGCTTTTCTTTAATTTATATTAAAATTATTAATTGTTTAACGGAGAAAGAGATGAGTCATTTGATTGATTTTGATTCTTTGCCTTGGATCGAACCTGCAAAAGGTGTACGGTTTAAATCTATGACTAACGGCAATCAACGCATCAGGCTTACAGAGTTTTCATATGGTTTAGTTGAACCTGATTGGTGCTTGAAAGGTCATGCCGGATATGTAATTGATGGTAAATTTTCAATAGATTACTCAGGAAAAATAGAACATTATAAATCCGGTGATGTTATTTTTATTTCCACAGGTGAAAAAGATAAACACAAAGCAATTTTAGAAAAAGGCGAGAAAGTAACCATTTTGCTTTTTGAACTTATTTCTTAAAAATTTTAGAGCCAATTAACTTTATTGTATAAAGCAGGGTTATATTATTCTTCATTCTATAATAAATTCTTCAGAATGGAAATTTGCATAATATCTTCCAGACTGAGCAGTAAATTTTAAAACACAGTAATCAGGATCTGTAACACCTTTAGGGTAATACATCGTGTCGCCTTCTTGCCAGATCATTT
>JAQVBD010000100.1 GCA_028690485.1 Endomicrobiaceae bacterium
CCATATCCCCCCATCACTCTGACGCCAAAATTATTAAAGAATTTTTTAACAGTTTCATCTTTTAATTTTTCTGCCCCTACAACAGCTATTTTTATAGAATAAAAATCATAAGCATGAGCAGCTTTTGCATAACCATTAAGAAATGTATCTGTCCCAAATATAATTGTTGAATTTGTATCGTAAATAAGTTCAGGTATAACACGATAATGTAAAGGCGACGGATAATAAAATACTTTAACGCCTGATAATATCGGCAGCATCATTCCTGCTGTAAGACCGAATGAATGAAATATAGGTAAAACCATAAAAAAGCTGTCAAACAACCCGTAAGAAAGAACACTGTTAATCTGATTTTTATTTGCCTGAATATTTTCATGACTTAATGCTACACCTTTGGGCACACCTTCAGAACCGCTTGTAAATAAAATCACAGCCGGACTTTTTGTTGTTACAGTACCTCTGACTTTTTTATAATAAAATCTAGGGTTAAAAGATGCTAACAAACCTGTAATTTTATCTTTTAATGTTATTTGTCTTTTTATATCTTCAAGATAAACAATAGTTATACCTTCCTGTTCCATTGCTTTTATAACTTCTCCAAAATCAATTCTGGCTATAAATTCTCTTGAAGTATAAACTTTTTTTATATTTGCCGCTTTACAGCAAGAAAGCATATTTTTTATACCTGTTGAAAAATTTAACATACAAGGTACAATATTAAAAGCCTGAAACCCAAAAAAAGTTGCTATCGCAGCAACAGAATTCGGAAGCATAAAACCTACATACGAACCTTGTTTATTTTGTTTTGCAAATTTTTTGCCTAAAACAAAAGATGCTGTTAACAGCTGTCCGTAGTCTATCGGCTTTCTGTTCATATCTTCTATAATTTTCTTTTTTCTGCCGACAAGTTTTGATGCATCAATTAAAGAGTCAAACAAGGTTTCTTCAACTATTGCAGAAAAATATTTTGCATTAGTCATTATATCGTAAAGCTGTTTTGTAATTTCTTTTTTTCTTGCATCGCCTTGCAAAGTCTCCGAAACTTTCAATGTTGTTGCAGGAAAAACATTTATTGTTATTTTACTGCTTGGACGAACTTTAAATTTATTGCCGAAATAAGAAAACATAGAATATTGTGTTCCTTCTATGTATATAGGAATAATCTTAGCATTGCTCTTGTCAGCTATCACGGCGGAACCCGGATAAATTTTCATAAGCGTACCGGTTGTTGTTATTCTTCCTTCAGGATAAATTACAACCCTGTTGCCTTTTTTTACTTCTTCTATTATTGATTTTACCGCCATCGGCTTTGTCGGATCTACAGGAAAGAATTTTACAAGAGACAAAAAAGGTTTGACCCACCATTTTTTTGCAACTACAGGACTAATTGTAAAACATAATTTTTCCGGAATAAAAGCCCAAATTAAAACTGCATCTAAAAAAGAATTATGATTGGCAATAAATAAAACATTGCCTTTTAAGTTCTCTAAATTTTCCAGACCATTTATTTTAACACCTATAAAACGATTTATAATTGATGATATAAAAATTTTATTAAATATTATATTTATCAGTTTTTTCATTTTATATTTAAAAATCCTTTTGCAATTTCCGTTAACTTTAAATAATCAGTTGCGCCGGTACCGGTTATAGGAATTTCTTCTAAAACTATTATTTTTGAAGGAATAATAAATCCGTTTATATCTTGTTCTTTTGATATTTTTTCTAACTCATCAATAGCTGCACTCTGATTTGTTGTAAATAAAATCAACAAATTCTTTCTGTTTATGTTAATAACAGCATGTTTATCTTTCTGCCATATATTTGAAACCGCCACTTCTATAGCTGTCAGAGAAACACTTTCTCCGTCTATTTTTGCAAACCTTTTAATTTTACCTTCAACAAAAACAAAACCATCTTCATCTACAGTTACAATATCGCCCGTATCAAACCATCCGTCATCCGATATATTCAAATTATTTATATGAGAATTTGTAATGTTTGGTCCTTTTACAATAAGGCGGCTGCCTGATGAAAGTTCTGACATTGGTTCAAGTTTATATTCAATTGACGGCAAAAATCTGCCTACACTGCCGCTTTTAAAATACATAGGTGTATTTACTGAAAGAGTTGATGAAGTTTCTGCTGTTCCGTAAGCTTCAAAAATTCTTATACCAAAATTTTCTTCCCAAATTTTAACTGTTTCTTCCCTGAGTTTTTCAACACCTGCAATAACAAAACGAACAGAATAAAAATCGTAAGGATGAGCTGTTTTTGCATAGCCGTTAAGGAATGTATCTGTTCCTAAAATCACAGTAGAATTTGTATCATAAACAAGCTCCGATACCATTCTATAATGTAAAGGCGAATGATACATAAAAACTTTTATACCTCTAAGCAATGGCAACAACATACCTGCAACTATGCCAAATGAATGAAAAATCGGCATAGAATTAAAAAAACTATCCATTATTCCAAAATCCATTACACTTGATAATTGTCCTCTGTTTGCCTGTATATTTTTATGGCTTAGGACAACACTTTTTATTTTCCCTTCAAAATTAGAGGTAAATAAAACAACTGCCGGATTTGATGCGTCAATATTAGTATTTATAATTTTATAGTATCGTTTCGGGAAGTAAGACATTAAATATGCAAAAAGTTTATCTGAAAATTTAAGCTGTTCTTTTAAATCTTCAATATAAAATATTTCAATGTCATTTTTAGTTAATACATCTATAATTGCATTAAGATTAGATTCATCAACAAATGATTTTGATGTATAAACTTTTGTAATGCCTGCATTTTTCATACAAGCTGAAATATTTTTAATATTTTCAGTATAATTTATCATACAAGGTATTCTGTTAACAGCAGATAATGCAAAAAATATTTCTGCGGATGTTTTGGTGTTTGGCAGCATAAGCCCGACATATTCAGAATCTTTTGTTTGTTTGAGGATTTGTTTTGAAAAAGCAAAAACAGCGCCTAAAAACGAACCGAAAGTAATCGGTCTTCTATTCATATCATCTAAAATTTCTTTATTTCTGCCGACTAAAGAAATTGTCTGTATAAGAGAATTAAAAATAGTATTGTTTATTGAACTGCTTGCATATTTCATTTCGCACATAATATCGTAAAGTTTTGTTACTGAAACATTTCTTCTTTGATTATCAGGCAATGTTGAATCTACTCCGAGTTTTCTAGGAGGCAAAATTGTAAGTCTGATTTTTCTTTGTCTGCGGCTCTTTG
>JAQVBD010000101.1 GCA_028690485.1 Endomicrobiaceae bacterium
ACTTATATATCGGTAATTGAAACGATTTAATATTTTGTTGGATAAACTCTCTTCTATCCCCTTTTATTTCGCCTGATACTTTTGTTGTTACAGGACTTACTATAGAACCTGTTTTATAATCTATAATGTAAATATTATCACTAATATTTTTATCTATTCTATCTACTTTTACTTTAAGATTATAAGATTCATCCCCGATTCGAATAGTTGTAACTATTGGAAATTCCGTCTCTAATATTTCTTTAAAATCTCTAATCTTTTCATTTTCATAAAAATCACACATTCTCTTTTTTATTAATTTTTTTAACAAGAATATTTTACCTGTTTCATGTTTCTTAAAACACTCATCCAAATGTTTATTTAAGATATTATTATATTCAACATAAGTACTATCTTTCAGTAAATCTTCTTTAACAAACCCTTTGCATAGTGTTTTTTCTAAAAATTCATGAATAAAATTACCTATATCCTGACTTTCATAATTTTGTTCAAAATCTGTTTGCTGAGATAATTTTAAAATATATTTATAATAAAATTGTAATTTACATTTTAAATAAATATCTATACTGGTAGGCGAATATGAAAATTCCTTTAAAAATACCTTTATTTTATCTGTCTTAGCAAATTCTTGTTTATTTTTAGATAATGTTTTGCTTGGTAAAACAGTTTTTATTATCTTGGCAACTTCTAACGATTTTTCTTTTAACTGTTTGTCCCATATCAATTCTTCTATAAACCTGCTTCTTTCATTTTTTTCGTCATCCGGATATATTAAAGAAACATTTTGACTAGATGATATAAGGCTCATAAAATGATATTTCTGTATATCAACTTCTCTGCTTACATATCCTATTCCCAATGAACTCATAATATCCTTAGGAATTAATGGGCTAGCTTCTTTTATGCTTGGCATAATTGAATCAGACATAGATAACACATAAACATTTTTAAAACTTAAACCTCTTGCCTCTAATGAACCTAAAATTTGTAATCCTTTCAAAGGACTGCCGATAAGAGAAACATTACCTTTTAGTAAGATTTTTTCTAATATATATAATATTTCATGTTGACTAAAGTTTTCATTTGTACAGATTGCTTTTTGAAATTGACCTGCAATATCATAAAGTATATTTATTGCACTCAAATTAAATGGATATGTATTAATTAAGCTTTTCTCTACAATACTGTCAGCAATCTTTTTAATATAATTACTTAAATCATACATACTGGCTACATTTGATAAACTATCAAAAAACAAATTAAAAATTTCATCAAACAGCTCTTTTACTCTCTTGGGAGTAACTCTTTGCCAATAAGCGGAAATTGTACGGGAAATTTCATTCTGTAAATTAATATTATTTTTTATTTCATCTAATTGGATAAAAAGATAGCCTGAAAATTCTGCTTCTTTATTAAATCTGTCAAAATGTTCTATAAGTTTATGAACAATAATTCTCGTAACACTTGGGTTACCGATAAATCTCATATTTTTAACTAATGGATTTGATAAAACAGATAATATATCTTTGACATAATACTTATTGTTCTTTTTAGTTTTTTGAACTTTCAACAAAGCATTTATTAAAGCGAAAACAGTCGTTTTTGTTGCAGGATAACCAACAGCGACATTGACTTCATCAATAATGCTGTACATTTGGTTCATAACAGAAGGTAAAATTGAATTATCCGGGACAATAACAACTGTCTCTGAAATATCTTCAGATGGTAATTTACTTATTAAATTTTTAGCCAAACAAGCTTGAGACTCTCCATCATAAGCAGAATAAAAATTTATATTACTATTTACTTTCTCTTTGATATCATTTTTAGCAAAACAAGAAAAATCTTTATATATTTTATCTAATGAACTCCAATTATTTTTATTACCTTTCAATATAATATCAAGTTTATTCTCATCATAGATTTTCTTAAACATATCCGTTTCTGACTTATTTAGATAATATGGATTAAACAATATAACATTTTTATACTTTTGCAGGCATTGGCTTATTTTTGAATCAGCATTATAATAGCTGTATCCTCTTGTCGTTTTCTTTAATAAATTCAATTGTTTATGAAATTCTTGTTTTATAAGATAAAGATGTTTTAAGAGTTCATTTATATTAGACGGTAAGTCATACCCTATATCTGCATTTAATTTTATATTCAATAATTTTTCATCCGGAATTTTTTCAATATCGAGAGCATCTATAAAAGATAATATTTCATAACTCCATTGAAAGAAACTTGCAAAAGAATTTTGTTCTTCAAATAATTCCGAAACATTTTTTTTAACTATATCATAAATTATATAAGCGCTGTCAATTTCTGATATTTTTTGTAAATTATAATAATTTGTAGTTATATCATTGACGATCTCGTCAAATGTTAAAAAACTTGGCGGGATAAATGATTTATTAATATTTTTAGAAAGTTCCTTCTTTATAAACAATGCAGGTCTTTTAGATGGCATAATAATAACAATATCACTAAAATCATTAGTTTTACTTAAGGATTTTATATGATTAGCAGTATATTTAATAATATCTTCATTTAATGCAATATTGATAATTTGTGATGACATTATTTTATCTCCACAACATCTATTTTTTCAATATCAACAACAAAGCAATAAACTTCTTTATTTGAATAAATTTCTTTTATTATGGACAAATATTTTTGCATCTGTTGATTTATAATTTCTAAATCATAAATTGATGTTTTAAAATCAACTATAACTATTTTATTTTCATTTATTATTAATTTATCTATTCTTACAGTATTACCAAACGAGTCAACAAATTCTTTTTCATTATAAACTTTATTTGAATCATCAAATAATTCAGCTATTTTAATATCAGATAACAATTTGTTCAACAACGGTTCTAACCATAAAATATCTCCATTTGGATATTGAACTGATACTAAATTCAGGGCTTCTTGGATTTTTCCATTAACATTAGTTTTATCATAAGTCAGTATTGTAGATAAAGCATAATGAATGATTTTACCTCTAAGTAAAAGTTCCTGTCTGTCTTTACCATATATTTCTATTGAACTTTCTGAAATTATTTCTGTAAAATCTTTCATCTGTGTTAAAGATATATCAATTGTATTAACTTCTTTTTTATTATCAAAAACATATTTAGTTTTTTTACCCAATTGTCTGGTATTTTCAGGTAATAATTTATTTATTGGACTTTTTTTCTTATCTTTTTCTTGTATAACAAGCCC
>JAQVBD010000005.1:0-6064 GCA_028690485.1 Endomicrobiaceae bacterium
AGCAGTTTCCTTATCCCGCTTGTAAATAACAAACCAATTATTGATTGTCTAGCTAACAATCCTTTCATCTATTTGTCCCCTCTTTCCCTTTTTCTTCTTTCATACTATAACAGATTACTTGCTATTTATCAATATCTTTTTTATTTGTATCTTTTTTTTATCTTTCTTATTTATTATTATATATCAATAAGATTCTTTTTTCTTTAAAATATTTGTGAAATATTTGTGAATTTTCGTTTTTAATATATATGTATAAAAAGTTTAAACCATAGATATAAAATAAGTTTATTAAGGTGCTCCAAAAATATACATTAAAGAAAGAAATATAAATTAATTGATGTAGGGGTATTGACAAATCAATTAATAAATACTTTAATATACATGTGAACTTTTAAACAGTTCATTAAAAAGTCCTAGTTTTGGACTATAAACAAGGAGTAGACGTAAATGGCACAAGGTAAAGTAAAATGGTTTAATGACCAAAAAGGCTATGGATTTATTTCCAACAATGATGGATCAGGTGATGTATTTGCACATTATTCTGCAGTTCAATCTGACGGATTCAAATCACTTGCTGAAGGCGACAGTGTTGAATTTGATGTTGTAGATTCTGACAAAGGACCTAAAGCAGCTAACATAAAGAAAATATAAGTTTAGCTAGCATTAAAAAAAACACTCTATCATAAGATAGAGTGTTTTTTTATTTATTTTAATAACTATTGTAATATTTAGAAATACACTAACTTAAAAAAAGTTTTATATTATTTTTTATCTAACCTTCCATAAGATAATTATAAAAATTGCTAATTTCACTCATAATTTCATTATTTATATTGAATTTTTGATTATCAATCAATTTAATCGGCATTATTCCCATTAAAGAATTAGTAATGAAGACAGCCTCTGAACTCATAATTTTTTCTTTTGAAAAATATCCTTCTTTTAGTACAATGTTTTTTTGCCTTGCAATATAAAATACTTTCTCTCGAACAACACCCGGCAATATTCCTGCATCCACTGAAGGAGTATAAATCTCTTTTTTATTTATAAAAAAAATATTAGCAACAGTAGTCTCCGTTAAACATTCTTTACTATTTAAGAACAAGGCATCTGTATAACCTTCTTTTAAAGCTGCTTCTTTTTCTAAAATATTTTCTAAATAATTTGTTGATTTATGATTAATAATCAAAGATTTTTCATTCTTTCTTCTTTCTGAAATTTTTATTGATAAACCCTGATTATATTTTTCTGGGTCATATTTTTTAAAATTTGTATTAATTAACAGATGATCATACTTCAATCCTTTTAATAATAAAAATTTTAGCGAGCCTTCCTGTATTTTATTTATTTTTATTAGTTCATCAGTAATTTCAATAATTTTAGATAAAGCAATGTTAATTTTAAGATCTAATACAATAGAACTTTTTTTCATTCGCTGATAATGTTCATTTAAAAAAATAGTTTTTCCTTGAAATATTTTAATTGTTTCAAATAATCCATACCCATAAAACAACCAAGGCTCAAAAAGAGAAACCTGATTTTCTTCTATTATTTTTTCATCTAAATATATTTTCATTTATTTAACCTTCTATAGCTTTTCGCAAAGCTTTTCCTTTAAGAATTGTTTCTCTATATTCTGATTCTTTATCTGAATCCCACACTATGGCTCCTCCAACTTGAAAAAATGCCTTTTCATCTTTTACAACTATAGTTCTAATAGCTATATTTAAATCAATATTCCCATTAAGGTCTAAATAGCCAATTGAACCCGTGTAAATATTTCTTTGTGTAGGTTCTAATTCATCAATAATTTTCATAGCACGAATTTTTGGAGCTCCAGTAATTGAACCACCCGGGAAAGTTGCCTTTATAATATCAACAAACTTGACATCTTCCCTTAATTCACCTGTAACAGTTGCCACAAGATGATAAACCGTTGGATATTTTTCTAAAGAAAAAAGTTTTTCTACTTTTACTGTACCTATTTTAGATATTCTGCCTAAGTCATTTCTTGCTAAATCTACAATCATAATCAATTCAGATTTATCTTTTTCACTATTTAAAAGAAACTCTCTATTACGGATATCTTCTTCTTTATTTATTCCACGAGAGATAGTCCCCTTTATCGGTCTTGTTTGTATTTTATTGTTATGAACTTTTATAAACCGTTCAGGCGAACTAGAAATTATTTGAAATTCCCCGTAATTTAAAAATGAAGAAAAAGGCGCCGGATTTATATTTCTAAGCCTTTGATATAATAACCAAGGATTATCTGTATATTCCGTTTCAAAACGATGAGTTAGGTTAGCCTGATAAATATCACCATTTTTAATATATTGTTTTATTTTATCAATATTTTTTAAATATTCTATTTTTGATAAATTTGAAGTAAAATTTTTTTCTTTTTTGTTTTCTTCTAGAATATCGAATGTTGAGACTTTATTATTTGCTTCTTTAATTTTTTTACTTAATTTTCTTACAATATCTTTAGCCGGTTGAATAAGTCCATGAGCAACTATATATAATTCTTGTTTTTGGTGATCATATACAAAAATACCATCATATAGTCCAAACCAAATATCAGGAATTTTTTTATCATCTTTAGCTATATGTGAAACTTTTTCAATTTTACGACATAAATCGTATGACAAAAAGCCAACAAATCCACCAGAAAAAGGAAATGGGCTATTATGTTTTTTGTGATATTTATTAAAAAAATCTTGAAAAGCAGTAAGAGAATTCAAACTCTTAGATTTACACCAATTGTTTTTTTCCATAATTTCAATCTTTTCATTTTTTGCTTTAAAAACAGCTAAAGGTTCAAAACCGATAAATGAAAATTGACTGAATTTATCATATTTTTTCCCACTATCAAGGAAAAATGGATACGAGCAATCTTTAACGAAAGAAAAAATCTTATCAAATTCGATTTTTAAATCAATTTTTTTAATAATCACTTTATTATGACCTTTTTTATTTTAGAAATTTATTAAAATTTTCTAAAATAATGTATGTTACAATGTATTAAAAATGAAAATAAGTAATTTAGATTTTTACCTGCTGAAATATTCCAATGCAAACAAATATCCATCAAGTCCCAATCCTGAAATTTGTCCTATAGATACAGGAGCAATAAAAGAATTGTGTCTAAATTCATCTCTTGAATAAATATTTGATATATGAACTTCTATTGTTGGAATTTTAACAGCTGAAATCGCATCTCTAATTGCTACTGAAGTATGCGTATATGCTGCAGGGTTTATTATAATGCCGTTAAAAATATTTTGAGCGCCACATATTTTATCAACTATTTCACCTTCGTGATTTGATTGGAAACATTCAATTTCAATTTTTAAATCTTGTGCAAGAGATTTCAATTTTGTTTCTATTTCATTTAAAGTTAGTTTCCCATAAATTTCTGGTTCTCTTGTACCTAACAAATTTAAATTTGGGCCATTTACTATTAATATTTTTTTCATTTTGAAATTTCCTCAATTGCCTTTAGAATAATTTGATCATTTACTTCTATCCTGGAACATATTTGCCCAATTTTTCTTGGCAGTACAAATTTTATTATTTGAGAAACAGATTTTTTATCTTTTTTCATTAAATTTAACAATGTATTATGGTTTAATTTTTTACTTATTTTCTCATTAAATCCTGCATTAATTAAAATTTCTTCTATTTTTTGTTTTGTTGCCAAATCGCAAAATTTTATTTTTTCTGCTAATATTGCTACAAATAAAATCCCAATCGCAACAGCTTCGCCGTGTAGAAATTGCTTATACTTTGTTATTGTCTCTAAAGCATGTGCAAAAGTATGCCCAAAATTCAACAATTCTCTAATACCTGTTACTTCTTTTTCATCTCTTTGAACTATATCTGCCTTAAATTTACAACATTGATAAATTATATCTTTAAAATCTTTTTCTGTTATTATTGATTTCTGAAATATTAGATTCAACTTATTAAAAAATTTTTGATCAAAACTTATAGCATATTTTATAATTTCAGCCATACCATTCTTTAAGTGTTTTGGATCCAATGTCTTTAAAAATTGTGTATTAACGAAAACAAATTGCGGTTGATAAAATGCTCCTACTATATTCTTGCCTTTTTCAATATTGACACCTGTTTTTCCGCCTATGGAAGAATCAACCATTGCAAGTAATGATGTCGGCACTTGAACAAGTTTTAACCCTCTCATATATGTTGATGCGAAAAATCCAGCTGTATCACCGACAACGCCACCACCAAGAGCAACAACAGCAAATTGTCTATCAATCCCAACACTCAAAGCATAATTATATAATTTGTTTAATGTATCTATAGTCTTTTGTCCTTCACCTGCTTTAAAAACATAAGAATAAACATTAAATTTTTCCTGCAAACATAACTTTTGTAATTGTTTCAAATAAAACTTTGATACATTTGTATCTGAAATAAAAAATATCTTTCTATTAGAAAGATATTTTTTAAAATATGTTATTAAATCTTCATTGTTGTCAGAAAAAATTATTGGATATGAATTTAATTTTAATTTTAATTTTATTAATCTCATTATATTACCAATGAATTTCTGCTTGTATCAAACCATTTTTATTTCTTAAACCATAATCATCATCTTCGCTAGATACTACTTCTTTTTTTTGTTCATCTTTTACTTCTTGTTTTACTTGTGGTTTTATATTTCCTTTATTTTTACTATTAAATTTTTCTATAACATAAAAATTTTGATTTGAAATATTTTTAGTTATTTTTTTATACGTTCTTGTTTTAGGGGATAAATTAAGCATTTCCTTTCCGGATATAACTGTTATTGTATAATTATAACCCTCAACTACATCAGGTATTTTATAAAAGCCATTATTATCTGTTAAATATATTCTTTCTTCATCATCTATTAAAAGTCTTACTTGTACTCCTTGTACTCCCATTTTCCCTTTTAATACTCTACCTGAAATAGTAAATTTTTCCTTTTTACTATTTATGATTTCTTGTGCCTGTATTTCTAATTCTTCTTTTTGCTTTAGTTCTGCCTCTTTCTCCACCTTCTTTTGTTCCTCTAATTCTAATTCTTTTCTCTTTGCTTCTTCTTTTGCCAATCTCTTCTGTTCTTCCTTCTCTGCTTTTATTCTTATCTTTTCTTCTTTCTCTAATTTCTTTTTATCTTCTTTTGTTAATTCAACCACCGGAAGTGGCAGATCCACTGGTTTGCTTATCTCTGCCTGTGGAACTAAACTCTCTTTTGCTTTTACTTCTGCTGCTGTTTTCTCTATTCTTTCTTTCTCTGCTTGTTCTGCTTTTATTCTTGTTTCTTCATCTCTCTTTGCTTGGGCTTCTTGTTCTGCCTGTATCTTTAAATCTTCTTTTTGTTTTAGTTCCGCTGCTTCTTTCTCTATTCTTTCTTTCTCTGCTTGTTCTGCTTTTATTCTTGTTTCTTCATCTCTCTTTGCTTGGGCTTCTTGTTCTGCTTGTATCTTTAAATCTTCTTTTTGCTTTAGTTCTGCTTCTTTCTCCGCTATCTTTTGTTCCTCTAATTCTAATGCTTGTCTCTTTGCTTCTTCTTTTGCTAATCTCTTCTGCTCTTCTTGCTCGGCCTTTATTCTTGTCTTCTCTTCTTTTGCCAATCTCTTCTGTTCTTCCTTCTCTGCTTTTATTCTTATCTTCTCTTCTTTCTCTAATCTCTTTTTCTCTTCTTTTGTTAATTCAACTACAGGCTCTGCTTTACTTATCTCTGTCTGTGGAACTATATTCTCTTTTGCTTTTGTTTCTGCTGCTGCTTTATCTATTGTATCCTGTTCTTCTTTAGTTAACTGAAGTACCGGAAGTGCCGGCTCCACTGGTTTGCTTATCTCTGCCTGTGGAACTGAACTCTCTTTTGCTTTTGTTTCTGCTGCTGCTTTCTCTATTCTTTCTTTCTCCGCTTGTTTTGCTTTTATTCTTGTTTCTTCATCTCTCTTTGCTTGGGCTTCTTGTTCTGCCTGTATCTTTAAATCTTCTTTTTGTTTTAGTTCCGCTGCTTCTTTCTCTATTCTTTCTTTCTCTGCTTGTTCTGCTTTTA
>JAQVBD010000005.1:6164-64972 GCA_028690485.1 Endomicrobiaceae bacterium
CTTCTCTTCTTTCTCTAATCTCTTTTTCTCTTCTTTTGTTAATTCAACTACAGGCTCTGCTTTACTTATCTCTGTCTGTGGAACTATATTCTCTTTTGCTTTTGTTTCTGCTGCTGCTTTATCTATTTGTTCTGCTTGTATCCTTAAATCTTCTTTAAGTTTTGTTTCTATTGCTATTTTTTCTTTATTTTCTGTTATAAAACTTCTATTTATTTCTTTATTTGATAAATCATCAATAACAATAATATCTGGCTTGAATGTAAAATTATTACTTGATACTGAAATTGTATATGACTTATTTGGTTTAAGATTATTTATACTATATTGTCCATCTTTGTTAGTTTTTACATTCAATTTTTCTCCATAAGTAATTATTGCATCCTTTATTGGGGTATTGAAATTCTTTACAGTTCCAGAAATTGATAATAATCCCTCAAATATAAATTCAGTATCTTTATCTAAGTTTTTGACAGTTTTTTTAGATTCAATGAAAGATACCCCTTGTTTTTTAACGGAAATAGTATAATCTTTACCATAATTTAATTTACTTATTTCACATTTTCCATTTTCATTAGTTTTAAATATATCCTTAATACCACTCACTGTTACATCTGCATCTTTTACTGGCGTTCTCCCTTCCATTACGGTTACAATAACTTTATATTTTGCTATAGAAACTGTGAAATCTTGAATACTTGGTTCAATTAATAATTTTTTTATTGTTTTAGATTTTGGACTAAATAAATATCCTGTACTAGATATAGTTATAATATATTCTTGATTAACACCTAACTCATCAATTTTATAAAATCCACTAGAATTTGTTTTATATTCTTTATCCCTATTACTTATATTAATAATGGCACCCATAAAAGGTTTTCCATTATATGTTACATTGCCGGAAATAGAACCATACACCGAAAAATTTAAATCTTCTTCGTCTTGTGTTATTTTTCTAAGAGCTATTGTTTTTGGTGATACAACTAAATTGTTACTATTTGAAACATTTATTATATAGTCTCCATTTGTTGTTAATCCCTTTATTTTGTAAAAACCTTGCTCATCTGTTTTGTACTTAACTCCATTTACATCAATTTCAGCATTATCAACACCTTGCCCTAGCGATGTCACTCTACCGGATGCAGAAATATCCTTTTCAAAATTATGAATAATATCTTTATCTAAAAATTCTATGGTAAAAGGTTGAAAGAAATGTTCATTTGATATAACAGAAACAGTATAAGGTCCATCATATTCTAAATTATCTATAACATAGGAACCATCATAATCTGTAAAATATTTTATATTTCTATGGCTCACCATTACAAGAGCCCCTCTGATAGGTTTACCTCCAACTAAAACCTTTCCACTTATAGAAAAATTGCTTACAGTAGCTGTAAAATTTTCATTAATTTTACTTTCTGTAAGACCTCTATAGGTTTTTACATTTGGAGAAAAGCTATACCCTGCTTTCGAAACTGTTAAAGTATAGATTCCGCCCTTTGGTAATCCATGAATAATATAGTTGCCATATCTATCAGTTTTAGTCCTCACATTCTGAGTTCCGGTAACATCAATATTAATATCATTTAATGATACCCCAGCAGCAGATGATCTAGATATTCTTCCACTAATTGATACCGATTCTTCAGAAGAATATATATTAGCACATAAAAATAATAAACTAACATTCATCAAAAAGATTGAAAAAATTTTTTTCATAAGTATCCTTTATTTTAACTATTGCCTTTTATTTTAACCTTTTTAACTTTATTTTTCAACAAAAATAATTAATTTATTTAACAATTGTCAAATTTGCAAACTTTACAAGTAATTTTTTCCACTGACCACCAGCAAATAAAATTATTAATTTTAAGTCTTCTCCGGAACCTGATTTTTCTATTATTTTCCCATTACCAAAAACTTGATGTGAAACCATTGTCCCAATTTTATATGGACTGTTATCTATTATTTCTTCACTTTCTATTTTTTCATTTTCTATATGATTTTGAACATATTTTTTAGCCCCATTAAAATAATTATTTCTTGCATACGAATTTGTTACTACATTATTTGCTGTTCTATCTGACATTTGTTCTTTAAATCCTGCTTCCAGTAAAAACCTTGATGGAACATTCCATTTTGTTTTACCAAAAACTGTTCTTTCTGATGCCCAAGTCATATATAAATTTTCTTTTGCTCTTGTCATTCCAACATACATTAATCGTCTTTCTTCTTCCAATTCTTTTTGATCATAAGCTGATTCTCCAATAGGAAAAAGACCTTCCTCTAATCCAACTACAAAAACATTTTTAAATTCCAGTCCTTTAGCTAAATGCAAAGTCATTAATGTAACTTTATCTGCACTGTCTTCCCAAGAATCTATGTCACTTACCAGAGCTATTTGTGATAAATATCCGGATAAAGATTTATCAGGAGATCTTCTTTCAAAATCTTCAACAGCGGAAACTAA
Organism: Endomicrobiaceae bacterium; assembly: GCA_028690485.1. Lineage (GTDB taxonomy): Bacteria > Elusimicrobiota > Endomicrobiia > Endomicrobiales > Endomicrobiaceae > Praeruminimicrobium. Next base: position 8,638 of record JAQVBD010000005.1, read on the forward strand.
TTCTTGTATGTTTTCTATTTTGCTTTTGGTTTCAGGCGTATCTGTTAATTCCAATTCTCTTATATATCCAGTATCATTAATAACTTTTTCTACTATTTCTTTTACTGTTTTATCATATTTTAAATTAATGTTTTTTTCTATCAATGCTTTAAAAGAATTAAATGATGTAAGAGAACTATTTGGTATTATATCAGAATCAACAAATTTTAGTGATTCAAACAAAGATATTCCTTTTTCTGTTGCAAAATGTTCTAATTTTGCCATTGAAGTTTTACCAATCCCTCTTTTTGGAACATTTACAACTCTCTTAAAACTAATGTTATCATTTGGATTATGTATTAACTTTAAATATGCCATTATGTCTTTAATTTCAGCTCTGTCATAAAATTTTAAAGACCCAACAATTGCATATGGTAACCCTTGCCTTCTTAAAGCATCTTCTAATGCTCTTGATTGGGCATTTGTTCTATAAAATATGGCAAAATCTGACAGAGAATATCCGCTTTCTTTATTGATTAAAATCATATCTACTACTCTGTATGCTTCATCATTTTCATTCATATTTTGAAATACATTAATAGTACCTTTATCATCATTTTGAGTCCATAATTTTTTATCAACTCTGCTGTAATTATTTTTTACTACATTCCACGCTTTTGCAAGAATTTTTGGTGTTGAACGATAATTTTCTTCAAGTTTTACTACTTTACAACTTGGATAATCTTTCTCAAAATCCAAAATATTATTAATATCAGCCCCTCTCCACGAATAAATACTTTGGTCATCATCGCCAACAACACAGATGTTTTTATGTTTGTCAGTTAACATTTTTGTTAACAGATATTGCGCATGATTTGTATCTTGATACTCGTCAACTAATACATATTGAAATTTATCTTGATATTTAGCTAATATTTCCGGATTATCTTCTAATTTGGAAACTGTTTGCATGATTAAATCACCAAAATCCAAAGCATTATATCTTTGAAGTTTTTTCTGATATAATTCATATATTGCACCTATAGTCTGACCGTAAAAATCTCCTTTTGACTGACAATCAGACTGCATATCAGTAGGAGTATCTAAATCATCCTTTGCTCTACTTATCCTATTAGCTACCCAAGTAGGTTTAAATTTCTTATCATCAAGATTCATTTCTTTTATACATTCTTTAATAACATTTACTTGTTCTGACATATCATAAATAAGAAAATTTGAATCTAATCCAAAATTTTTAGCTTCACAAGATAATAGGTACATACAAAATGAATGAAAAGTTGAAACTCTGACTTCACTTCCTAAATTTGAAGTTATTTCATTAACTCTTTTTCTCATTTCTCCTGCAGCTTTATTTGTAAAAGTAACTGCAAGAATATTATAAGGTTTTACTCCTTGTTCTAAAAGATATGCAATACGACATGTAATAACTCTTGTTTTACCGGTACCTGCTCCGGCAAAAATTATTAGAGGTCCTTCTGTATGTAAAACTGCTTCTTTTTGTGATGAATTTAAACTATCAAGAAATATTGTCATAATATTTGTATTATATCATAACCTGAATGTTATGACAAAAATTTTATTTTATTGTATAATACTTTTATGGGTAAAATTGCATTACTAAAAGAAGATGTTAAAACAATATTTCATAAAGATCCTGCTGCTCGTTCATGGGCAGAGGTTTTGTTATGCTATCCAGGTCTTCATGCTATATGGGCTCATAGATTTTCTCATTTCTTATGGAAACATAAATTCTATTTTTTAGCTAGATTTTTATCACATATATCTAGACATTTTACCGGTATAGAAATTCATCCTGGTGCCACAATTGGCAGAAGATTTTTTATAGATCATGGTATGGGTGTTGTTATAGGTGAAACTGCAGAAGTAGGAGATGATGTCCTTATATATAAGGGTGTTGTTCTTGGCGGAACTTCTTTAGAAAAAGAAAAGAGACATCCGACAATTGGTAACAATGTTATTATAGGCTCAAATGCTATTGTAATGGGTGCTATCAATATTGGACATAATGTCAGAATTGGCGCAGGCTCTGTTGTTGTCCATGATGTACCTGCAAATGCAACCGCTGTTGGTGTTCCTGCAAGAATAGGTCTTGGATACAACCAATATGAACTTGACCATTTAGAACATGCCAAATTACCTGATCCTGTCGCTGATGCAATGAAATTTGTTTTAAATGAACAAAAAAAATTAGAAGATAAACTTAATCAATTTATCAATTCTTCAAAAAAATAGTAACTTATTTATCTGTTAAATTTTATATTGTAATAATCTGACAAATTTTCAAATAATCATCTAAATTTAATTTGTCTGGTCTAGCCATAGTATCAATTTTCAAATTATTTAGTATCTTGATAACTTCCGATTTCTCTTCTTTTACAAATGTAGATAATCCATTTAATATTGTTTTTCTTCTCATTGAAAAGCAGTGTTTTATAAGTGGAAATAAAATAGCTGTTGGTTCTTGTGGATTCTTATTGATAAATTGTATAACCGCAGACATTACTTGTGGTTTTGGATTAAAACATCCAGGCGGAACATCAAATAACATTTTTGCATCAGCATAATATTGTCTGAACAAAGAAATATAACCATAATCTTTTGTACCAGATGATGATGCTAATCTGATGATAACATCTTTTTGTAACATTATAACAGCAGAAACAAAATTTTTACAAGGCAAAAATTTTTGTACAATTGCAGTACCTACATTGTATGGTAAATTTGCAACAATTTTAAATGGTTTTGTTGGCAAATCAAATTTTAAAAAATCCTTATTAATAACTGTTATATTGTTAGCATCTTTATAATTTTCTTGTAAAATTTCTGCAAGACCTCTATCAATATCAACTGCTATTAAATTATCTGTCAAATTTTTTAAAATATTTGTTAAAGCTCCTTTACCGGGTCCAACTTCTATAACAGTGTCATTTCTTTGGATATTTGCTGCCTGAATAATTTTATTAGCAATATTATTATCTACCAAAAAATTTTGACCATGAGGTTGTCTCATATACACCTTTTATTTATATAAATTTATGCAAACAATTTCACTTCTGGAAAATAATCTCATAGGTGGACCCCACCATCTTGTTCCTGATGTTACATAAAGATATGTGTTATCTTTCTTATATAAACCATAATAATATTTAAAAAAAATATATTCAATTAAATCAAAAGGTGGTATTTGCCCTGCATGTGTATGTCCTGATAACTGTAATGTAATTGGATATTTTGATGATTCAAAAAATGCAGTTGGTTGATGAGATAAAAATATTACAGGTTTTTTAAAATCTATATTCTGAAAAGATTTTTTTATATCAGCATGCTGGGAATCAAAATGTTTTGACATTTTCATATCAGGAATCCCTGATACATAAAGAATATCTTCAATAAGAATATTTGTATTATGAACTATAGTTGCTTTTATATTATCACAAAATAAATTGAATTCATTAATGCCTGTATAATATTCATGATTTCCACTAACAGCAAAAACTCCATATTTTGATTTGATTTTATCAAGATTATAAGATTGATATTCTTGCGATAAATTGCTTTCTAAAATATCTCCGGCAAGCACAACTATATCAGGGTTTAACTCGTTTGTCATTTTAACAATATTTTGAACTTCTTTATAAGATGTAAAAGAATCTATATGGGTATCGGCTAATTGTACAATTGTAAATTGGTTAACAGACAAATTTGGAACATTAATAGAAATATTTTTTATTACCGGTCCTCTATATACATTAAATACCGAATATATGGAACAAATTACTGTTAACACACAAGCTATTAATGTTGAATAATATACAAATTGATTATTTCTAATGAATATATACATTATATCTGTTATAAAAAATAATGAAAACATTATAGATATAACACCAAACCAAATATATCCGTATCCAATAAAAGACTTTATAAAGTTATTTTCTATAATTTTATGAGAAAAATATTGTGCTAATATGCCCCAAATTGCAAGAAATAAAAATACAGCTAAAATTGTGAAATATGCATTAGTTTCTAATCTAAATACAATTGCAATTTTATTAAAAACATAATAATGTACTAATATATATATAACAAAAAAACTAATGATAAACACCATCAAACCAAACCTCTATATAAAATTACATTTACTAGGAACAATATAAACAATGAAAAGAATATGAAGAACATCATCCTTTATTTTGGTTACCCAATAACTTATTTTTAAGATACAAACTAACTATTATAGTTATAACTGCACCGAGTGTAGATGCTAATTTTACGCCTAAACCATTTGCAAGATAACCACCCAATAAACTGCCGATAGGTGTAAATCCTAAAAAAGCCATTATAAAAAAACCAATAACTGTTCCCCTGTGCTGACTAGGAGCATTGATTTGAATATATGTATTTGTCAAACTCATACTTACTACCATACAATATCCGGTAATTGCTAAAAACAAACAAGCCGAATATATATTGGTTATTAAACTAAAAAAAACAATGCCAAAACCAAGACTTAAAGAACTATAAAAAACCCATTTCTGTATATTGTCTGTGTTTTGTTTTCCGGCAACTGTTATTGTAGCAAGTAAAGCTCCAACACCAATAGCAGACATAAATAATCCAAGTCCATTTGCTGTCATTCCATAAACATCTTTAACAAAAATCGGCATCAAAACTATAGGGAATACCGTAACTATGCCATTTACAGCCAGAACTATTAACATAGATAAAACAATTTTATTACCTTTTACAAAATTTGAAGCAGCAAATAATTTATCTTTAAATTTTGCTGTATTTGCTTCAAGTGTATGCTTTATAGGAATAATATGTGCAAGAGCTATGATAATTGCTATATATGAAATAGTATTAAATAAAAAACATAAAGATTCCCCATATTTTGCAATAATAATTCCTGCAATAGCAGGTCCAATAACTCTTCCGGTATTAAAAATAAGAGAGTTTAATCCTATTGCATTCATTAAATTTTCTTTAGGAACTAAATCGATTATAAATGATTGCCTAATAGTCATATCAAATGCATTTACAAGCCCAAGAAATGTTGACAAAATAAAAATATGCCAAATTTGAATAGCTCCTGTCATAGTTAAAATTGTTAAAATACCAGCTTCTAACATCAAACAACTTTGTGTAATAAATAGGAGTTTTTTACGGTTATATCTATCTGCAAAAGTTCCTGCAAATGGAGAAATTATTAAAATAAAAATTTGGCTCAAAAAAGCGACCATTCCAAGTAATACAGCAGAGTTTGTCATACTGTAAACTAGCCAAGGTAAAGCTGTCATCTGCAACCAAGAACCGATAACAGATATAATCTGTCCGAAAAAAAACAGCCTATAATTTTTTATATTTAGAGATTTGAATACTGAATTACTGATAAGCATTTTATTTTTTCAATAAACATTGTCTTGCTTGTAAGATAAAACTAGTGGCGGCAGGACAAATATAATCAGGATATGTCCAAGGCAATTTTATAAAACCTCCCTTCTTGTACATTGTTGTCACTTCAGCATATATACCATCTGAAAGGTATATTCTATGACTAAAATCTTTTGTAGATGCTAAAATAACATTTGCAGGAGTAATATATCCAGGATCTATATTGATTATTCTATTTTTATTTTCAGATATCGAAGCTTCCAAATTATTTGTTTCTATTTTTATGCTTGATAATCTATCCGGAGATAAAAGAGTTTCAAAAGATATCCATTGCCTTTTAAGATTATCTCCCATTTCAGGATTATAATATTGTGTAAATGAAAAATCTATAATTTCACTTTTTATATCAATTTTATTATTGAACTTCTCTTCTAATAACTTATAAATATCTTCTATATTAACTGAAGAATTGAAAATTAACCCGCAGAAAAATTTTGATAAATGTACTTGATATATCTGTCCCATAACAGCGATATTATTGCAAAAACAAAAAGTATTTTCAATTTTAAATATTTAAAAATATAAAATCTGCCGGATTTAAATACTTTAAAATTATATAAATAAAAATATTATTTATTATTATAGATGCACGCTATTTATAGTACTTGACAAAAAAAATTTTTTGTTGTAGAATAATTAAAAGTTGAATAGATAATTTGGGCAAAGGTGCTTAAAAGGTTAGAACAAATCTTTTAGGTATTTTTTTATTAGTATTTTAAAAAATGGAGGTATATTATGAGTTACACAAAAGAAGACATTATTAGGATTGTAAAAGAAGAAGATGTAAAGTTTATCCGTTTACAGTTTACAGATATTTTTGGGACGTTAAAGAATGTTGCTATTACATCAAGCCAAATTGAAAAAGCAATGGATAACAAATGTATGTTTGATGGTTCTTCCATCGAAGGTTTTACAAGAATAGAAGAAAGCGATATGTATCTTTATCCGGATCCAGATACTTTTGTAATTTTCCCTTGGAGACCACAAGATGGTAAAGTAGCAAGACTTATTTGTGATGTTTATACTAGTGATAAAAAACCATTTGCAGGTTGCCCAAGACAGATTCTTAAAAGGACTTTAAAGGATGCTGCTGATTTAGGATATACATTTAATGTTGGACCTGAATTAGAGTTTTTCTTATTTCTAACAGATGACAAGGGAAAACCAACAACACAAACTCATGATGATGCCGGATATTTTGATTTAGCTCCTATAGATTTAGGTGAAAGTGCAAGAAGAGATATGTGTTTAACTCTTGAAGCAATGGGTTTTGAAATTGAAGCTTCCCACCATGAAGTTGCAAGAGGACAACACGAAATAGATTTTAAATATGGTGATGCATTAAAAACAGCTGATAATATAAATACATTTAAACTTGTTGTAAAAACAATTGCACAGAAACATGGTCTTCATGCAACATTTATGCCAAAACCAATATTTGGAATAAATGGTTCCGGTATGCATACAAACCAATCATTATTTAAAAATGGTAAAAATGTATTTTATGATGAAACAGATAAATTACAAATTTCTCAAGAAGCTTATAGTTATATAGCAGGTCTTTTAAAACATATAAAATCTATGTCAGCTATTTTAAATCCTTTAGTTAATTCTTATAAGAGATTAGTTCCAGGATATGAAGCACCGGTTTATATAGCTTGGTCTGCAAGTAATAGAAGTAATTTAATAAGAATTCCAGCAGCTAGAGGTTCGTCAACAAGACTTGAACTTCGTTGCCCAGATCCAACAGCAAACCCATATTTCTTATTATCAGTATGTCTAGCAGCAGGATTGGATGGTATAAAAAACAAGTTAAAAGTTAACCAATCAACAGATAAGAATATATTTAAAATGACACAAGAAGAAAAAGATGCAGCAGGCATTGAAAGTTTGCCACATAATTTAATTAATGCTGTTCAGGCTATGCAAAAGAGTGAACTCATCAGAAAAACTCTTGGAGATCATGCATTTGAATTATATACTCAGGCAAAAATTAAAGAATGGGATGCTTATAGAACAAAAGTACATCAATGGGAAATTGACGAATACTTAATAAATTATTAATATATATATAGTTCTTAATAAACTTAGAATTTTAAATGGGCAAAGATGTCCAGAAGAGTACAAAGGTCTTCTGGACATCTTTACCATTTAAAACAATTTAGAAAAACAATTATCTTACAAAAAGAGGCTATATATGTGTGGTATATTTGGTATAGAGAATAATATTAATTCATCAACATTAGCATTTGCAGGTTTAATAACCTTGCAACATAGAGGTGAAGAGTCTGCAGGAATAACCTCAAATGGTGATGGCGATATATATAACACACATAAGTCTATGGGGTTAGTATCTCAAATCTTTAAAGAAAAGATATTAAATACTCTTACCGGTAAAGTTTCTATAGGGCATGTAAGATACAGCACTCATTCAGAAAGCACTTTACTTAATGCACAGCCTTTTGATTTTAACTGTATACATGGAAATATAGCCGTTGCACATAATGGCAATATAACAAATTTTGAAAAGATTAAAGATAGACTTGCTAAAAGTGGTTCTATTTTTAATCATACATCAGACACAGAGATAGTTGCTCATTTAATTGCTGAAAATACCGGAAAAACCATAGGACAAATTATAAGAAAGTCTGTACAAAGTTTAGAAGGTGCATTTTCACTATTATTTATTCACAAAAACAAGTTAATAGGTGTCAGAGATTCTTTTGGTTTCAGACCTTTAGCATTAGGGAAAGTTGAAAATTCATATATTCTTGCCTCTGAAACAAGTGCGATAGATGCAATAGGTGGCAAGTTTATAAGGGATATTAAACCAGGTGAAATTATAGTAATTGAAAATGGCAAGATTATAGAGTCATTGCAATTGACAAAACAAACAAAAGAAAAATTATGTATTTTTGAGCAGGTATATTTTTCGAGACCAGACAGTATTCTTTGTGGAAGAAATATAAAAGATGCCAGAGTTGATATGGGTAAATATTTAGCACTACAAATGAAACACATAAAAGCTGATGTTGTTGTCCCTGTCCCAGATACCGGAATATTTTCTGCACAGGGTTTTTCACAAGCTTCTGGTATAGAGTTACAGATTGGTTTTATAAGAAACCATTATGTTGGTAGAAGCTTTATTAAACCTTCACAAAAAATGAGAGAAATTACAGCAAAATTAAAGTTGTTTCCGATAAAAGATGTTATAAACGGCAAAAGAATTGTATTGATAGATGATTCTTTAGTCAGAGGAACAACAGCTCAAAAAATAGTTACAATGTTAAGAAATGTCGGTGCTAAAGAAATTCATTTGGCTTTATCGTCTCCGGCAGTAATATCGCCTTGTTTTTACGGGATAGATACACCGATTAAAAGCAAACTTATAGCATCTTTAAAATCTATAGAAGAAATTAAAAATTTCTTAAATGTTGATAGTCTTACATTCTTAAATATTGAAAATATGAAAAAAGCATGTGGAAATGGAAGACCCAATAATTTTTGTTCTGCTTGTTTTGATGGCAAATACCCGTCAAAAATAGACAAAAAGAAGTTAAATGCTTAAGAAATAAAGTACGATCTTTGTAATATAAACATAATTATAATTTTAAATATTGGACAAAGTAGCCCAAGAGATTTGTAATCTTTTGGGCTACTTTTTTTGTACATATATTTTATTTAATGCTTTTAAAAATTTTGCAAAGGAGCAAAAACATAAGGAGGTACCAAAGGTTTTTGTTTCAGTTGTTAAATTTTATTAAAGGAGATTTAAAATGAAAAAAGGAATTTTATTTGCAGTTTTTGTCGCACTACTTTTAACTGTCACATCATCATCAATCGTAAAAGCTGAAGACCTTTCTGTTGCAAGTGTATTATCCGGCTGGAAGTTTAGCGGAGATCTTACATCATTTGCATCTTTTAAGGCAGAAGAGAGATCAACGGATTCAAAACTCAATTTCTCTTATATGCAGTTTTATGCAGAAAAACAGATTCAAAAAGACTTGACGGTTTATTTATCTTTGGTTATAAACAATAAGGAATACAATAATGACAAAAACAATTATGAAACAACAATGTTGGTTGATACAGCATTTTTGTCTTATGCCGTAAATGATGTTTTAAGCGTACATGTTGGTAGAGAAATTATCAATTACGGATATGAAAACCCTATATGTATAATTGATGAGAAATTTGCAATATTACCTGCAATGTCTTCTGCTTATTTCGGCGGGTATGTTTTGAGAGGTGACGGAGTTGGAGTTGTTGTAAGAAATTCTGTAGTTGATGTAAATGCCGCTTATATGAACATTCCTACGGATAATTCTATTAACGGTAAATCTTATTATGCAAGAGTAAGTAAAACCATAGGATCTTTGACAATAGGCGCAAATGGATTGCTTGCAAAAGGACCGGATTATTCCCTAGAAGGCGATATTTCTGCTATTCCACCTACTTCATCTAAAGACGATACAGTATCTTACTTTGGTCCTGATATAAAGTTCCAAAATGATTTGCTTGATTTCAGAACAGAAGTGATTTTTGCAAACAGAGAAACAGAATTTACACCTGGTGCAGGCAAAGAATCTATAAACAGAATCGGATTCTATTCCCAGATTACAGTAAATCTTCTTTCTGAAAAGAAGCTGTATGTTGGTTCAAGACTTGATTATGTTGAACCTTACACACAACCTAAGGAAATCAACAGATATCTCAGCGGTGTAGTAGGTTCTTATTTGTATGATAATGTTTTGGTAAGAGCTCAATTTAAATCAAACATTGATGAAGGCAAAGATTCTGAAGCAGGACTTATGCTGACGATTACATTTTAAATTTAATAAAATATAGGAGGATCAAATGAAAAAAGTATTATTTACAATGTTGTTTTGTTTTATTTCTCTGTTTGCATTTAATATTATACAAGCAGAAGATTTGACAGGAATTCAGGAAGAAAATGCTGTAGTTGAAACGACATCTGCAGCTTCTGTTGCTGAACCAACAGAAGCAGTAGTAACACCAGCTTCTACAATAGACACCGGAGATACAGCATTCATGCTGGTTTGTTCAGCACTTGTTATGCTTATGACTCCAGGATTAGCTCTATTTTATGGAGGGATGGTCAGGCGAAAAAATGTTTTAGGTACAATGATGCAAAGCTTTGTAGCTTTAGGTGTAGTAACTATTGCATGGGTTATTTATGGTTATAGTTTAGCTTTTGGCCCTGATATAGGTCATTTGATAGGCAGTTTAAAATGGGCGTTTTTAAATGGTGTCGGGCTTGATCCTAATCCTGATTATTCTGCGACAATACCTCACCAATTGTTTATGATATTTCAAATGATGTTTGCAGTTTTAACACCGGCTTTAATAACTGGTGCATTTGCAGAAAGATTTAAATTTAAATCATACCTAATCTTTTTAGTTGTTTGGTTAACTTTTGTTTATTGTCCTCTTGCTCATTGGGTATGGGGAGTTGACGGTTGGATAAGAAATCTTGGTGGACTAGATTTCGCCGGTGGACTTGTTGTTCATATAGCTTCAGGAACATCTGCACTAGCTACAATATTAGTTATAGGAACAAGAAGAGGTTACAAAAAAGAAAATATGCCACCTCACAGTTTGCCACTTACTTTGTTAGGTACGGCGCTATTGTGGTTTGGATGGTTTGGTTTTAATGCAGGAAGTGCTTTATCTGCAGGACAATTATCAGCTTCAGCTTTTGTTGTAACACATATAGCAGCTGGTGCTGCTGTTCTTGCTTGGATGTGTGCAGAATGGTTAATAAGAGGCAAAGCTACTGTTTTGGGCGCTCTTTCTGGTGCAGTTGCAGGACTTGTTGCAATTACTCCAGGTTCAGGTTTTGTTACCCCTATATCATCTGTATTTATTGGTATAGCAGGCGGACTTGTATGCTTTTTTGCAGTAAATATGAAAGAAAAATTGGGATATGATGATTCTTTAGATGTTGTCGGTGTCCATGGTGTTGGCGGTATGGTAGGTGCTCTTTTAACAGGTGTGTTTGCTACGACTCTTGTAAATTCTGCTGGTGCAAACGGGAGTTTTGCATTATTAAAAATTCAGATGATCAGTGTAGTAGCAGCAATAGTATACTCTTTTATAGTTTCTTTCATTTTGCTTAAAATAATTGATAAAATGTTTGGATTAAGAGTTACAGATAAAGAAGAGCTTCAAGGTCTTGATTTATCACAACATGGCGAAAGCGGATATAGATTCTAATTTGAATACAGGAGGATAAAATGAAAAAGGTAAGTGCAATAATAAAACCATATATGGTAGAAGATGTTAAAAATGCTTTAAAGGCAATAGATGTCAATGGGTTAACAAAATCTAATGTTGAAGGTTTTGGTAAACAAGGTGGGCATAAAGAAATTTACAGAAGTAAAGAATACTGTGTTCAATTTGTTGTAAAAGCAAAAATTGAAGTTATTGTACAAGATGAAATGGTAGATAAAGTTATAGATGTAATAATAAAAACTACCAGAAGCGGAGAAATTGGTGACGGCAAAATTTTTGTTTATCCAGTAGAAAGAGTTATCAGAATCAGGACTGGGGAAGAAGGAGACAAAGCTATATAGTATTTTGTTTATTTCTCATTTTTTAAAGTTGTATTAGATAGAAAAATCTCCATCTATATGTTGTATTTAACATTTTAATATGTATAATATAGATGGAGATTTTTTTTTATATATTTTTTTGTTATAATATTAAAGTGTATAGTATATATATAGTAAATATACTATCAAACAATTAAAAATAGCGAGATACCAAAATGATAAAAACAGGTGCTGAAATATTTGTAGAAAGTTTGTTAAAAGAAAATGTTGAAGTTGTATTTGGTATGCCTGGTGGTTCATTGCTTCCAATTTTTGATAAAATCCATGGCTCAAAACTAAAATTTATTCTTACAAGACATGAACAGGGAGCTTCACATATGGCAGACGGTTTTGCAAGATCTACCGGTAAAGTAGGTGTATGTCTTGCAACTTCAGGACCAGGCGCAACAAATATAGTTACAGGACTTGCAACTGCATATATGGATTCAGTTCCGGTTGTCGCTTTTACAGGACAAGTAGCTACATCTCTTATTGGTAATGATGCTTTTCAGGAAGCAGACACTACCGGCATTACCAGACCTGTTACAAAACATAATTTTTTAGTTAAAGATGTAAAAGATTTAGTTACAATAATTAGACAAGCTTTTTATATAGCAAAAAGTGGCAGACCGGGACCAGTTCTGGTTGATATCCCTGTAGATGTACAAAGAGCCAGCTGTGAATTTATATGGAAAGATATTGTTAATATCCCATCATATCAACCAGTATTTAAAGGACATCAAGGACAAATAAAAAAAGCTATAGATGCAATAAATAAAAGTAAAAACCCTGTTTTATATATTGGTGGTGGAGTAATAAGTTCCGGTGCAGAAAAAGAAATTGAGATATTGGCTAAACAAGCTGATATTCCGGTTACTTCAACTTTGCTTGCTATGGGTGCATTTCATGGTGCAGAAAAATTAGATTTAGGTATGTTAGGTATGCATGGAACATATTGGGCAAATAAAGCTATGCAGACAAGCGACTTAATCATTTGTGTAGGTGCCAGATTTGATGACAGATGTACAGGTAAAGTATGTGGTTTTGCTCCTAATGCTAAAATTGTTCATATAGATATTGATCCAACATCAATATCAAAAATTATCAGAGTTGATATTCCTGTTGTAGGTGATGCAAAGAATATTTTAACAGAAATTATAAAAGAAGTAACTCCTAGAGAAAATAAAAAATGGTTAGCAGAAATTGATGCTTGGAAAAAAGAAGAGCCTTTAATTTATGACAAAACTAAAGGTTTAAAACCTCAATTTATACTTGAAAAAATATCAGAGATTACAAAAGGTGAAGCTATAGTTACTACAGAAGTTGGCCAACATCAAATGTGGTCAGCACAATTTTATAAACCAGCAAAACCAAGAAACTTTATTACTTCCGGAGGTCTTGGAACTATGGGCTTTGGTTTTCCTGCCGGTATAGGGGCGAAAGTAGGTAACCCAAAGAAAGATGTTATCGTTGTTGCCGGTGATGGCTCTTTCCAAATGAATATACAGGAACTTACAACAGCATCCTTATATGGAATAGATGTAAAAATATTTGTACTAAATAACCAGTTTTTAGGTATGGTAAGACAGTGGCAGGAAATGTTTTATGGTAAAAGATATTCTCAGACATGTTTAAGGAAAAATAAAAATTGTCCGGCTATATGTAATTCCCCTAGCGACAAATGCCCTGTATATGTCCCAGATTTTGTAAAATTAGTTGAAGCTTATGGTGGAACAGCTCAAAGAGTTACAAAATCAAAGGATGTAGAAAATGCAATTAAAACAGCATTAGCACATAAAGGTTTTTATTTAATAGATTTTATGATAGACATAGAAGAAAATGTTCTACCAATGGTACCAGCAGGTGCTAACCTTGATGAGATAATTACGAGATTAGCATAAATAAAAAATTTATGTCATTTTCATTTCAATATAATTATGGCTTACTATCAAACATTGCTTTCTAAAGTAATTGACATATTTGTTCAATTTGTATATAATACCAAGTTGTAATGATTACAAACAAACTAAAGAAGGTATCACTTAAGTCCACTTTTCAAAGAGAAAACATTCTTGAATATATTATATCAAGGAAAGAACATCCTACTGCAGATATGATATATCAATATATGCTGACTATATCTCCGTGTATATCAAAAACAACTGTTTATAATACTGTCAAATCATTAAATAAAACCAATCTTATTAAATCTATAAAATTTTTAGGTAAAGATGAAATTAGATATGATGGTACAGTTGATGCACACCACCATTTTTTATGTGAAAAATGTGGTAGAATTTATGATATTGAAATACAATGCCAACATTTTAAAAAAGAAAATATTGATGGACATAAAATAAATAATGTATATGCCTATTTTACAGGCATATGCAAAGAATGTAAAAAATAATAGGAGGAATCATGGAAAAATTTATATGTACTGTATGTGGTTATGAGTATGATCCAGCAATAGGAGACCCTAATGCAGGAATACCTGCAGGAACTTCTTTTGAACAATTACCTGAAGATTGGGTTTGTCCAGTATGTGGAGTAGGCAAAGATTCTTTTGAGAAAATATAATGAATGCTAAACAAATTTACTTAGATAACCAATCTAACACAAGAATTGATGATATAGTTTTGGATTCTATGTTACCATATTTAAAAGAAAATTATGGTAATCCTCAAAGCATTTATTCTCTGGGACAAATATCAAAAGATGCTATAGAACAAGCAAGATCTTCTGTTGCAAAGTTGATTAATGCTCAAAACAATGAAATTATTTTTACATCATGCGGTTCAGAGTCTAATAATTTGGCAATAAAGGGTTTTGCCTATTCAAATTCTAAAAAAGGAAAACATATTATTGTCTCTTCTATCGAACATTTTTCTATATTAAATACTGTTAAATCTTTATCTGCAGAAGGTTTTGAAATAACATATCTTCCGGTTGACAAAGAAGGATTTGTCGATCTTGAAGAATTGAAAAAATCGATAAGACAAGATACAATCCTTGTTTCCGTACAACATGCAAATACAGAAATTGGTGTTATCCAAAACGTAGCAGAAATATCAAAGATAGTTAAAGAAAAGAATATAACGTTACATGTTGATGCAGTATGTACAGCGGGAATAATCCCTATTGATGTTATTTCTTTAAATATTGATTTATTAACTTTAGCAAGTTCTGTTATATATGGGCCTAAAGGTGCAGCAGCTCTTTATATTAAAAAGGGGACTGTTATAAAAGCACAAATAAATGGTGGTATACAAGAATTTTCTAAAAGAGCAGGAACTGAAAATGTACCTGCAATAGTCGGATTTGGAATAGCTTGCGATATTGCAATGTCTGAAATGAATAAAAACTTTGAATATGTTGAAATTTTAAGAAATAAATTAGTAGCCGGTTTAAAAGAAAAAATAAAATATATTTATTTAAATGGTTCAATAACAAACAGACTACCTAATAATGTAAATTTTTCTATTGAATTTGTTGAAGGAGAAGCTCTTTTTTTAATGTTGGATGCTAAAGGAATAATGGCTGCCAGCGGTTCTTCTTGTGCTTCTAAATCATTGAAAATGTCACATGTTTTAACTGCATTAAATGTTGATACTGCAGTTGGGCAAGGCTCTATCGTTTTCACATTGTCTAAATTTAATACAATTGAAGAAATTGATTATGTTATTGAAGAATTCCCAAAAATAGTTGAAAGATTAAGAAGTATGTCTCCTTTGTATGACCATTTCATTCAAACTGGCAGTAGAATGAAAGCTGGACCGGGAACAGATTATGACGACCATCATGATCATTGTGACAATATTTGATATAAATTTATGGAGGGTAGTATGGCGTTTTATTCAGAAAAAGTAATGGATCACTTTGCAAATCCTAGGAATGTAGGCGAGATAAAAGATGCTGATGGTGTCGGAGAAATAGGTAATCCTGTTTGTGGTGATATGATGAAATTTTATATCAAAGTCAAAGATAACATAATAGAAGATGTAAAATTTAAAACATTTGGTTGTGGAGCAGCTATAGCTGTATCTTCAATGGTATCAGAGATGGCACTTGGCAAAACTTTAGAAGAGGCTTTAGAAATTACAAATGCATCCGTCGCACAGGAATTAGGCGGACTTCCTCCTAATAAAATGCACTGTTCAAACTTAGGTGCAGATGCATTACACAGAGCAATAGAAGACTATAAAAAGAAAGGTGCATAATGGAAAATAATAAAAAATGTAAATGTGGATTTTGTGAAAGCGAGTTGCAAAATTCCTGTCTTGAACCTAAATTTTGTTCTCCTTGCACTGTAGAATTTGTTAAATGTGATAAATGTGAACTAATGTATGAGAAACATTTAGATAAATGTCCACAGTGTGGAAACTTAAATACCAAGATTGGGAGTAACTAAATGAGTACCAAAGTTGCAGATAATGTCTATTCAGTTGGTGTTGTTGATTGGAATGTGAGGAGTTTTCATGGTAATACCTTTATTACAAAAAATGGTGCTACCTATAATTCATATCTAGTTTGTGACAAAGAAACTGCTTTAATAGATGTTGTTCATAAAGGATTCGAGGAAGAATTTATACATAATATATCTACAATTATGGAACCTGAAAAAATAAAACATGTCATCTTAAATCATTTAGAACCTGATCATTCCGGCTCAATAGAATATGTAGCAAAAGTTTGTAAAAATGCAAAGTTTTATGGTACAGCAAAACTTAAAGAAGGACTAAATAAATATTATAACTTAGATATAGAAATTAATATCGTTAAAACCGGCGACTCAATAAAGTTAGGTGACAATACTTTAACTTTTATAGAAGTTCCAATGATACATTGGCCGGATAGTATGATTACATATTGCCAGGAAAAGAAAATATTATTTTCAAATGATGCTTTCGGACAACATATAGCTTCTAATAAAATATTTACTGATGAAATAGACCAAGGTGTTTTAGAAAAAGAAACTAAAAAATATTATGCAAACATTTTATGGCCATTGGGCAATATAATTGATAGAAAATTAAATGATATTATTAAAATGAATTTAGATATTAGTATTATTGCACCAAGTCATGGAATGATATGGAGAAAAGAGCCGACAAAAATCATAGAGCAATATTTATCATGGGCAAAAAACACTACTGCTAATAAAGCTGTCATAGTTTATGAAACTATGTGGGGTTCAACAGAAAAAATGGCAAGAGCAATTGTAGAAGGTCTTACATCACAAAATATTGAAGTCAAATTATTTGATATAGCTTCAACAGATTTTTCAGAACTTGCTTATGAAATGTTAGATGCAAAAGCATTTATTATCGGATCATCAACACATGATAATGAAATGCTTTCATATATTGCAGGTTTTTTACATTTCTTAAAGGGAATGAAACCTAAAAACAGAATAGCGATTGCTTTTGGGTCTTATGGATGGGCAGGTGGTGCTGTAAAAGAAATCGCAGAGATGTTAACTTCTTTTGGAGTTGAAGTTGTTGATAAAGTTGATGTAAAATTTAAGCCAAATAAAGATGAAGTCCAAAAGTGCTATGACATAGCAGTATCATTTGCACAAAAGTTAAAATGACAGAGGTAAAAAATGGAACTTTTTGAATTTTTTGGAATACTTGGAGTAATATGTCTTATTTTGGCAATTTTTTTTGCAGCGACAAAAAAATTTAAACTGCATAAAGTGTTTGCTTTTACTGCTGTTATTGCAATTTTGTTGCATATTGGAATAAGATTTTTAAAATAATAAATATCGGAGGTTTTTATGAAAGCATTAGTATGTTCAGTATGCGGATATGTACATTTACAAGATGTTGCACCAGAAAAATGCCCAATTTGCGGAGCTCCTTCAACAGCATTTAATTTAAAAGAAAATGCTCTTAAAACAAAAGAAGATGTTGTAACAATAGGTGAAAGCGAAAAAAAACATTTACCATCTATAACCATTGATACTAAAAATTGTTGTGGACCACAAGCATGCCAAGAAATAAGAGCTAAAATTGGTGAAATCACTCATCCAATGACACCAGAACATTCTATACTTAAAATAGTTTTTTATGCAGATAAAAACTTTATAGGATACACTTCGTTAACACCAAGTTTAAACCCTATAAGTGTACTCTGTGTCACTAATTTAGAGAATAAAAAGATATCTGTAGTAGCACATTGTAATATTCATGGCAGTTGGATATCAGAGATTTAGAGAGGAACCAAGATAAATATATTTGTCTTAGATAAAAATCCAAATTTGGCTGCACAATTTCAATGTGATAAACACATATGTAAAATGATTATAGAATCATGCCAGATTTTATGTTCAGTATTTTATCATAATTCAGAAATAGTACCGCCATATAAGTTAACTCATAGCAACCATCCTTGTTGTAAATGGTCTAGAGAATCTTTGGGTAATTTTAATTGGTTATTAAAGCATACTAAATCTTTATTGGAAGAATACAATGTACGATATTATAAACATCATAAATGTAATGAAATTTTAGATTGGATTAATAAAAATAAGTCAAAATTAAAATTCCATAAGATAAAAATAACAGCCTTTGTACAAGCAATGCCTGAACAATACAAAAAGACAGATCCGGTTGAAGCTTACAGGGATTATTATAAAGGCGGAAAATATAAAATTGCTGTTTGGAAAAATGTTTTAGCACCTAATTGGTTTATATAATAAAAAAATAATAAGAAGGAGAAAAAAATGAAAAGTTTAAAAGGGACAAAAACAGAGCAAAACTTACTCAAATCTTTTGCAGGAGAATCACAAGCAAGAAACAGATATACTTTTTTTGCTTCCGCTGCAAAAAAAGAAGGTTATGAACAAATATCTGCAATTTTTACAGAAACAGCAGATAATGAAAAAGAACATGCAAAAAGATTTTTTAAATTTTTAGAAGGTGGAGATTTAGAAATTACAGCTACATTTCCAGCAGGGAAAATAGGCAAAACAATTGAAAATCTTTTAGCTGCTGCTGCCGGGGAAAAAGAAGAACACAGTGTTCTTTATCCTGAATTTGCAAAAGTAGCAGAACAAGAAGGTTTTGATGAAATTGCTTCTGTTTATCAATACATTTCAAAAGTTGAAGCAGAACATGAAAGAAGATACAGAATATTAGCTGCAAATATTAAAAATGAAAAAGTTTTTTCAAAAGATGGTACAGTAAAATGGAGATGCAGAAACTGCGGTTATGTATATGAATCAGAAGAAGCTGTCGATTTATGTCCTGCATGTGCACATCCAAAAGCTTATCAGGAAGTAGCAGCAGATAATTATTAAACTATAATTTAATATTAGTTCTACAAAAGAAATTCCAAACCTATATATAAAGTTTGGAATTTCTTTTGTGCAAACATTTAAATTGTAATTAAAATAATAAGATTATTTCAAAAACAACATCATTATAATGTATAATATACACCATTATGAAAAAAATATTATTTAGTTTATTATTATGTTTGTTTGTTGTACCAATTATAAATGCAGTTACTTTCTCACCTGATTTTAATTTTAGACTTAGACATGTCATTCAAGATTTACAGGATTATGATGTGTTTAATGCCAATTACATTAGAATAAGAACATCATTGGGATTGAATACTCAATTCAATGAAACATTTTCTTCTTATCTAAAACTTTTAAATGAAAACAGAGTTTATTTCTATAATGTTAAATCCAAGAGTGACGATTATGATATCAATGAATTTATATTTGAAAATCTTTATTTCGACGCACAAAATCTCTTTAACAATTTATTGAGTATAAGAATAGGTAGACAAAATCTTAATTATGGTGAAAATTTTTTAGTTTCAGACGGAACTCCTGGTGATGGGTCAAGAACAGTTTATTTTAATGCCGCTAAATTTAGTTTTAAAACAGATTTATTTACTGTGGATTTAATTGGACATTTGGGAACAGAGTATGACCAATATTTACCTGTCTTTAATCAAACTGATCCTAAAACACGCTTAAATTGGCAAGATGAAAAGTCTATAATGGTTTTTGGGAAAAGTGATTTATCTCAAAAAGTTTATATAGAGCCGTATTATATTTTTAAAAGTGAAAATAAAAACATTTATGAACAAATGAATACTTTCGGAAGTTATATAAAATATAATAATGATACTTTTGTTGTCAGAGGACAACTTGCAACTCAAGTTAGAGAAAAACAATCTCATAGTGCAAATGCTTTTGCCGGATATACTTTTATAGATAAACCAAAAATTCTGTTTAACGATAAAATGACACTTGGATATATATATCTTTCAGGAGATAAGCAAAATACTTCAGGCAATGAAGGTTGGAATAATCTGTTCGGCAGAGGAATGTTCATCAATTCTGATTTGCTCGGCACATTATATATCCCGGAAACCGGCGATTTTGGTTATTGGACAAATTTACAAATGTATAATATGGAATATAAACTTGATTTGTCTTCTAAAATTTGTGTATCTGCAAGTTATAATTTGCTATATGCAAACGAAAATGTTTCCAATGTTACAAGCACAATTTTTGGTACAGGTAAAAATAGAGGAAATTTAACTTTGTTGGGTTTATTTTATCAAGTAAATAAAAATATTAGAGCATTAATTTATGGTGAATATTTCATAGCAGGTGATTTTTATAATACTAACCAGTTAGATCATGCAACTTTTGTCAAAACAGAAATCACGATGAAGTTTTAAATTTATATAAAAATAATTTTGTATAATTAAAAGAATTAAAATGAAAAAAATAATAATATTCTTGTCTTTAATCATTTGCACCTGTATATCTACTTGTTTTGCCAGTGGCAAAAAAGTTAGTCATAATATTGAAAGTCAAAAATTAAATGTAGTTTTTGATGGCAAAAACTATGATGGTGCCAATATTTATAAAATTTCTGATAGTAATTTCTTATCACTAAAAGAAATTGCCACCCTTTTTGATGCTAGATTAGACTGGCAATCTGTTAGTGGAAAAGTTTCAATGAAATTAAAAAATAAATCTGTTGATATTTTTGTAAATTCTAAAAAAATATCTTTTGGTAAAAAGAAAGAAAAACTTAATATTCCTACTTTATTATTAAACAATGAAGTATATATCCCGGTAGAACTTCTTTTATTAAAAGATTTTTCTGAAATATTTGAAAATGTTATTACTTTTGATTCTAAAAATAAGCTTTTAGTCATATCATCTAAATCAAATATCTCTGCTGTTAGATATTACACAAAAGAAAATAGCACTGAAATTGTAATTGAACTTGAAGAAAATCTTACATATACCATTAAAAAAGGTAAAAAATCGATTATAGTTGCTTTCCAAAGAGGTAAAATTGCAAAAGATAATATTATTGCAAATAATGGCGCTATAAAAGATATTACATATGATACAATTGGCAGGGAAGCTGTTTTTACAATTAATTTTTCTCAAAAACCAAGATTTGTAAATAGTAAGAAGTTTAAAAACCCTACGAGATTAGTAATTGACATTGAACATTCTTCTTCTGTTGATATTGCAAAACCTTGTGAAATAATACTACCGGAAACTCTGGCTACAAATAAAGACATGTGTAAAAATATATCAAAAGAAAAAAAAGAAACATTAAAGACATCAACACAAGACAAAAACAATAAATCAATAGAACCACCTATACTTGATGAGAAAATAATTTCAAATGATTCAGAAATATATGATAAACCAATATTAGAAGAAGAAAATAATGACTCCGAAGCTTTATCAAAAGTTAAAGTTGTGAGTATTTCAGAAAATGAAATAATAGATGACAGTTATACATTAATTGATGACACATCAACTTTTAAAGATATCGCACCTGTCTATGAAGAAAAATCAAAAAATGCAAAAATTATAGTTTTAGATGCAGGACATGGCGGACAGGATGCTGGAGCTATCGGTCCAAATGGAACTAAAGAAAAAGACCTAAATTTACAAATAATTTTAGCATTAAAGAAAATTTTTGATAAAGACAAAGATTATAATGTCATCCTTACAAGAGATGATGATACTTTTATTCCTCTTGTAGAAAGAACAAATATAGCAAATAAAAATAAGGCTGATTTATTTATATCTGTTCATTGTAACGCGAATTTTAAAAGAAGTATTGCCGGATTTGAAATATATTTCTTATCTGAAAATGCTTCTGATACAGATGCTATATCTACAGAAATTTTAGAAAACTCTGTACTAGCATTAGAAAATAAATCTGATGAGAAAAAAAACATTCTGCAAAAAATGTTATGGTCAATGGTTGTAAATGAATATATAAATGAATCATCGGAACTATCTAGTTTTATTGTCTGTGAAACTTCAGGAAGATTAAAAAGCCAAAACAGAGGAATTAAACAAGCCAACTTCTGTGTATTAAGAGGGTCTCAAATGCCAGCGGTTCTTGTTGAATGTGCATATTTAAGTAATTATACTGAAGAAGCAAAATTGCAAACAAAAAGCTTCCAAAGTTCAATAGCTGATTCTATATATGAAGGTGTAAAAAAATATTATGCAAGAAAAACAAAAAAATGTACCGGTAAATAAAGCGCCTATAGGTATTTTTGATTCCGGATTAGGCGGACTTACAGTTATGTCTGCTATTACAAAACTTATGCCAAAAGAAAATATTATTTATTTTGGCGATACTGCACATGTTCCTTATGGATCAAAATCAAAAAAAGTTGTTACGAATTTCGCACTTGGAATATCTAAATTTTTAGTAAAAAACAATGTAAAATTTATTGTGGTCGCATGTAATACAGCTTCAGCATTTAGCTTAGATACACTAAAAAAAGTTATAAAAGTCCCGATAATAGGTGTTATAACAGCAGGCTCAGTGATGGCTGCAATAAGCACAAAAAACGATAAGGTTGCCGTTATTGGAACTGAAGGAACTATTAAAAGTAATGCTTATACTAAAGAAATTAAAAAATATAATAAGAAAATTCAATGTTTTTCTCAAGCCTGTCCATTATTTGTTCCTCTTGTTGAGGAAGGATGGCTGGATAATAAAGTAACAGAGCAAGTAATAAAAATATATTTAAGCAACATTATCAGCAAAAAAGCAGATACTGTTATTCTTGGATGCACACATTATCCATTATTAAAAAATACAATACAAAAAGTTGTAGGGAAAAATATAAATATAATTGATTCAGCAACAGCAGTCGCATACGAAGTTAATAATTTATTAAAAGAAAAAAATTTAACAAATAACAAAGGAAAAGGCTCTTACTCTTTTTATGTTAGTGACAGTCCGGAAAAATTTCAAAAATTAGGCAGTAAATTTTTTAGTAAAAAAATCATAAATGTTAAAAAAGTGGAGATATAAGCAATGAAATATAAACTTTCTGTGTTTAAATATTTTTCATCGGCACATGCTTTAAGAGAATATAAAGGTAAATGTGAAAATTTACATGGGCATAATTGGAAAGTAAGAGTATGCTTAACAGGGACTAAATTAGATAATTGTGGAATGTTAATAGATTTTACTGATATGAAAAAACATTTAGATACTATTGTGTTAAATTTAGACCATAAATTTTTAAATGAAACTCCCCCTTTTGATAAAATAAACCCTACTGCTGAAAATATTGCTACATATATTTTCACATGTATGCAAAAATTGGAAACTGAAACTGAAACTGCAAAAGTTTATGAGGTTGAGGTATGGGAAAGTGATACTTCTTCTGTGATGGTACAATTATGAAAAAGAAAGCTATAATTTTATTTTCAGGCGGATTAGATTCTACTACAGTTTTATATTATGCAATGTCAAAAAAATATGATTGTCATTGTTTGATATTTGATTATGGACAAAAACATAAAAAAGAAGTAAAAAATGCTGAAAAAATAGCTAAAAGTTTAGGTTTAATTTTTCAAACTGTTCATATAAAACTACCATGGGATAAAAGTGCACTGGTAAATAAATCAGTTAATATCCCAAATCATAAAATTATAAAAAAAGGATTTATTCCTCCGACATATGTACCGGGACGAAATACTATTTTCTTATCATATGCAATATCTTATGCTGAAACTATAAAAGCAAATTCAATTTTTCTTGGGATAAATGCGGTTGATTTTTCATCATATCCGGACTGTACCGGACATTATCTAAAAGCAATGCAAAGTGTAACAAAAGCTTTAAATAATAAAATAACTATCCAAGCTCCTATAGAGCATTTTTCAAAAGGTCAGATAATAAAACTAGGCATGAAGTTAAAAGTTCCATATAAAAACACATGGACATGTTATAGTGGAACAACGAAACCTTGCGGGATATGCGATTCATGTAAATTAAGAGCAAAAGGGTTTCAAGAGGTTGGAATAAATGATCCAGCACTTAAATAATTGTACAGCTCCTGTTGATGAAGTTTTTTTTTCTTATCAAGGAGAAGGAATTTTTGCAGGTATTGCTCAAATTTTTGTCAGATTTTCAGGATGTAATTTAAAGTGTAATTATTGTGATACGTTGACTTCTTTAAAAATAAATTCAAATACAAAATATTATACCCAACAAGCATTATATGAATTAATATTAGATGTTTACAGAAAGAATAAAAATAATTTTTATTCTCAAATTCCGTCTGTATCTTTTACCGGCGGAGAACCTTTATTGTATGCAGATTATTTAATTGATTTATTAAAAATTTTAAAAAAAGATAAATTCAGTATTTACCTTGAAACAAATGGCACGTTACCGGAAGAGTTAACAAAAATATCAACTTATTGTGATGTTGTTGCAATGGATATAAAATTTAAATCTGCCTGTAAAAAAGATTTATTTGCTCAACATAAAAATTTTCTGAATATTTCCAGACACAAAGTATTCATTAAAACTATAATAACCAAATCAACTACAAAACAAGAATTTATAAAAGCAATTAAAACTGTTTGTGATATATCAAAAAATATTAAATTTGTTATACAACCTTCAGACAATACAGAATATATAAATAAAAAAGTTTTTGAATTTTATAATCTGGCTGTATCAAAACTAAAAGATGTCAGGATATTACCACAAATGCATAAAATTTGGAAAATACGATAAGGCTTAATAATGACATTACATAATAAAGAATTAACTTCTTTTGGAAATAAATTTATTAAAATACTTCACGATTGTAACCTTATTGCAACTTTTGATGAGTCTTCTTTTAGAGATTATTTATTGCAAATATCAATAAAGAATAAATTAGTCAATTTAGGTAAAATCAATATTTATTACAAACCATCTAAAAAATCTTTTTCTCTTTTAACTTCAAATATAAAAGATACTGAAGTTGTTGAAATTATTAATAAATGCTGGGATAAGATAAATAATTTTGCAACTTACTCGGAAAACTCCGGAATATATGAAGCTTTTGTAGATGGTTCATATATTAATGGTAAAACCGGTTATGGTGCAGTTATATTTTTAGGTGACAAAAACATTAAAGAATTTTCAGGCAATATGGCAGATACTTCAACCAGACAGTTTGGCGGAGAACTTTATTCTGTCATAGAAGTATTAAAATGGTGTTGTGAAAATAATATTCAAAAAATCAGAATAAATTATGACTATGTAGGTATAGAGTATTTTGCAACTGGGAAATGGCAGCCAAAAAATCCGCTGGCTCAGGAATACAAACAAGTAGTTTTATCTTCAAAAATTGAAATTATGTGGAGAAAAATCGATAGCCATACCGGAAATAAAAAGAATGACATTGCTGACAAACTTGCGAAGTTTGGAGCTTCTGGGTTGTAACTTTTAATTTTTAATTAATATATCTGTAGCTGTCATTATTGCTTTATAATAATTTGCGAGTTTTTTATGGTTTTCCGTAGTATCTGTTTGAGATAGTTTTTTAGTTTCTTTATCAAAATTAAAAGATTTAATAGAATGATCTATAAAATTATATTTTATTGCAATATTATCATTAACAGCTAATCCGCTTACATTAAATGCCACATTATCTGAAATATTTAACAAATCATTTCCAACAGATGTATACTCAACATCAGATAACGATAATCCATATAAAGTCGGCATAATATCCATATGTGAACCATTTATTGATGTATTAATTTCTTTGTTTTTTAACTGCTTAGGAATGTATAAATATAAAGGAACTGCATATCTTAAAAACATATCCTCATCAGAATAATTTGAGAGTTCCCTTAAATTATGATCTCCTGTAACAGCAATAATTGTATTATTAGCAAATTCTGATTCTTTTACCATTGAAATAAATTTTGCAAGTTCCATATTCGCAAATTGATATAATTCAAAAATCGCTTTATTGTCCAAATCTTTTGTTGACATCATTCCTTTTATTTGTGATGGGATTTCTAATGGAAGAGGATCATATCCGTTTGGTCTTTTATAAGGAGGATGAGTTCCTGTAGACATTGCATAAATAAATTTTGGTTTATTATCAGATTTATCATTTAATTTTTCTTTTAATAATTCAAAAAATTGATCATCATTTATACCCCAAGCATGTCTATCTTTGGATTTTACAGTTATATTCCCTTCACCTACAATTTCATCAAATCCTTGTGTCTTAAAAAAAGATTCCAAATCCCTCCAAGTCATACTGCCACCATAAAGAGCAATTGAATGATATCCTGCTTTTTTATATGGAAGAATAGCTGAGCTTGGAAAAGATTTAAATGCATCAGATGTTTGTGTAATTTGATTAACAAAAGGTCTTTGCGGGATATTTAAAATAATTGATTCTATAGCATGAATTGTTATAAATCCTGCAGGTAAAAAATTATAAAAAACAGTATCACTATCAAAATGTTTTTTTAGATCTCCTAATACATTAAATTGTTGATTATTGTTTAAAACCGGAAGTTCTCCAAAACCTTCTAAAACAATTAAAATAACATTAGGTTTTATTTGTTCTGCAATTTTATTTTCAGCAGTTTTCTTTAAAAAAACATCTTTAATTACTAGTTTATCTTTATTGAAATCTAAAAAATTTAAATCATCTATTATTTTATCATCACTTGAATATTTAAAAACATCTTTTAAATTCATAGTATTGTTTGAATTTTTGATTTTATAGTAAATAGTATCTGCCAACGGATGTACCGGATTTATACATAATTTATTAACAAATAAATCCGGAGAAATTTGTGAATAAAATATACCTAATGGGAACATTGAAAAAGAACCCCTGGCTATAATAAAATTTACTGATACTATCAATATGATAATAATTGTTTTTGTTAATTTCTTCCAATATAATGTATTAATAATTCTTTCATTGAATTTTAATTCTTTATATGTCCAATAAGAAAATTTATAAATAACAAAACATAATAGCCCGAAAATTATTAAAGCAATATACAACCTATAATCTAATGCTATTGTCTTAATCAGGGCAATGGTATCATCTTCAAAAATACCAAATATTAAAAAATTATAATGATCTTTAAAATATGAAAAAAATCCAAAATCTACAAATATCACAAAAAATAATAGAGAGAACACTAATGTATAATAATATTTAAATAAAGATATAGATAATTTAAATATTGAATAGTTTTTTAATAATAAACAAAATATTAGAATTAATGTAATAGGTGCATTAATATATGCCATAACTGACATATCAAATCTCAATCCCATTAAAAAAGCTTTTAAAATATATATTTTTAATGTTCCAACTGTTGAAAAATCTGCAAAATAAAGAAAAAAAACAAACCTATAAAGTGTCATCAAAAAAAGCATAAAAGCATTTATAGGAATGAGTATTAAAAAACTATTGAAGATTAAATTAGAGTTAAATCGTTCTTCCATTTTTTGGATTATACCATTAAAAAGCACTTATTTCAATTTTATATATTTTCGTTTACAATAAAGAGAAATGGCAGTAATTATCAGCAATACCCATGAAAAAACAGATATCCAAGAACCTATAAGAAAAGATAAAGGTTTATATTCAAATCTTATTCTATGAACACCTTTATCTACAGATATCGCTCTATAAATATAATTTGCCTGTATAATTTCATATTTAATATCTTTATTATCCAGATTGTAAGCTTTCCAACCTTTTTCATAATTGCTGCTGACTAATATAATTGCAGGTTCTGTTGTCTTACATTCAATTTCAATTTTATTATCATTTAAAGATAAAATATTTATTGTGCTGATACCTTGGTTTACAGGTTTATATTTTGGTTCTTTGTCTAATACAACGGTTTGCAAAAAATCAAAATCTTTATCAAATAAAATTGAAAATGTTTTTTCCTTATCTTGTTCTGTAATATATTTATAGAATATATTGACTCTTTTTAACATTTTTACATTATATTGTGATACTTTAGAAGTATCATCATCAACAACATATTTACATCTTAGCATAGCAAAAATATTTTCTGTATCAACATTAGGGGCTTCTAAATGTTTGATAAAATCCAAATAATTTTTTAAGACATCTGATGTTGTACCAAATATATTTTCATAATTATATTGTAATGAATATTTTTCATTTGAAAAATATCGAATATCATTATTTTTGTAAAAGACTTTCATTCGTTCATACTTATAATCATTGTTAAAGAAAAAAGGTTTGGTATAATTTTTTACAAATAGTATTGGCTGTAATATTGCAATAAGCAATATTATTATGCGTACAGGAATATATTTTTTAAAAAACAAACATATTGAAAACAACAAAACAAAGCATCCTGTAATCAAAATTGGTTTTTGGAAACTATTATGCAAAGTGACATCATTTGAAAATAAATTAATTATAAATGGAGACAGCTTACTGCTGAATATAACAATTACTATTGCAAAAATAATTGTCGCATAAATGAAATATTTATTAATTTTAATATCTTTTGATATTATTTGGATTATCCCATAAGACAAAAGAGGTAGTGTTAATATTGAAATAAAAAAATTTAATTTTATAGGACTTCTAAAATTGTTAAATAGCGGGATTATTGCAGAAAGAACATACGATATTATATGCTGATATGTTAGCAAATATAATATGACAATCAATAAAATATATTTTAGACAATTCTTTTTTAAATTATTAAATATCGCCAATGAAATAATAAGTATATTAAATATACCAATATATATAGCTGTTTCCCAAAAATAATAGCTGGTAAATTCAGTAAAAACAGGAAACATCAATGTTATCAAATGAGACATGCTTGATTTTATTGACACATGCTGTAATATTCCTGAAATTCTAGCTCCTTGCAAATAAAATTCAACACTAGGCAACAATTGTACTGCAGACAAACTTAGTGCAACAAAATAAGAAAAAACTAATGTTATGATTGTAGTCTTATTAAAACAAAAAAACAAAACATATATAAAAGATACTATTGCTGTATAATAAACATATTGAAAATGTCCTGCAAATATTTGCAGTGAAATAACAGCCGAAATAGGAATGATTAATTTATAATTATTATTTTTAAAAGTTCTATCATATAAAAATAGCAATAATGGAAACCATGCCACTGTAATAATATTAGATAAATGACCGGCAACAGCATGGAGATAAAAACTTGCGCTAAATACTGCTATTATTGCTGTATACAATGATACTAATTTTCTATTTATTTTATTATTTATCCATAAAAAAACTGAAAAAGACAATATAAAAAAATGTAATAAAAATGACCAATTTATAGCTTTGCTTATCGGTAAGAATAAAAAAATAAAATTAAACGGATAAAATGTTGCAGTTTCTGAATTAGCAAAAAAAGGATGACCTGAAAAAATATTTAATGTCCATAAAGGGATGACACCGGAAAGCAAACTATCGGAAACATATTGTCTTATATTTATATAATAATTTAAATCTTTTAAATCAAACTTTGAAAAATAGTATCCAACTGGTGCCCAAATAATATCTATATGAATTATTGATATTATAAAAAATAAAATTAAAGCTATTTGAAAATTATTTAACTTATCAAAAAATTTTTGCATATTATTTTTGCAAACTATTTAAATATATGATTTTTGATGCATTCTCTACAACAGATAAATATAGACATGCTTCTTCTAAAGTTTTACCACCTGCAAAAGTACCATGTGTTTTCACAATTGCCACTTTATATTTTGATATAAGTTCCGGTATTTTATCAGCAACTTCTGTTGAGCATATTGTTTGTTCACAAGATAAAACCGGTATTTGTGGCAAATAAAAAACTCCCTCTGAATCTATAGGTTTTATTATTTTATTTTTAAAAGAAATAACAGTTGCATAAATTGTATGAGCATGAGCAATTGCTTTTATATCCGGATTATTTAAATATATTGCTCTATGAACTTTGGCTTCCAATGATGCTAATTTATCTTTACTCTCATCATGGAGATTAATATGAACAATATCTTTTTCAGTAAGATACCCCAACATAGCACCATGTCTTTTTATTAGAATATTGTTTCCTTTCCTAATACTGATATTACCTGAATGAGAATGATTTAATCTTTGTTCATATAAAATTTTCCCGAACAAAATCATATCTTTAATCATAATATCCTCTTTTATGTTTGCTTTTATTATGATAAAGCTATCAAAATAAAAAACACCTGTAAAGTTTATATAGAAAAAATGTATATTGGAATTAACTTTACAAACTATAAATTACCAAGTTTTAGATTTTTCCAGTATATACACCGTAACTTCTCTATGCATCCAAGACTGTTCTTCTTGTTTATTATTAACACCTAAATCTATTCTGTTGCCTATAATTGCAGACCCCGTATCTCCTGCATAACCATAGCCATAGCCGGAAATATACAATCTTGTTCTTAATGGTATAACTTTTGGGTCAACTGCAACTATACCTCTTTGCATTTTTTGGCCTAAACATGTTACTGTTCCATCTCCCCAAGCAAGAGGATCTCCCGGATAATATGCTGTAGCTATCATTTTTATTCTTTTTGTTTTGGATAAATCATAAATCTTCTCTATTTCATTGTTCTTTTTTAATAAAAGCAATCTGTAAAATGTTTTTGAAATAGTTTTTTCACTATCATAAATAAAATTATTAAATTTATTATCATAATATATTTGGGTAAGATTATAATATGTATCTTTTACTATACCTTTTTGTAATTCTACTTTTCTTAAATTTGATGTATATGTTTTTTGCCAAATAGGTCTAAAAGATGATTGCTTTGATGCTTTTGATTTTATTTTTTTAACTCTTATTATTTTTACTCTGGAATCAGGGTTAACTGGTTTATCTAAATCATAATATATAATATCATCTTGATTTAAAATTATATTTTTTTCTTTTAAAATATCTCGTAATATTTTATTTTTGTCATAAGTTACAGATATAAGCTTATCATCTACTAATATGTAAGTTTTCCTAGACAGCAATGAATTAGTATTTAATACAAATGCTAATAGAAAAATTATACATGGAATATAAAGAAGTCTAAAAATTTTTTTTGTTTCAATTTTCTTCATATTAATCTAAATATGGTCTGGCTCTAAATGAAACATCTATTGATTTTGCAATTTGTTCAACTTTTGATACATCAAGATTCTGTAATTCAACAGCCGTTATCACAACCAATGGAATATATTGTTTTGCAAGTTTTGCAAAATTAATTATTTCGTCAAATGATTCTTCTGCAAACATTGGATTATTTAATTTATTATGTTCTTGCGGATTTGTTCCATTTAAACTAATAGAAATAATATCAACAAGCCCTTTTAATTCCGGCAATATATTTTTTTGATGGTATCTGTTTGCAAGACCGGCAGTATTTATTCTAACGACAGCATTTTTTGATTTCAACCAAGTCGATATTTCTATAACTTCCTTTAGTCTTATTAAACTATCGCCATAACCACAAAATATAATTTCTTTATATTTTGAAATATCATTACCTATAGAATTTATTACTTCCTGTGATGTTGGTTCTGTATCTAATTTTAATGAATGACCTCTGAAATTTCCGGCCCATTTTTGTTTTATACAATATGGACATGCCATCATACAACGATTTGTTATATTCAAATACAAACTGTCTAAATACTGATAAGATAATGTATTCATTTCTACTCCCATAAATTAAATAATTTTATTGTATTTGCCGAAGTCATATTACAAACATCGTTAAGAGGAATATTTTTAATTTCTGCTATTTTTTTTGCAATTTCCACAACATAAGATGGTTCATTTCTTTGACCTCTGTATAACTGAGGAGCCAAATATGGACAGTCTGTTTCTATTAAAAGTTTTGCTATATCTACACTCGCAATAATTTCTCTTAATTTATCTGATTTTGGATATGTGCAAGGCCCATCAATACCTATCAAAAAGCCCATATCTAAAACTGCATTTGCTTCCTCTAAATTTCCAGAGAAACAGTGAATAACACCTTTTGGTAATTTTTTAAAATCTTTTAATATTTTCAGCATGTCATCATATGCAGATCTGCAATGAATACATACAGGTTTTTCTATTTCAACAGCTAAATTCATTTGTTTTATAAAAACTTCTTTTTGTACATTTCTTGGAGACAAATCATAATGATAATCTAGTCCTATTTCGCCGACTGCCACACATTTCTTATCACTTAATAATGTTTTTAGTTTATTAAAATTATCATCACTGAACTTTGAAGAATCTTGCGGATGAATCCCAAACATAGAAAAAATATTTTCTTTTTGAGATAATTCAAAAACATTATCCCAAGTTTCCGGTTCACAACCAACTTCTATTATATATTTTACTCCGCTTGTAAAAGCTCTATTTAAAACTGCATTTCTGTCAGCATCAAATTTTTCATCACAAGTATGAGCATGAGAATCTACTAACATTTTTTTGTCCATTATTTCTTTTCCAACTCTATTCTAGGAAATAATATTTCAAAACTTCCTAATGATGACCCTTTTATAGAAAAACCATCTTTTGGTAACTGTTTATCAATAAAATATTGTTTTGATGTATCATATATATTTCCATTAGCCCCATTTAATCCCCATATTTTTTGTGAAATTGTCGGCATAAACGGTATTAAATGCATAGCAATTAAATCAGTTGCCTGAAAATAACAATACATACATTTTGCAAGTTTTTCAGTATCTGTTTTTGCAAGTTTCCAAGGAGCATCATTTTCAATTTGCTGATTAATTAAAGTAATAGCATTTTGCAAAATTTCTGTTGCTCTATGAAACTGCATATTTTCTATTGCTTGTCCGTATCCATCTTCTAAAATTTTTGCAACAGATTGAGTTAAAGTATCTTCAACCTGGCAGTCTGGAATTTTACCTTCAAAATATTTTTCCGCCATTTTATTAGTTCTCGAAACTAAATTTCCTAAATTATTTGCTAAATCAATATTGTATTTATGTGCCAATGCAGATATTGAAATATCTCCGTCAGGTCCAAAAGGTATAAGAGATACTGTTAAATATCTTGTAGGGTCTACACCAAATTTTTCTACTAATTCTGAAGGGGTTATTACATTACCTATGGTTTTTGACATTTTCTCGCCATTGATTGTAAAAAATCCATGAGCATAAACTCTTTTATGAACAGCTATATCTGCGCCCATTAAAAGTGCCGGCCATATTACACTATGAAACCATAAAATATCTTTTGCCATTAAATGTATATCTGCCGGCCAATATTTTTCAAAAATTGCTTTATCATCTTTATAACCTATTGCAGATACATAGTTAATCAATGCATCAATCCAGACATATACAGTCTGACTGTTATCAAATGGGAGAGGAATTCCCCAATCAAGAGCTGCCCTTGAAATACTTATATCTTCTAATCCTAACTTTAATTTACCTAGAATTTCATTTCTTCTGGTTTCCGGCAATATTTCTATATGATTAGGATTTTGTGAATTTTCAATCATATCAATTAATTTTTCATTAAAAGATGACAATCTAAAAAAATAATTTTCTTCTGACTGAACTTTTGGCGGTTTTTTATGGTCCGGGCAACATCCATTTTCATCTAAATCTTTTTCTGAAATGAATTTTTCGCAATGAATACAATATAGCCCTTCATATTTTTTCTTATATATTAATTGTTTGTCATAAAGAGTTTGCATAATCATTTGAACAGTATCTTCATGTATTTTATCAGTTGTTCTGATAAAACCTGAATAATCAATATCTAACAACTTCCAAGCTTCTTTAAAATGTGTGCTCATTTCATCACACAATTGTTTTGGAGTTATCTGTTTTGCCTGCGCAGATTGGCATATTTTTGCACCATGTTCATCTGTCCCTGTTAAGAAAAAAACATCAAATCCTTGTAATTTTTTCCAACGAGCAACAATATCAGTAGCAATTGTTGTATAGGCATGACCTATATGAGGTCTATCGTTTACATAATAAATTGGAGTCGTAATATAATATTTATTCATAAATATCCTTTAAAATTAATATCGTAGATTATTTTGTTTAGTATACCAAAATTTAATTTTTTAAAATAGCTTCTATAATATGTTTGATATTTTTACAATGGTTACTTTTTTATAAAATCATAATTTATTTTCAGACATTACGATTTGGGCTTTTCCTCTGCCCAAGATTTCCTTACATATAAAGGTTCAACTTCTTTAAAAGATACACCTTCTTTGTCTGAAGCAATAAAAGCCAATGTTGATGCTTTTGGAAAGTGTAAATTTGGCATTAGATTAACAGATGTTTTCCCTAATTCTTTTGATAATACTTTTTTATGTACTTCAACAGCATTTCCTATTACTAAAATATTATTTTTATATTTTTTATATTTTTTTATAAAATCTTTAATAGTTACTATTATAACTTTATTATTTTGTTTAATGTAAAGTTCTTCTCTTAATGCATCTATAGCAGCTACTATTTTTATATCTTTAATATTTATATTTGATTCAAGAATAGACAAAGTATCAATAGAAACTACCGGCTTATTTAAAGTTTGTGATAATGTTTTTACAGTAGTCATAGCAACTCTAATCCCTGTAAAACTACCGGGTCCACTTGAAACCGCAAATTTATCTATATCTTTTATATCCCAATTAACATCTTTTACTATTTTTTCTATAAGTGAAATAAGTATCTCTGAATGTATTTTACCGGCATTATAAAAATATTCTGCAACAATGTTCGAATTCTCACTAATCGCTACACTTAATGATGCACCTGAAGATTCAATTGCTAAAATTTTCATAAATATCTCTTTATTTTTATTTTTCTTCCATTTTCTGTATAGTCAATATTTATTTCCCATCTTTTTTTTATATTGTAGTGGATGATTCTGTCACTCCATTCTATAAGAGAAATACCATTACCAAACAAATATTCATCAATACCTAAATCAAAAGTGTTATTTTCATCTAATCTGTATAAATCAAGATGATATAAATTACAAGTTTCACTTTCAAATTCACTAACCAACATAAAACTTGCACTTCTGACAAAACCTTTTATTCCGAACTTTGACATTACACCCTGTATAAAAGTTGTCTTACCTGCACCCAAATCCCCGTTAAGAAATACTATGTCTGTTGGTTTTAAAATACAAGCAAAATCTTTTCCAAGTTCCCTTGTTTCTACATCTGTCGATGTATAAAAGATTTTATTATTAAAAGTGTTTAAAGCCACTATATTTGATTTTTCGTTTTTGATCGTTTTCAAAATACTCAACCTCATTTGTATTGTTCACAACTCCAATATAAGAAATACTTGGAACTAATTTTTGCAATTTTATCTTATCTATAGGATTTATTGTAAACACAAGTTCAAATTCTTCAGCCCCAAAAAGAGCATAGTTATAAATTTTCTGTATATTATTATTTGTAAATTTTTGTAAATCTTTCGATATGGGGATGCTATTAAGATTTATATTTGCCCCTTTTTTATTATCAGTAGTTAACAACTCTATTGATTTGAATAATCCGTCTGAAGAATCTGTCATAGATGTTATATTTATATTTCTTGATATCAAATTTGCTATTGTTATTTTAGCTTGAGGTAAAAGATGTCTTTTTATAAGATTCTTTTCAAATTGCTTTAAATTTTCTTTTTTTTTGTTTTTTAATAAAATATCTAAACCTGCTCCTGAATCGCCAAATGTTCCTGTTGTACAAATCAAATCTTTATTTTTTGCTTTGCTTCTGGTAATTATATTACTATCACTTATACCTATTACCGTAATTGAAATTGTTATATATTCTGAACTAACAGTATCGCCGCCAGATATATGTATACAGTATTTTTGGCAAGTTTTTTTTATAGATTTAAATAATCTTTTAACATAATTTTCTTCAATGTTTTTAGGAACACCTAGAGATATAAAAGCATACAATGGTTTTGCATTCCCCATTGAGGCAATATCGCTCACATTTACTTCAACAGCTTTTTGACCAATTTGCTCAGGTGTTGCCCATTGTTTTTTAAAATGGGTATTTTCTATTAAAATATCTGTAGTTACTAAATATTTTGAATTTTTATGAGATTGGAAACAAAAACAATCATCCCCGATATCTAAATGCACTTGATGATATCTTTGCGGATGAGTATTATTATCTCTAATAAATTTAATTAGTCCAAATTCTCCAAGAGAAGATAAAGGTTTTTTCTTTTCTTTGTCCATATTTTTAAATTATACTATTTTCACAAAATAATTTATACAATAAACTTATGTATTGATTTTGAAAATATCCTTTATAATACAAATGTTTGTGGTATTTATTTATTACAGTTTGAAAAACGATTGATAATTTTGTAGAATCAGCAAGTTGATTTAGAACAAATATTATGAACAATATTTATGGTGTTATACTTGGAGCTGGTGAAGGCACAAGAATGAAGTCTTGTCTGCCTAAAGTTTTACATAAAGTAGCAGGGAAAGAATTAATTTCTCATGTTATTGATTGTTTGAACCATGTTAAACTACAAAAACTTTTTGTAGTTATTGGAAGTGGTTCTGATTTGGTTTTGAAACATCTTAAAAGATTTGACGAAAATTTAAATATTACCACTGCCCTTCAGGAAAAAAGATTAGGATCAGGGCATGCTCTTTTACAAATTAAAAAATATGCAGAGGGATTAAAAGGTCATTTAATTGTTATGTGCGGAGATACACCGCTGGTAAGACAAGAAACTATTAAACAATTATTACAATATCATATAAAAAATAAAAATTTTGCTACTATATTATCCGGTATTGTTAATGAACCTTTTGGTTATGGCAGAATTGTTAGAGATTCTAACGGTAATGTAAGTTGTATAATTGAAGAAAAATCTGCTAGCCAAGAACAAAAACAAATAAAAGAAATAAACAGCGGAATATATTGTTTTGATTTAGAAACTCTTTGGCAAGCATTATCAAAAGTAAAAAACGATAATAATAAAAAAGAATACTATTTAACAGATGTTATTTCTATATTAAATAAATCTGGATATAAGACTGATGCTTTATCTATTACTAATGAAGAAGAAATTCTAGGTATTAATGATAGGAAACAACTCGCTTATGCCAGCAAAATTTTAAGAAATAGAAAATTAGATAAGTTAATGTCTGATGGTATTACTATTATAGACCCAACAACAACATATATTGACAATGATGTAATTATTGGGCAAGATACTGTTATAAAACCTAATACTTCAATTGAAGGAAAAGTAAAAATTGGGAAAAATTGTCAGATTGGACCGAATACCTGTATATGTAATTCTTTGATTGGTGATGATACGATCATTTTATATTCTTATGTAGATGGTTCAAATATAAAAAACAATGTAAAGATTGGACCTTTTTCCCATATTAGACCTGATTCTATTTTAAAAGATAATGTAAAAGTCGGAAATTTCAGTGAAGTAAAAAAATCAGTTATAGATAAAGGATCAAAAGTAAATCATTTATCTTATATAGGTGATGCTATTATCGGAAAAGATGTGAATATTGGAGCAGGAACTATTACTTGTAATTACGATGGTAACAATAAACATCAAACAATTATACAAGATGAAGTTTTTGTAGGTTCAAATGTAAATCTTGTAGCTCCTGTAAAAATTGGAAAAAAAGTACTTATAGCGGCAGGTTCAACCATAACAGAAAATGTTTTGCCTAATAAACTAACGATAGCAAGAGCAAGACAAATAATAAAAGTTCGTAAAAAGAAATAAGAGGATAAAATGAAGCTTAAACTTATTGCAGGTAGTGCAAATCCCATTTTGGCTCAGGAAATTTCTAAAAAATTAGGGGTTGAATTGAGTGCAGCAAAAATTGGGCACTTCAGTGATGGCGAAATTCAAGTAAAAATTATAGATAATGTCAGAGGTGCTGACTGTTATATTTTACAGCCTACATGTTCCCCTGTAAACGAAAACATTATGGAATTGCTAATAGTTGCTGATGCTTTAAAAAGAGCTTCTGCAAAAAGAATTACAGCAGTGATGCCTTATTATGGTTATGCCAGACAAGACAGAAAATCTGAACCAAGAGTACCTATAACTTCAAAACTTATTGCAAATCTTATTACAGCTTCAGGAATTAACAGAATTTTGACTATGGATTTACATGCCGGTCAAATCCAAGGTTTTTTTGATATTCCTGTTGACCACCTATACGGAACGCCTGTCCTGTTAAAATATTTTGAAGAAAGAAAATTAGATAATCCGATAGTAGTTTCGCCTGATGCAGGCGGTGTAGAAAGAGCCAGAGCTTTTGCAAAACATTTGAATGCCGATTTGGCAATTGTAGATAAGAGAAGACCTAGACCAAATGAAGCTGCTATTATGAATATTATTGGAGATGTGAGAGGTAGAAATGCTATCATTTTAGATGATATGATTGATACGGCAGGAACTTTAACTAAAGTTGCAGAAGCAATAAAGAATGCCGGTGCAACCACTGTTTTTGCTGCATCTTCCCATGGAGTTTTATCAGGTGAAGCTTTAGAAAAAATTCAAAACTCATGTTTACAAGAAGTTGTTATAACAGATTCTATTCCGCATAGCGGAGAAAATAAAAAAATTAAAGTCTTATCAATTGCTTCCCTTTTAGCAGAAGCAATTATGAGAATATCTAACGATGAGTCTATAAGTGCACTTTTCGTTTAAAATAAAACAAGAAGAAATATAAATGGAGGAAACTCATGAAGCAAGTAGCATTAGAAGCAGAAATAAGAGAAGTGTCACAGAATTTAAATGTAATTAGAAACGCAGGCAAAATTCCTGCAGTATTCTATGGGAAAAACGAAACTCCTATAGCTGTTACAGTTGATACTAAGAAATTTATGACAATAGTAGGGAAAGAAGGTGCTAACGTTATTATTGAATTAAAATTCAAAGATTTTTCTAAAACAGCTATCATCAAAGAATTACAAAGACATGTACTTACACAAGCTCCAAATCATGTTGACTTTCAAGCTATATCATTAAAGGAAAAAATTAATATTCTTGTTCCTGTTCATATTGATGGCATCGCTGACGGTGTAAAAAATTCAGGTGGAACATTAGAACATATCTTGAGAGAAATTAAAGTTAGATGTTTACCAACAGATATCCCATCTAAAATAAGTGTTGATGTTTCAGCTTTGAAAATTGGTGAAGCTCTTACAGTTTCTCAATTACCAAAGATTGATGGTGTTGAATACGAGAACGATCCAACAAATATTGTTGTAAATATAATCGCTTTATCTGTTGAAGAAGAAAAACCAGTAGATGTAACAGCTGTACCTCAGGCACCTGAAGTTATTGCTAAAGGTAAAAAAGAAGAAGAAGGCGCAGAAGGAACAAAAAAATAATTGTCTATGTCTGATATTAAACTTATTATCGGACTTGGTAACCCAGGCGAAAAATATACTAATACTCGCCATAATTTTGGTTTCAAAGCTGTTGACAAGATTATATCTCTTGAAGATCTTGCATGGAAAAACTGGAATGATATGGCGAGTATTACTTTTTATACGAAAACTCAAAGGAAAATTTTGTTTGCAAAGCCAATGACTTTTATGAATAATTCCGGTTTCGTTGTAAGTGCTCTTTTAAAATATTATAAAATTATGCCATCTGAAATGTTAGTTTTATATGATGATTTTTCTATATCTGTAGGTGAATTCCGATTTAGAGCAAATGGTTCTGCAGGTGGTCATAACGGCATTAATTCTATAATAACACAAACTGCTACAAATTCATTTCCAAGAATGAAATTAGGCATAGGTCCTCTTGGAAAATATTCAAACACAGCAGATTTTGTATTAAGTAATTTTACAGATTCTGATAAAAATCAAATTGAAAATATTTTGAATTCAATTAAAGACATAGTAGATACAATAATTGATTTAGGTTTTGATAAAGCTATTTCAAAAATTGCTTTAAAAAAAGAATAATAATGATAATAACAGTTCAAAAAAACTTTTCTGATTTATTAATGCAAACTACTGATAAAGATAAAATTTTTATTGTAGGTTGCGCCGGTTGTGCAACTAAATGTAATACCGGCAGTGAAGCTGCCATTTTGGAAATTGAAGAAAATTTTAAACAAAACAACAGAATTGTAAGTGGTTTTGCAGTTTTAGATACAGCTTGCGATATAAGAGTTGCAAAAAAAGAGCTCATAAAAAATAATAATTTTTCAGAAGCTACAATAATACTTGCTCTGACTTGCGGTGCAGGTATTCAAGCTATAGAGAAAATTACAGATTTAAAAATTATTGCAGGTCTTGACGGATTATTTGTCGGAACAACTGAACGAATTGGTGTTTATAATCAATATTGCAGTACTTGCGGACAATGTATTGTTGATAAGACTGCAGGAATATGTCCTGTTACAAGATGTTCAAAAGGCCTGATAAACGGACCTTGTGGAGGTTTTGTAAATGGGAAATGTGAAGTTGATCAAGAAAAAGATTGTGCTTGGGTATTAATTTACGAGAAACTTAAAAAAACAAATTCAGTAAATATAATAAAAGATACATATCTGCCACCACGAAA
This sequence comes from Endomicrobiaceae bacterium, assembly GCA_028690485.1. Lineage (GTDB taxonomy): Bacteria > Elusimicrobiota > Endomicrobiia > Endomicrobiales > Endomicrobiaceae > Praeruminimicrobium. The sequence continues at coordinate 49,677 of JAQVBD010000005.1, forward strand.
CATTGTAAAGCCTAAAAATATAATTTATAAAAAAAAAGACATCAAACAATGAAATTTAAAAACAAATTAGCTACTAATGATTTTATTATAACAGCCGAACTTTTTCCTCCTAAAGGGACAGAAATATCTACATTACTAAATAAAGCAGATATTTTAGCAAAAGTTGTCGATGCTATAAATATAACTGATAATCAAAGAGCTTCTATGAGAGTTGGTTCTCTTGCAATATGTAAACTCTTGAAAGATAGAGGATATGAATCTATACTACAAATGACATGCAGAGACAGAAACAGAATAGCATTACAGTCTGATTTATTAAGTGCAAGTGTTTTAGGACTAGAAAATGTTTTGATTTTGAGCGGGGATCACACATCAGCAGGTGAATATATTGGTACAAAAGCTGTATATGATTTGGATACTATTCAATTAATAAAAGCTGCAAGACTATTAGAAACTGGAGTTGATTTAGCCGGTAAAAAACTGAAAGGCAGCCCAAAATTTTGTTTAGGGGCAGTTGCTAATCCTACAGCCAGCCCATTAGATTTACAACTTTTAATGCTTGAAAAAAAAATTAATGCAGGTATAGAGTTTGTGCAAACACAAACCATTTTTGACATAGTGCAATTCCAAAAATTTTTTGATACAATACGATACAAGAATATAAAAATATTGCCAGGAGTTACAGTGATTAAATCTGTTGCTTTTATGGAATTTCTCAAAAAACTTCCAGGTGTAAATATTCCACAAAATATTCAAGATAGAATCCTATCAGCAAAAAACCCATTCGATGAAGGCATACAAATTTGTGCAGAAACTATATGTAAGTTAAGAGATTTTGCCGATGGTGTTCATATAATGGCAATAGGAATAGAAGAATACATTCCAGATATATTGAAAAAATCGGGGAAAATATGAGAAAAAAAATATTATTAGTCGTAATGTGCCTCGTTTTATTGATTCAACCCATTTTTGCTAGCGGGTCTGGGACTACAGTATTCCAAGTTTTACAAATTCCTATGACAGCTTATGAAGCTTCTTTAGCAAACAATTATATTTCAGATATATCATCTTCTGTTACAAATCCATCAATCATTCCTTTTGCATCAAGATCATTAATATTAACACATGCAGTCTACTTAGAAGATACCAGCTACAGTGTAGCTGGATTTAATCTTCCTCTTAATGAAAAATCCGGTTTAAATATATCATGTACTTATTTTGATTTAGGAACAATGAAAAGAACATTAGATGATGGTGCAGGCGGATATATAGAACAAGGCAACTTTGGTGCTAATGATAAAGCATTAAATATTTCTTACGGAATAAAACTTAACGAAATTTTTTCAGCAGGACTTTCTGCTAAATATATTAAACAAACCATAGATGATGTCTCATATGAAGGTTATGCGGGACATTTAAGCGGATTATATTTTGCTAATGAGTCTTTATTTTTTGGCATGGGTATAAATAATTTTGGACCACAGGTTGCCGGATATAATTTGCCAACAAACTTATATTTTTCATGTTCTGATAATGTAAATGAAAATACAACCGTGATAGCTCAATTAGATGGATATTATAATGACGATATATATGAATTAAAATTAGCAACTGAAGTAAATCTGGAAGAAATTTTATTTTTTAGAATTGGTTATAAAATACCATTAAAAAAAGAAATCGAAGATTTCACATATGAATTTGTTTCGAATTTAACTGCCGGTATTGGTTTTAAATTTGATTTTTTATCTGTAGATTATGCTTGGTTACCATCTGGTGATTTAGGAAATACTCATATGTTTTCTGTATTAGTTAAATTTTAATTTGAGAGAACAATAATGAATAGAATAAAAAAATATATTTGTTTTTGCTTTATTTGTATCACTTTTTTGTGTTTTACAAACAACCTTTTTGCTGTCCCGGCAAATCCTAACCCAATCAAAATCACACAACCTGACGGAACAAATATAACAATTCAAGCAAGAGGTGATGAATTTTATCATTGGGATGAAACTTCCGAGGGTTACACCATATTAAAAGATACAGAAACAAAATTTTGGACTTATGCACAGAAAAATCAAGATGGAAGTTTGCTACCTTCAAGTTATATTGTTGGTAAAGTTTCTGCAATATCAACAGGGTTACATAAATCATTAAAAGATGATATTAAATTAAATGCTGCCCAAACAAAAATCAGCGCATTGAATACATATTCACAAAAAACATATCAAAAAATATCACAACAACTATCAAGCCAAAACAAAACAGTATCTTCTATAGGAACAAAGAAAAATTTAGTTATTCTTGTTGAATTTAGTGATTTAGGTTTCAGAGATAACAAACCATTTAGTTCATCTTCAACCGACAATGAAATTAGAGCGGAATATGATAAATTATTCAATACTACTAATTATACAGAAGATGGAGCGGTTGGTTCAGTTAAAGATTTTTTCAATGAAGTATCTTATGGAGCACTTACTATGGAATCAGTTATATCTCCTATAGTAAAACTTGATTCCAGCTATGTTGAATACGGAGAAAGTTCAAGTGCAACAAAAACTTCAAGAGATATGGTAAAAGAAGCTTTGGCAAAACTTGAAGCTGCCGGGTACGATTTTAAAGCAATTTGGCCATCTTCAGATGAGCCGGAAGGTTTAACTTTCATACATGCTGGGGGCGGAGCGGAATATGCAGGAAATGATTCGGCTTATATATGGTCACATAAATGGTCATTAGCAACTCCTGTCATATATGATGGTATTACATTCAGTTTATTTCATACTGAACCTGCCAGAAGAGGTTGGGATATTGCTGCTTCAACACAAGGTTTAACAAGAATAGGTGTTATATGTCATGAATCTACTCATTTTTTTGGTATGCCTGATTTATACGATTATACATATACAAGTGAAGGATTAGGTAAATTTTGTTTAATGTCAGGCGGAAGCTGGAATGCTTCTGATTCTAATAACGCAGGCAACTGTCCGGCTCATCCATCCGCATGGATAAAATATCAACTTGGTTGGATTGTCCCAAAAACTCCTAAAGCAGGCACAAATACAATAGGAACATCTGCGACATCAAGTGTTGCTTTTTATAAATTAACTGGAGAATATTTTAGTGCCAGTGAATATTTTTTAATGGAAAACAGACAAAGTGTTGGTTTTGATAAATATATTCCGGGAACTACAAGAGGTATCTTAATTTATCATGTAGACGAAACACAATCTGATAATAATGATAGAACTCATTATCTAGTTGATTTGGAAGAAGCTGATGGAACAGCCGTATGGACTAATGATCATTTAGCAAATGATACAAACAGTGGCTTAGATTCAGATTACTATAGAAATAATACAGTAACTGTTTTTAATGACAGTTGCTCATCCTCTCCTAATAGTAAAAGTTATTCATACCAGTCATCAAGTATAGATATTTCTCAAATTTCTGCAAGTAACGCTGTAATGTCATTTGTTGCACCAGAACAACCAAACTATACAAATTTTATTGAATACTTAACAGATACAAAAGGAGTTAAATTCTTAAATTTGGTAATGAAATATTCACCGGAAAAAACAAAAACAGAATTGTTGTTATTAGATACAACTGAACAAGCAAATATAAATAAATATTTTACATTTACAACTTCTGGAGCACTGGAAGCTGACAATATGTATAATATTTATGATGCTTATAATAATAATTTATCAATTTATGATATACAAAAAACTCAGACAGGTCTAGTTTCGGCATCACAAGCAAATTTAATTAATAAGCTAAATTATGATCTAAAAAACTCATCTCAAAGTTTTACTTCTGTCGGCAATATTAGTACAAATAATAATCCTCCAACTGAAGAAGATACATCAACTGCAATCAATAACAAGCGTTTTACAGGCACCGAAGCAATTACAAATATAGCAACGTATTCTGAGGAATTAGGTTATTTATTTCCTAAATTATCAGATATGTATTCTGGTGAAGGATATGATATTATTGAAGTTATTTCTACAATGAATATATCACAGTATACAAATTATGTTTATATACAAGGTGAAGCAGTAATTTATCATGATTTATCAAATGTTGTATTTTTCCCTAATCCTGCAAGAAATGGACAAATTAATATTATCAAATTACCTTCAAATTCAAGTACTTTAGATATACAAATTTATACGATAACTGGGAAAATAGTTAAAACTTTTAATATATCAGATACACAATTAAATGGAGACGGTTCAAGAAGTTTAAAATGGAATTGCAAAAATCAAGGCGGAGATAATGTCGCTCCAGGTGTATATTTAATTATGATTAAAACATCTTCCGATAAAAAAATATCAAAAATTGCAATTATAAGATAGTAACAATATATAAATCAAAATACTTTTTAGTATATATTTTAATTTATATATCAGTTAAATTTTGATAAAATTGCAAATAATGAATAAGATTATTGTTGTATTATTGTTTGTACTCGGAATGGTTATTTTATTTAAAGATAGAATTTTTGCTATTTCTGCAAGTCCTGATCCAATTGAAATTACACAACCTGATGGAACAAAAATAAAAATAAAAATAAAGGGTGATGAATTCTATCATTGGTTTGAAGATAATGATGGATATACCATATTAAAAGATACAGAAACAAAATCATGGGTTTATGCTATAAAAAATAATAATTCTTATTTAGAAAAGTCTGATAAAATAGTTGGCAAAATACAACCTTCTTCTCTTGGAATACAAAAATCAATGAAAGATAATTCTGTAATAAATAATTCAATCCAAAAAATAAAAAAATACACATTATCAACTTCAAAAATCACCACTTCATCTATACAAAAAACATTACCGTCAACCGGAACTATAAAAAATTTGGTAATCTTAGTAGAATTCAGTGACAAAAGTATGGAATTTTCTCAAACTGAAATTTATAATTTATTTAATAAAACAAATTATACAACTGATGGAGCCGTAGGATCTGTTAAAGATTTTTTTAATGAAATTTCATATAACTCCTTAAATGTTGAATCTATAGTTACAGATATTGTTACTCTTGATAATGGATATGCCTATTATGGTGCAAATGACTCACATGGTGATGATATAAGACCAAGAGAAATGGTAAAAGAAGCTTTATCAAAACTTAATAGTCAGGGTTTTGATTTTACACAAGCAGATTCCGATGGAGATGGATGGGTTGATATGTTAACAGTTTTACATTCTGGTTGTGGGGAAGAAGCATCCTCTGATACAAATAATATCTGGTCACACAGATGGGAAATACAAACTACTTTTACTACTCATGATAATATTAAGTTAAAAGAATACATGACCGTTCCTGAAAGACGAGGAAGCGAAAGTTCCACAATTGGTATTATTAGAATAGGGGTAATTTGCCATGAATTAACACATTTACTTTATATGCCTGATTTAGCAATATATGTACCGGATTTATATGATACTTCTTACAATAGTAATGGTCTTGGAAAATTTTGTTTAATGGCCAGCGGAAGCTGGAACGGATCTTCTGGCAACAGGCCTGCTCACCCATGTGCTTGGATTAAATACAGACTTGGATGGATTAACACTCAAACTCCTCAATCCGGAACAAATACAATAGGACCATCGGCTACATCCAATACTGCCTTTTATAAACTTACCGGAGACTCTTTTAGTGCCAGTGAATATTTTTTAATAGAAAACAGACAAAGTATTGGCTTTGATATAGGACTACCTGGAACTTTAAGAGGTCTTTTAATTTACCACATTGATGAAACACAGTCTGATAATGATGACAGGACTCATTATCTAGTTGATTTGGAAGAAGCTGATGGCAGTTCAATATGGACTAATGATCATTTAGCAAATAATATCAATAAAGGATTAGATTCTGATTATTATAGAAATAATACAGTAGCTGTTTTTAATGACAGTTGTTCATCCTCTCCTAATAGTAAAAGTTATTCATACAAGTCATCAAATATAGATATTTCTCAAATTTCTGCAAGTGCTGCAACAATGTCTTTTGTTACTCCTGAAGAAGAAAATTATGAAAATTTTATTAATGCTTTAACAGATGATAAAGGTCTTAAATTTTTAAATTTGATAATGAAATATTCTCCGGAAAAAACAAAAACAGAATTGCTATTATTAAATACAACTGAACAAGCAAATATAAATAAATATTTTACGTTTACAACTTCTGGAGCCAGCCAAGCTGATCAAATGGCAGATGTATATTATGGTTATATTGATAATGGAATTATTTATGATATATCAAAAAACCAGACAGGTATAGTTTCTTCAGATCAGGCAAATTTAATTAATAAATCAAATGCTAATCTTTCGAATTCTTTACAAACAATTAAAACCATCGGCAATATTAGTGACAAGGATAATCCTCCAACCGAACAAGACACAACAACAGCAATTACAAACAAAAGATTTACAGGCACAGAAGCTATTGAAAACATAAAAATAGATATTACAAATTTGGGTTATTTATTACCTGAATTTTCAGATATGTATTCTGGTGAAGGATACAATATTATTGAAATAACTCCTGATATAGATTTATCAATTTATCCAAATTATGTTTATATCAAAGGAGATGAGAGCATTTCTTTTGATAATCTATCTAAAATTGTTGCTTTTCCCAATCCATCAAGAAATGGAGAAATCACTTTTATAAATTTACCTACAAATACAACAAAACTTGATACACGAATTTTTACAATTACATCTCAACCTGTGAAAAGTTTTACAATAAATGATACGGAATTTATTTCTAATGGGAATAGAAAATTAAAATGGGATTGCCGAAATTACAATGGAGATAGTGTCGCTCAAGGAATATATTTTGTAATGTTTAAGACGGAAGCTGATAAAAAAATAATAAAAATCGCAATTATAAGGTAACATAAATGTTAAAAATTTCAAATACAAAAATAATTTTTATAGTAATAGCAATTTGGTATGCAGTAGGTAATTTTATATGGTGGCAAATTAATACTCCTATTATACCATATGATATAGCAGCCAGACATTTTTTGGACATTTTTACTGAAGGATACTTATTTTATAATGCTCCACTTTTAACATACATAATGAGATTTATGTTCTATATATTTGGCAAAGAATATTTTGATTTAATAATAATATTTATAAACTATATTTTCTTTTTAATCCCATTATATTTTATTTATAAAATAGGCACAGAATTAAAAGATAAAGAAACCGGAAATATTGCAATGATATTATTTGCAATGGTACCAGCAATATATGGAATGAGCCGACAATATGGTCATCAAGACTATCATATAATAGCGGCAATAGCATTTAATATTTATTGTTTGATTAAGACAGACCATTTTAAAAATTTAAAATGGTCAATAATATATGGAATATCTATAGGTTTAGGATTAATGATAAAAGACACATTCATTTCTTATTTTTTCCCGCCTTTTATAATTATATTAATACAAAGTTTCAGACAAAATTTTAAAGTATCTAACATAATAAACATACTATTATCAATATCGGGTGCCTGCTTAATATCGGGATGGCATTATTTCAGGTTTTTAATATTCAGAAAACTTCTTAATGAACCAATAACAGATCCTGGAGCCCCTGTATTTTCATTTGAGAGTTTGAGAGTAATGACCGTAGGCTTATGGGAAGAATTACTTTCTCCACCTATATTTTTATTATTTTTGGCGGGACTGATATGGTTCATTATAAAATATAAAAACGATTATAAATATCCATTTATTTTATGCATGCTTTTTCCATGGACAGTAATAATGTTAATGTCTCAACAAAAATATGCAGAATTTGGAGCAGGCTTTATACCAATAATAATATTAATTATTGCATTAAGTTCATCTTATATTAACAAAAAATCAGTAAAAAAAATGATATTGGGTTTAACAATTATTATAGGAATGTTGCAATATATAGATTTTTCATATGGAATAGACACAAAATTATTTAATAATAGTTTTACTTATAAAAATCATAAAATAAATTACTACAATAAGAAAAATACAGCTATAATTTATTATGACAATAGTAAAGATATTCTGGCTATAAAAATTTCAAACTATTTAAAAACGAATTATCCTAATGCAACTATTTTAATTAAAGAATTCAGGGAAGACACTCTCGATTACTTATCTTTTATCTCATGGATGTTATTAAACAATTCTAATGTTTACTATGATGATCTATTTGACTTTCCACCTGTTAATAACATTAATATTGTTATGTATTCTCATATGGGAATAAGTGCTGATGAACTTATAGCATCGCGGATAGGATATCTTTGTACAACTTTTCAAAAAAACATTAATTACAGTAACAGAAAATTTCTTATGAAGCAATTGAAATTTTTAAAAGAAAGAGAAAAAGAAATAAATAATAATTTCTATCAAGTGAACTCTTTTAACTTTAAAAATGAATTTAAAAGAATTATAATTTTAGCCAGAAAATAACTGTAAATTATTTTACCATTTGTTGTTATGTATCTTTGAAGGATTGTATTTTTGTTTAGGCATTTCATTGCCTAAAGGATAACCTATAGGAACAACACTTAACGGAATTATATTTTTAGGTATTATTAACAATCTTTGTATTCCTTTAACTCTTTCATCCTGAGGATAAATGCCACACCAAACAGCTCCCAACCCAAGAGATTCAGCAGCTAAAAGAATATTTTCTGTTACAGCAGAACAATCCTGAACCCAATAAGATTCACTTACATCAACATTCCCGCAAACAATAATTGCAACTGAAGCGTTTTTTACAGGTAAAGCATATGGCAATATTTTTGCAATATCTTCTAACTTTTTTTTATCACTTATTACTATAAATTCCCAAGGCTGTTTATTCATTGCACTTGGTGCTGACATCCCTGCTTTAATTATGGTATCAATTTTATCTTGTTCAACTTTTTGAGCAGTGTATTTTCTTACACTCTTCCTGTTTAAAATATTATTAATAACAACATTATTATCAGCATAAATTGTTGAACAAATAAGCATAAAAAAACAAATAAATGATATTATTTTTGACATTATTAATCTCCTACAAATACCTTAATTTATCAATTGAATATATTTTACAAATTTATGCAATGAGATTTTTGCAATTTTTCGTAATCGTCGAAAGCTTTTAAATAAGCCATAACTTTTTCAGTATTAGTTAAAATTGAACATCCACATTTTATAGCTGTTTTTCTGATTTCAGCATTATCTTTTCTATCAGTTAAATCAAAATTTTTATGTATATTTATTACAAAATCAACTTTACCGTCTTTTATAATATCAACAGCTCTCGGACTATCGTTCCAATGTACAACATTAACATTATAGCCTCTTTCTTTTAAATATTTAGCTGTTCCTGTTGTTGCATACACAGGGACATTTAATCTGTATAAGCTATCAATAACTTCCATAAATTTCAATTTATCTTTTTCTCTGCCGGAACTTAACAATACACCTTTTTTAGGTTTTTTAATCTGTGTTGCTTCAAATGACAAAATCATTGCTTGGTTAAAACTACTGCCAAGACACCCTACTTCCCCTGTAGATCCCATTTCAACACCAGTTACAGGATCAGCACCGTCAAGTCTCTGATAACTAAACATAGAAGCTTTTATACCGACAAAAGGTATTTCACTTTCATCAATAACAATCTTTTTAATTTTTTCTTTATTCATTACTTTACAAGATATTTCTGCAAGATTTTTCCCGGATACTTTTGAAATAAAAGGGAATGATCTGGATGCTCTGGAATTACATTCTATAACTTTAACATCGTTGTCTTTTGCAATAAATTGTATATTGAAAGGTCCATTAAGATTTAACCCTTTTGCTATTTTTCTAACAATATCTTTTATTGCATTAACTGTTTTAACATAAAGTTTTTCCGGCGGAAAAACTAAAGTAGCATCTCCGCTATGAACACCTGCATTTTCAACATGTTCGCTGACAAGTGATATTATCACTTCGCCATCTTTTGCTACACCATCACATTCAACTTCTTTTGCATCAAGGATAAATTTAGATATAACAACAGGATAATCATCAGAAATATCTTTTGTAAGTGACAAGAAATAATCTAAGCTCGTATCATCATTTGCAACATTCATCAATGTTCCTGACAAAACAAAACTAGGCCTTATTAAAACAGGATATCCTATTCTCTTAATAAACTCATCTATTTCATGTCTTGAAGTTGCAGATATCCATTCCGGTTGATCTATTCCTAATTTATCAAGTAATGTTGAAAATTTATTTCTATCTTCTGCCATATCAACAGTTTTTGCGCTATGTCCTAAAATTTTAACTTTAGCTTCGCTTAACGGCTGAATTAAATTATTTGGATTTTGACCGCCCATTGAAGCGATAACACCTTTAGGCTTTTCGATATCTACTATATCTAAAACTCTTTCAAAAGACAATTCTTCAAAATACAATCTGTTAGATGTAGAAAAATCAGTTGACACTGTTTCCGGATTACAATTTATAATAACACTGTCTGACCTTTTACCTTTAAAATATTTACTTGTCATAACAGAACACCAGTCAAACTCTAAACTGCTACCTATACGATAACTGCCACTGCCAAGAGTTATAATGCTGGAATTCTTCTTAGTCAAAGTAATATCGTTATGTTGCCCGTCATAAGACAAATAAAGATAATTAGAACCTGTTGGATATTCTGCTGAAGTTGTATCTATCTGTTTTACTACAGGAACAACATTTAATTTTTTTCTTAATTTTCTTACTTGTAAAGATAATGTTTTAATTTGTTTTTGATTATATTTTGTTTTTGGATCTTTTACACTTAAGAAAAATTTTACTAACTGATAATCTGAAAATCCTAACGATTTTAATTTCCTTAAATATCCCTTATCCAAAGTTTTAAATGCTTCATATACATTTTTAGTCTTTGTTTTTGCTAGTATTGCTGTTACTTCATTTTCTGTATCTGCTAATGTTTGGACATGAGTTAAAAACCATTTTGAAATCTTAGACAATTCCGCAATTTTTTCTAAAGTATATCCTCTTTTGAAAGCTTCATATATAGCAAATAGTCGTAAATTTGTAGGATTTTCGATTTCATACTCTAAAGCTTCTTTTGAAGCATCTTTAAATACACCGGTTGTAATGCCTTCTTCATTTTCGTTAACCATCCTGATAGCTTTTTGTGTTATTTCACAAAAGTTTCTACCGATAGCCATAACTTCACCAACAGATTTCATTTGTGTCCCAAGCAATTTGGAAACACCTGTAAATTTTGTTAAATCCCATCTAGGAACTTTTAATGTTACATAATCTAATGATGGTTCAAAAAAAGCTGAAGTTGTTGTTGTTACAGGATTTTTAAGTTCAAGTAAATCAAAACCGGATACAACTTTTGCTGCAATATAAGCTATCGGATAACCAGTCGCTTTTGAAGCAAGTGCCGAAGATCTTGAAAGTCTTGCATTTATTTCTATAACATAAAATTCATATTTATATGGACTTAATGCAAACTGCACATTACATTCACCAACTACACCTATACTATGTACTATTTTTATAGCAGTATCTCTAAGCATGTTATTTTCAATATTATCAATAGTTTGACAAGGAGCTATAACAATAGAATCACCTGTGTGTATCCCCATAGGGTCAAAATTTTCCATATTACAAATTGTAATACAGTTACCTTGCCTATCCCTCATTACTTCATATTCAATTTCTTTCCAACCATGTAAAGATTTTTCTATCAAAATTTGTGGTACAGACATGAGTGCAGACTGTGCAAGATTTTTTAGTGTTTCCGGATCTTTAGCAAGACCACTGCCTAAACCACCCAACGCAAAAGCAGATCTTGTAATAACTGGATAACCTATTTCTTCAGCAACCTTTAAAGCATCTTTAACGGTTGAAACAGCTTTACTTGCAGGAATAGGAACATTTATTTCCTGCATTCTCTTTGCAAATAAATCTCTATTTTCAGAAACTTCTAAAGCTTCTACTGAAGTTCCTAAAACTTCGACACCATATTTTTTAAGTACACCTGATTTTTCAAGTTCAATAACACAATTTAAAGCGGTCTGTCCGCCAAAACTAGAAATAATACCAATAGGTCTTTCTTGTTCTATAATTTTTTCTACCCAAAAAGGGGTAACAGGATATAAAAATACTTTTTTATCTATATCACTATTCGTTTGAACAGATGCAATATTAGGATTAACAACAAGAACTTCAAGACCTTCTTCCTGTAATGCTTTAACTGCTTGAGAACCTGAATAATCAAATTCTCCTGCTTGTCCTATAGCTAAGGCACCTGAACCTAATAATATTACTTTTTGTTTTTTATTTGCTTTTGGGTTTAAAAACTTTAGTATTGGCATTTTTTCCTCTTTCTCAAATTTCTCAAAATTATATCGGATTTAATTTCCAGACTGCACCTTTGAAATTCCCGTCACCATGTATCGTTTGTATACACAATGGACGGGAATTTTTTGGTTCAATTTAAAATTTTAATCATATTAAAAACTATACAGACATTTAAATTCTGTAACAAATACAATTATTTCAAAATAAACACATATATACATTACTATAAATTTGCAATCAAAATATCAATATTACTATTAAAGAGCCTTAATAAATTGGTCCAAAATCCATCCTGTATCATTAGGTCCACTAGAAGCTTCAGGATGAAACTGTACAGACATAAAAGGTTTAGTTTTATGTTTTATACCTTCAACACCTTTATCATTTGCATTTTCAAACCATAAATCCCAGCTAGGTTCAATTGTACTTTGATCAACGGTATAACTATGATTTTGACTAGTCATAAATGCTTTATGTCCAGGTATTGCAAATACCGGCTGATTATGACTTCTGTGTCCGTAAGGCATTTTTTTAATTTTTGCACCGGATGCTAGAGAAATAATCTGATGTCCTAAACATATACCTAAAACAGGTTTAGTTCCTTCTAATAAATTTGCAACTCTATTAACTAAATCACCAGTATTTCTAGGATCTCCGGGACCATTACTTATAAGCCAACCATCGGCTTGAACTTTTGAAAAATCACTATCCCAAGGAATAAGTTCTATCTGGCATCCCTTAGCAACTAACATTCTTAAAATATTCCATTTAACACCGCAATCAACAACAGCTACTTTCTTCTTACCTTGTCCATACATTTGATTTGTTGGAGTAGAAACTGTTGGCATTAAATTAAATTTTGAAGGATCAACATATTCATCTTTTTTAAAATTTTCCACAAATGGAAATTTCTTTAAAGTATTTTCTCTTTTACATCCTTCAGGAACTATCCATCCGAAAAGATTTCTACTATTTCTTATAGTCTGTACTAAGTATCTTGTATCAACACCAACAATACCAGGAACTTGTTGACTAATCATCCACTCTTCTAATGATATCCCATTATTATGATGATAACATTCATCGAAAATCTCTGAAGCAATAATACCTTGTGTTTTTATTGATGAACTTTCATGTCCATAAGACATAAAAAAATCCCCACCATTTAAGGTAGGGACACCATAATTACCTATAAGACAAAAACTAAATACTAGTATTTGTCCGACATATGATGGATCGGACATAGATTCACTATATCCCAACATACCGGTATTAAAAACCATTTCACCGCTAACAGCAACATCTGACCCAATTAATTTACCTTCAAATTTCATACCATTAGAAAGTTCTAATGTAGCTTTTTTTCTAGTTTGTTTTTTAGTCATTGTTTTATCCATTATTTGTCTTCTATAAAATCAAACATCTTTATTATTGTTTTGGCTATATCGTTTATAGTTCTGCCGGAATCCATAGCTTTTTTTTGCAAATTTCTATATGCTTGAGCTTCATCTAATTTAAATTTTTTCATCAAGATGCCTCTAGCTCTGTCAACATTTTTTCTTTCTTCAAGTTGTTGTTCAAGATTTAATACTTTCTTTTCCATATCATAAAACTTATGAGAAAGTCTGACGGCAAGTTCTGTTGTATGCAATAAAACTTGATTGTTTATCGGTTTTGTAATACAGAATATATCTATCGAATGTTTCTTTAAATCATCAATATAATCACTCTGTGTCATACTTGTTAATATAATAGTAGGACAAATTCTTAGTTCTTCTATTTTACTTGCAAGAGTAAAACCATTCATATCAAGTAATGTATAATCCGTAATAACAGCAGCAGGTAACATCATAGAAATTTTTCTTAAAGCCTCATTACCTGAATTAGACAAATATATTATAGAAAATGTATTTTGGGATAAAGATAGAACAGTCTTTATTTCATTTGCCAAGTTATCTGAACAAACTAATATTATTTTAGAATTATCCATACATAGTTCCTAACTGTATATTATATAAAAAAATTTCAAAAATATCAAAATATATATTTTAATATTTTGTATACATATTATTATATGGATTTTTATTTAATGTCATATATTTAGAAAATTTATTTATATCAATTGTTTCTGTATATTTAAAATACTGTTTATACTGTTTAACATATTTTGCAAGCGTGTCTAAATCTGATTTTTCCATATCAACTTTTCTTACTTCTTTGCCAAGTTTATGTTTAGGAATCATACCATTAATATACATAATTCCACCATGCATACCTGTACCGCAAAATTTTCCTGTCAGTTCTTCACCTTTAGAAAATCCAAGTCCTAAAACTATTATTATTCCACCAGCCATATATTCACCTAAAAAATCTCCGGCAACACCGCCAACAACTATAACAGGTTTCATATCTAAATATTCTTTCATATGAATACCAACCCTGTATCCTACATTATCTCTTATAAAAATTTCTCCGCCTCTCATTGCATATCCTGCTGTATCGCCGCAACTTCCATGAACAATTATTTTGCCTTTGTTCATTGTATTTCCAATAGCATCTTGTGCATTGGAAAGAACTTCTATTTCCGGCCCATCCATATAAGCAGCCAAATCATTACCAGGCACACCATCAATAATAATTTTAACTTTTCCGCTGATGCCACAACCAATATATCTCTGACCAAAAACATTTTTCAATGTTATAGAATCATAGGTTAACGCCTTTTCTTTTATTTCTTTGTTTAAATCTCTGGCTAATCTTAAATTTACATCTATGTTTACATTACTCATTTTTACCTCTGAACATTTTGTTATATCTTATATCTTGAGAAAACACATTCAACCCTATATCTCTTTTAGTAATATCATAGTTCAAATCTCTTAAAGATATTTTATCATTTATTAAAGA
>JAQVBD010000006.1 GCA_028690485.1 Endomicrobiaceae bacterium
TGGATGCATATCCAAGTACAGAAGTAAATTATGCAGAAGTAAAGACAAATATAGCAGCAGATGCGAAAGCAAGTGCATTATTTTTAAGCAGATACGGATACAGTATAAATGATGCAACAGAAGCACAGTTGAAAGCAATATTTCCGGATGGAGCAAGTATAGATCAGTTCTTTATGGATGCATATCCAAGTACAAATGAAACAGTAAATGCATTAGTAGATGGATTAATGAGTTATTTTGGAATAAGCAAAGCAACAGCAATGGGCATTATATTTCCTGAATGGAAAGATGCTGATGGAAACACCCAGAGTGAAGATAGAAGCGGATGGACATTAGCCCAATTAAAAGCAGCATATCAATCATATTTAGATCAACAAGCAAAAGATGCGAAAGTAAATGCATTAGTAGATGGATTAATGAGTTATTTTGGAATAAGCAAAGCAACAGCAATGGGCATTATATTTCCTGAATGGAAAGATGCTGATGGAAACACCCAGAGTGAAGATAGAAGCGGATGGACATTAGCCCAATTAAAAGCAGCATATCAATCATATTTAGATCAACAAGCAAAAGATGCGAAAGTAAATGCATTAGTAGATGGATTAATGAGTTATTTTGGAATAAGCAAAGCAACAGCAATGGGCATTATATTTCCTGAATGGAAAGATGCTGATGGAAACACCCAGAGTGAAGATAGAAGCGGATGGACATTATCCCAATTAAAAGCAGCATATCAGTCATATTTAGATCAACAAGCAAAAGATGCGAAAGTAAATGCATTAGTAAGTGGATTAATGAGTTATTTTGGAATAAGCAAAGCAACAGCAATGGGCATTATATTCCCTGAATGGAAAGATGCTGATGGGAAAACCCAGAGTGAAGATAGAAGCGGATGGACATTATCCCAATTAAAAGCAGCATACCAGTCATATTTGGATCAACAAGCAAAAGATGCGAAAGTAAATGCATTAGTAAGTGGATTAATGAGTTATTTTGGAATAAGCAAAGCAACAGCAATGGGCATTATATTTCCGGAATGGAAAGATGACGATGGGAAAACCCAGAGTGAAGATAGAAGCGGATGGACATTATCCCAATTAAAAGCAGCATATCAGTCATATTTAGATCAACAAGCAAAAGATGCGAAAGTAAATGCATTAGTAAGTGGATTAATGAGTTATTTTGGAATAAGCAAAGCAACAGCAATGGGCATTATATTCCCTGAATGGAAAGATGCTGATGGGAAAACCCAGAGTGAAGATAGAAGCGGATGGACATTATCCCAATTAAAAGCAGCATACCAGTCATATTTGGATCAACAAGCAAAAGATGCGAAAGTAAATGCATTAGTAGATGGATTAATGAGTTATTTTGGAATAAGTAAAGAAATAGCAATGGGAATTATATTTCCTGAATGGAAAGATGCTGATGGAAAAACTCAGAGTGAAGATAGAAGCGGATGGACATTAGCCCAATTAAAAGCAGCATATCAGTCATATTTAGATCAACAAGCAAAAGATGCGAAAGTAAATGCATTAGTAGATGGATTAATGAGTTATTTTGGAATAAGTAAAGAAACAGCAATGGGAATTATATTTCCTGAATGGAAAGATGCTGATGGAAAAACCCAGAGTGAAGATAGAAGCGGATGGACATTTGCCCAATTAAAAGCAGCATATCAGTCATATTTAGATCAACAAGCAAAAGATAAAGCATACAATCAAAGATTAAATGAATTGGAACAAAAATTAAAAGAAGCTGGTTATACAGTATCAAGAAGAGGAACAGAAAATATATATTTTGAAGTATCAAATAATAGTGGTTTAGTACTCAAAGTATATTTAGAAGATTTTAAAGATATAGAATCAATAAATAAAATATTTGATACATATGCACAATTAAAAGCAATAACAGGTGCAACTGTAACATATAAAGCAGATTCCAATGGTAATTGGTATTTTGAAGTAAAAACATCAGATTGCACATTAAGTGTGTATCCATTTGATAAATCAGGTAATTATACATTTGATGTTAATAAAACAAAACAAATAATTGAATTGTACAGTAAATTTAAAGAATTAGATTCTAAAATTTATAATGTTACTATTAAAACAGATGAAAATGGATATATGTATTTTGAAGTAACTAAGAATAATGTAACAGTTAAAATATATCCATTTGATGAAGCAGGTAATGTTGTTAGCATATTTAATGCTTATTCTATACAGCAGATAGTTGATGTGTATATGTATAATAAGTTAGGAGAAGATAATTTTGGTACAGATGGTACCGGCTTTATGCAGAAAAGATTAGATGTCAGATTAGATGAAGCTAAAGCATATTTTGATCAATTAAATAAAAACAAAGAAACTTCTCAAAGTAGTACTGTTACATCTGAAGAAGGAACAACTACAACTACGACAACAAAATTGACATTTTGGGATAAAATTTCAAATTTCTTTGTAAGTATTTGGAACTGGGTTCGTTCATTATTTGGGTTGGATCCATTAGCATTAAAAGAAGAGACAACAACAACATCATCATCACCAACTGAGTCAACAGAAGTTTCAGAAAATACTGCTACAGAGAGTAATGTTTACTCTTACGAAGAAAATGGTATAAAAGTAGAAATTAAACAAACTGATACTTATGATATTAATGGTCAAAAAGCAACAGTTTATGTAAAAGTGTTTTATGATGCAGAAGGTAACTATCTTGGTGTAGAAGAATTTTTAAATTATAACAATGAATTTTATAATAGATATATTTCTAATGAAGATGGAAAAGTTTTTTCTATTGAGTCAAGTATTGTAGATGAACAAGAGGATATCTCTTTTGTTTACTCAGAAAATAATATTAAAACTTTGTCCGGTGCATTGGTATCTTCTTTGGTTGAATCAAAATTAAAAGAAAATAACTATGAAGTCATTGGTAATATTGTATATGCGGTTTCAAATAATAAATCATTAACACAAATTGGTATTGGTACAGTTAGAATTAATGGTAGCGATACAGCTGTTTTTATAGCTGATCCTAAACTTAATGCTGATGGTACATATTCTTTAAGTATTGTAACAGAGGAAGGGAAAGTAATAGCAAAAGTAGATTCATTGAAAATAATGAATAGCTATGGGAATATAACGACAGATGATATTGAATATATGCTTTCTAATGCTACTAAAATTAATAATGAAGAATATTATTCATTTGTTGTAAGAAATTATGATGAAAATTTAGAAAACAATTCAAAATACGAGATACATATTGATACAGATGGTAATATTTATTATACATATGACGGACGAAAAGTAAATATTAATTATGGTGAATTTTATGCTATAAAAAATGCAGAAGCAAAAGCATTTAATGTCACAGCAAGTGGACAAATTTCTCCGGTAAGAATTTTTGTTGGTGAAAATGTTGTTCTTCATATATCTGATAATGAAACGATAACAGTCAATACTTCGTTATTGGAAAAATATATCCAAGGTAGTACAACAAAAATAACTGGTAAAAACCAAAATGGACAAACAGTTACATTAACAACAGCTAACTTAAACAAAATGGTTTCTAGCTTTAAAGAAATGGGTTTAAGTAAAGAAGGTGATATTTGGGTTTCTTCAAGTAATGTTAAATTTAGTTTTACAGATGAGAGTAAAACAAATGGAATATTAAGTGTCCAATCATCAGAAAATGAATATTCAAATACTAAGAATTATGTAGCAACTATTGTTGGCTATAAAGATGGTTTGCCAATATACCAAACAGAAAAAACACCTGTTAGCCAAACTTTTGGTATGGGGTATAAAGATATGTTGGCTGATTCGGGCTTTAGTTATAAAGTAGCCAATATTGAAGGATTATTCGGCGAAATTAAAGATTATTGCGGTTATAATTTATCAGAACTTACATGGTCTAAGACAGAAGTCCTTTCAGAAACCGGCGAAGTAATCCAGACAAGTTGGGCTGCTTATTCTGATAGTTCAACACCTGTTATAAAAATTACTCCTGATGGATATATAGATTTTTCAATTAACTATGAATATGCAGGTACTGTGTCTAGTTATAAGGGACAAAAATTAGATTGTGGTATAAGATATAATTTGTTAAATGATGATGTTAATCAAGATCCAATGAACCTTGTTTCTATAACAGGAGTTGGAACAGTTGTTTTGGATTTATATAAAGGTTATGCATTTATAGAAGATAGAACAGCTGATGGGTATTTGACAAGTAAATATTATATTACAATGGAAGATTCATCAAAATTATTTTCATATGAAGATGATAGTATAACTTGGCAAATGACATTAGATACGTATTTTGCTGATTGGATGAAAATTTCTAATAGTAGTGATATGGAAAATTTAATTACATCAGTTAATTCTTTAGGCGAAGGAAATATTTGGAGTGTTACAAGAGTAGAAAAATTTGCATATTATCTTGAAGATTGTAACTTAGAAAATTTAACAGATGAAGAAAAATCAAAATTAAAAACAGTATCAGATGAATACAGCGGAGCTTTGCTATCATTTTTGGGTATACCATTACAAACTCAAACATATTTAGTAGATGCAGATGGCAAAATAACAGAAAGTCTAATAAGTGAAAGCTTTTTTAACGGTATAGATTGGGAAAAACAAAGAATACATAGCTATGAAATCATTGATACACAAATTGAAAATGAAACTGTCCAATTTAGAAAGTATGAGAGAGAAACAGATTTTAGAGGGAACGTATTACAACAATATGAAATAGAAAATGGACAATATGTTTCCGGTGTTATAGTTCCGGAATATGATCAATATGGAATCGGTTTAAAATCATATGCTGTTGTTTTTGAAGATGGAAAGGCTTATGTTACAAGCTCTACTAACTTTAATGGAAGAATAAGTGCTAATACAATAGTTTATGAAAATAATGTAAATACTGTATTATTTGCACATGAAAGAACTCAAATTGAAGATCTTAATCCGTTGGGAATTTCTGATGATATGTTGGATGTTACAACTGGGAATATGTTCTCATTGGAAGAGTTATTGTTGACAGAAGATGGTGATTTAAAAGATACAGATAAAATTCAATCTGAAAAGTCTTATATTTTAAATAATGCTGAAGGTAGAAATGTTATAACATTATCAAACTTGATGGTAGATGAGAATGGAAGTATTATAAAAGCAGAATCTGAGTCAGATGCAACCGATTTTGAAAAACAATTTGGTTATCCATCAATTATTTCATACAGTAAATATTCACAAGAAGAAGTAACAATAGATAATGAACGCAGACAATTGAATATTGGTCATCCAACAGTTGTAGTTTCTTATGCATATAATGATTCTTTAAATTTTGATCAATATGGTGCAAAAGATAAGAATGGCAATTTAGTAACAGATGTAACAGATGTTATTAATAACAGTAATTATATATCCAAAATGAACAATTTACAGATAGTTAATACAGGTACTGAAGCTAATAAGGTTATATCATTAGTTTATACTGTTTATACTAACCCAAATTTTAATATGGATAATGCTTTTGATGGTTTAGTAAGAAGATTTCAAATAAATAATGATTCTGTTTTTAATGAACAGAAAGCAACAGTTGCAAAATATATATCACAGATGTCTGGTTTGAAGGCTGTTTCTTTTAAAAGCGACGGATTAAAGTATTTTGAAATCTATGATTATATGGCATCACAAACTGTTTTTGGCAGCATAAATATGAATACTTATGAGGTTAATGTTCTTAACAGAATGGGAAGAGCGCAGTATGGTTACCTTATAAATAACGATAATACTAATTTTGTTAAAGATAGTGAAAGAAAAGATTGGGCAGAATTTATTGACGATTTGTCAGTTGTTGATAATACTGTAACATCAATAGAAAATGAAAACAATAGTTCTTTAGCAGAACTAGTTTCTGATGTAAAAACAAGAAATTTAGTTCCTTTTGATAAAAATGGAATTCGTATAAGTAGAGTTTGGTCAGATATGTATATATCTTATGAAAATGGAACAAGATATGTAAATCATAATTATTATGAAGTTAACCATTTAAATACTGGTGACAACCCAGCGATGACAAGATTTAGATATATATATGATGACAATGGTGTTCTTGTAAGAAAAGAGCAGAGCGAAATTTTTTCAGATTGGTTTGGTGAATTTAATAAATTTTGGGTTGGTTTACAAAGCTTTTATGCTCAAAATAAAGTTTTAGCTACAATCATTTTTACTATTATTCCTGTTTTGGGTATTGCATTTACATTTAAACTTGCAAGTGCAAAAAGAGAATATAAGAAAAAGAAAAAAATGATAATGGATTCATTGAATGCACCAAGAATATCAGGACCAGAAGCATCATCAACATTGGCGCAACCAAAGATAATTAGTCCTGAATTAAAACAATCAGCATCTGATCTAATATTGGATAAATATGAAAAATTGTGGGGAGTCAGAAATGATTATTTAAAACGTGCAATTAATTCAACATTTATATCAAGATTTATCAAAAATGATAGCGGTATTACTAATACTACAGACAACTTAACAGATGCAATTAGCAAATCTTTATTAAGTACTGGGAATGTTGATCAAGTAATGTTTGATGATTATCGTTGGTGGATAAGAAATGTTATGTCTCAAACAATACAAGTAGGTAATAGAGATAATTTCATAAAAGAAAATACCGGGTCATTTACACAAGAAGATTTAGTACTGTTTTATTATATATACATTGCAACTATGAACATGAGACAAGATGATATGGCATTTAGAAATATGTTGTTTTTCAATGCGAAAAAAATGATTCAAGAAGGAAAAACAAATCAAATTGGTCTTATGATAGATACGGAATCAGCAAGATTTTTGAATATTGTTGAAAACGGTCTCAGCATTCAACAACAAGTTGGACAAATGGAAGCGATGAATGCCGTTAAATCTAATAAAAAACTTCAAAAAGCAATAGCTTTCTACAAAAAAAATAAAGCAGAAATTGATGAGCTGGAATCAAAATATAAAAAAGCTGGTGCAGATGATGCAAATTTTGAAAAGCTTACAGATGTAATGGATGGCTATTTTAAAAAGTATGGTTTTAGAACATTGTTTGGTGTTAAGGGTGCAGGTGGCAGAGGTAAAATGAAACCTGATGAAACTTTAACATATTATGATATAGATGCAATATTTAGAAAGCCGGCTTATGTAAATGCTTACAATAATATGATTTCGAATTATGTTGAAAGTGGAGAATATCAGAGAGTTAATTCTAATAATACAGATGCAAGAAAATTATCATTTGAACCAAAAATGTTACCTTTTAGAGCATATATACCTCATTCTGGTAATCTGTTTGGTATTACAAATTTATTGGGACTTTCTCAAGCATTAACTAATCTTAAGGGCGTTGTTGTTATGTGGCTTACCAATTTATCTCTTGTTGGTGGAATTATTACATTTATGCAAGTACTCGGTTCAGTTGGAGTATTGAGCGCAATTGGCTTTGGAGGACTTTTTATAGTTGCAGGTTTAGCGCTTACAGGGTTGGTTTATGGCGGACTTGTAATAATTGGAAAAGCACTTCAAAAGAATACAGTAAATGAATTCTATGGAAAAACAGTTGATAATTCACAAGATAGAGGATTAGAAAGTAAAGATAGAGATGATATAAAAACAGCTAAAAAAGCTATGGTTAAACGTTGGGCTGGAGTTCTTTCTGTTAAAACTATCTGGGAAGTATTTTTATTAAATACAGTAGTATCATCTATAATAACAACATTAGGTGGTTTTTCATCAATAACCGCAATGTCGTTAACTGGTATAGGCTTGATGTCTTTGGTAAATCCAGTCCTATTGTTTGCTGTTATTTCTTTGTTAGGAATATCAACATATATAGGTTTAATACGTCCAATGACTAAACGTGTGAATAAATGGTTTACAGATATAAAGACTGGGAAAATCAAAGAAACATCGTTCACTAAAAAATATCCTAAATTAGCAGATATTACAATGAAAGCATTACCACATGTTTTAGCAATAGGAACTACAGTCGCTATGATATCAGGATTTTATGGACTTTTCTCTATTGCAACAGGATTTGTATTTATTGGTTTGTTAATTTTGCCATTTGTTTTATTTACATTTTTGGATTTCTTTGGGTTCTGGGATGTATTTAAAGCTATTAGTATTTTGATTACAAGACAAAAAGCTGGATATTTTGTTGGAAAACAATGGCAATCATTTCAGAAGTTTTTAGGTGCAGTTGGAACAGCAGATATTAATACAAATATTGAAAAAATACAAAATAGTGAGTTCTTTAAAGAATGGGAAAGTACTTTCTTACCTGAAAATGTTGCAGTTAAATTATCAGAAAACCAAAAGATGGTTATTTTTGCAAAATATTTCAATCAGATTATCATGTCATATTACAGAACCGGCAAGATATCTGCTGATGAATATGCAAAATATGTATTTGATTTTTCTGAATATAATGGTGGGAATAGTTTTGACAGAGAAATTACAAAAGTTCCGGATTTAAGTACAGCACCAAAAGCATTTGGCGCAAGAGAACTTTTCTATAGATTACACCAAGAAACAAGTGCAAGAGCAATACAAGGATTTAGAAATCCAAATTTAAAAGATATAAGTATATCAGCATTAATTCCTACTTTTGATGAAGGTGTTACATATTTACTTGATGTTAAAGAAGGAAAAACTGGTGAAAAATTAAATAGTGATACTCTGAATCCTGATGGTAATACTTTGCTTACACACTTAATGAATGTTTATGAAGGTGAATTTGCAAATATGATAACCAGAGTAGAAAATGGAATTGATTTCAGAGGACGTGCAAAAACTTTAACTGAAGATGATAAAGAAGTTATTGAACAAATGAAAGGTATGTTTGATTCAACTGGTAATGTTATAAAAGGGAAAAAACTTAGAAGAGCAGATGGTACAGAATTACCTGATTGTTGGGTAAAACAAGAAATCAGCAGATGGGCTGATGAAAAATTACAACCTTTAAGTCCAACTCAATTAGGAATTCTTAATCTTAGAGAGGCATTGGATTTCTTGGCTGAAGTAGAATTTAGTTCTGAAAGAAACGGGATGAATGATCAAGACTGGAACAAATATATTCATGGATTGGCTAATAATTCATTTGAGTTTATTTCCGGTTATCAAAATTTCGGAGCTGTTTATAAAGATGGAGATAGTTCTAAAGCAGGAGAAGGTATTAATGATAGCAGAATTATAGGTTTGTTTGAAAATATTAAGGAAAACAGAGATATAATCGTTCCTGTAATGCATCAGCAAGAGTATGATTTCAAAAAATATAAAGCTCTTAAAGATATACAAAAAAGAAATCTTGCTTCGTCTTATGATTTAACATTGATTTCAGAAATAGAGAAAACAGATATTGGTAAAGACTGGTTAGCAACAGATACAGATAATGGCAAAAAATTCAAATTAACGTCGTTTAGACATTTAAAAGCTGAAGATGTTTCTTATGCTAAATATGTTGAATTAAAAAATAAAATTGAAAAAAACAATGCAACAATAGCTGAAAAAGCTTTATTTGACGCTATTAATGCAGAAATTGCAAAAGAAAAAGTAAAATATGAAAAATGGGAAAAAACAGGACGAGAAAAATCAATAGTTGAAGGGTTTAAGAACAATGGTATAAAAGCCATTTTTGATAATAATAATGGTATATTAACAACAGTTGTATTTGATGACAGCGGAACTACAATTTCTCCTTTCCATGGAGTAATGGGCATGGGAAAAGTTGACCATCATACACATCTAGAAGGAGATGTTTCAAAAGATTTCCTATTGCAAATGGATATGAATCAAAATTTATTTGTTCAAAGTGCTTTGACATTTTTTGGAGCATTGCAGCCATTATTGCAAGATGAAGAAGTTTATAATGTTAGCTTGTTAGAGCAAATACCAACAAAGAGATTAACATCTGTTGGTGCTAAAGGTGCAAGTGCAGAAGAAGGGTTTAATGCTTCTCATAAAGATATGAATGAATTGTGGCAGTTACATATGTATGGACATCCAAATTTATTGAGAACTCGCTTTATACAGTCATTTTCAGGACAAAGTAAAGGTCTTGTCAGTGAAGATGCTACTGCTGGAAAATCTGCAAAAGTAAAAGGTGGCAAAACAGTTGCTTTAGATGGTTATGTTGTTGAAAAAACCAGAGAAGCCGAAGTTCCATCATTTACTGGAATGTTTACAAAGTTTTCAAGTGGTTCAGCAGAAATGAATCAGTCATCATATATATATGAATATAATAAAGCTTTGAGAAAAGGTTTTGGCTTTATTGGCGGACTTACAGCTGAAGCAACAGATTTTATTGCCGGTCCGGGATTCTATGCTAAAGAAAGATTAGTAACAATTACGGTAAAAGTATTCCTTAGTGCAATATTATTACTTGGTATAAGCGGTTTTTCTGGCTTTAATTTCGCATTTTTACTTGCTTTAATTGGTATTACATTATCCCAAACAAGTGCTTTAACCGGTATGGTTAAAGATTTATATACTTTCGGCGAAAGTTTTAAAAAGTGGGCAGGTAAACTTATTACAAACTTTAGTTATTTCGTTACACAAATACAAACTCACAGCTATGGTTATGATGCTGGTTTAGCTGGAAGATCTGCTCATGTTAACACAGGAAGAGGCAGTGGAACGATGTTCTCCCAAATATTGCCAAGTATGATAACTGAAAAAGTTGGTGTAGCAGCTAGTGATGAAGTTAAGTCAAAAGCAAAGGAAAAAGCATTGGCTTCTGCAAAAAAAGAAGGTAAAAATGGAATAGCAATGTTTGATTCTCATCTTACAACATCTGTTTCAAATATATTAATAATAGCTTCAGCAATTTTACTTTCAGCAAGTTCTAGTTTTGCTCTTTCTATATTATATATTTTAATACCTTTTGGAGTTATATTAGGGCAAACACAACTTAAACAAGGTTTTAATATTTTCCAATATGATTCTAAAGTAGTTTTTAGTAATATGGTAAAAGAATTTAAGAGATGGCTTGATATTAGTTTTTCTCCAAATATTAAAGAAGTAACAAATGATGAAGGCGAAACATCATTTGTAGTAAGGCCAGAAATGTCAAGAGTATTAGCATTTATCGTAGGTGGTATTACTTTATCAGTACTTTTTGCAGCTAATACATTAGGATTTTTAATTAAGTCAGTTAATAAGATCGGTTATAAAATAGGGCAATATTTTGCTAAAACAAAAAATGGTTACAAAAATACACTTTATGGTTTTAGTCCTTTTGTTATTATTTTAGTTATTTTAGCATTACCATTGATTCCTAGTATTATATCTGGATATAAAGAGCAAAAGAAAATTATTAATGATAATAAAGAAAAAATTAAAACATTAAAAGCAGAAGTAGAATCATTAATAGCAGGTTCAGAAGAAACAAATGAAGAATTGACAATCAAGAAACAAGAATTAGAAAGTGTAATGCTTACATCATATACTAGGTCAAAAATAGAAGAACTATTGAAAAAATATGATGTAAAAGCAAAAACCGAAGAGATATCAAAGACAGAAGAAGGGACAGTACAAACAACAGATATCAAAATAAATATAAATGATGAAGCAGCAGTAAATGCATTGATAGAGAAAGTAATATCAGAGCAAGGTTCAAAATGGGATGATGCAAGTAAATCAATTTTCAGATCTACAAGAAAAGAATATATTAAACAATTGAGAGAAAAGGCAAGAGGAGCAAAAACACAACAATTGGTTATAGGAGAAAATTTTGAGGCATTGAGCAGATTGGCATCAAAAGATTTCAGTGAAGTCAATTTCGAACAGTTGGAAAATATATTAAATAATAAAGAATATACAGAAGAGGCAAGACAAACATTAGTAGATGTATGTCTGATGAATGGTGGATTAGGCTCTTCAATAGCTAGAAATGATTTAATAGCAGCAGTAAAAGTATATGAATCTGCATATAAAGAAGCAATGAAAATCGAGGATAAAACAAGAAGAGAAAAAGCAATACAAGAATTAAGAAATAGTTTAATGGATGGAACATTCTTAGATAAAGATTTCAGCGGGATAAAAGTTCAATATGGTGCAAAAGCTGATGATTTATTCTTTGTAGTAAAAGATAAAGATGGTAAAGCAGAATTAAAGAGTATAATGCAAATTAAGTTAGAAAAGCTATTGGCAGAGAAGAACAGTGGAATATATAAAGGCATCCAAATAGCTATGTTAGTCAGTCCGGAGTCAGAAGAATTAGTAACTGCATTATATGATAACAATGAAGGTAAGATAAACGGAGTAAAAGAAGGGAAAACATTAAAAGATGTGATCAGTACAGGTATGGAAAGACAGGATATGTATCCTGTTCTTCAATATAATGAAGAAACAAATGAAATCAATTTTGTAACAACAGCAGAAGGACAGGCTGTTGATGGCGCAAAACCGGCACCTGGAGGACATGGAGTTTGGTTAGCGACTGTAGTTAAGAGAATATTAAATAGAACAACGAATGCAGTAGAAAAAGCAGTAACAATAATAGGTAATTCGGACGCTTTGGCAAGTGGACCAATAGCACAGTTGATAGGTTACATGACAAAGAATAAAGTAGGAATAGTAATAGTATCAGTAGACAGAGAATCAATAGATAGAAAGGGTGGAGTATTCGGCTTAATGACTAAAGAAGTATTGAATGAAAAGGGTGAAGTAATAAAAGTTATAAAAGTTCCAACGATATTAGAATTAGCTCAAGCAAAAGCAGCAAATCAAGCAGCATTATTTGAAGAATTAGGCTTATTACCAGAGAAAGAAGGTGAAGAAGTATTGCCTCAGCCATTTAATTCAAATACAGTATTTGTTAATGATGTAATTATGAAAAAATTACATGATGGATTATTAAAATTAGGTATGACTGAAGAAGAGTTTGATAAATTAATGTTGCCTGATTTAATGGGTAATACAAAGAAAGGATATACGAAGATAGAAGGAGCATTAGGTTCATCAACATTGAACATGAATGCAAACTTAGAAGTATTAAGAATACAAAATCCAAAAGTAAATGCATTAATGAATTCTATATTAGGTAAAGATCAACAGTTAGTGAAGATAGTAAATGCAAAAAAAGAACTTAGAGATATAGTATTTACTCCGGTAAAATTTGCAACAGATTTCTGGATACAATTTACAAACGGAGAAATCAAAAATGGAGTGTGGAGAAGTAAATCACCGGAAGGTCACGGAGCAGTTAATGTAGAAGCGATAAATAATGTAAAAGAAAAACAATATACTGATGTGTCATACTTCTTAAAGAATTGGAGAGGAGTAGATATTACAAGATTGTCAAATTTACATGTAAACGGTGATGATATAAAATTCAATGATGTTACAATGCAAGGAGATGTAACTGTAACAAATAAGACAAAGAATAATTTGATTGTAAGAAATGCAGCTTTAAATAATTTATCAATAATTGTAAATGATGATGGTTTTACAATTTCTGATAAAGATGGCAAATCAGTAGCTAATAATTTTATTCAAGTAATTGATGGTAATAATATTATAATTGAGCAAGTAAAATCTGATGAAGGTGTAGTTGAATCAGAAGCTAAAGCAGAACAAGAATCTGAAGAATTATTAGCTGTAGCAGGTGATTCAGTAGTAAAAGCTGTAAATCCAATAAAATCAATACAAGAAATAGCAGTAAAAGTTGTTGAACAAACAGATAGTAAAGTAAGTATTTCTGATGAAGCAGCAGTAAATGCATTAGTTGAAAAAATTGTAACTGAAAAAGGTAAAGATTGGTCAGAAGCAGGCAAAGCTATATTTAGAAGAACTATATCTAAATATGTAGAACAATTAAATAATGAAGCAAAGGGTTTAAAATCAAGTAAATTAGTTATAGGTGAAAATTTCCGTCCGTTTGCTATTGTTAAAGGTAAAATAGCAAGTTTAGTTCAATTAGCTAACATATTAAAAAATGATGCTTATGAAAAAGAAGCTCAAAAAGTTAATGTAGATGTTGACTTAATGAATGGAGGAATTGGTTCATCGATAGTTAGAGATGGTTTAATTGTAGCAGTTCGTTTGTTTAATGAAGAATTAGCAAAAGCAGGACAAATTAAAAACGAAAAAGAAAAACAAGCAAAAATTGCTGAATTACAAGAACAGTTAAAAACTTTAACTTTCATGGATAAAGTTAATTCTGATGCTAAAGCAAAATACGGAGCAAAAGCAGACGACTTGTATTTTGTTACAGTTGATGATGATGGCAAATATGAATTAAAGAGCATAATGGAAGCAAAATTAGAACATATATTATCTGCTAAAAATAGTGGTACCTATGCTAATGTTAGAATGGTTATGTTAGTTAGTCCTGAATCAAAACCTTTAGTAGAGGACTTATACAAGAAAAATGCCCCTGGTTCTGACAAGAGTATTAAGACAGCATTAGAAGCAGATATGGAACAACAAGATATGTATCCTGTTGTGCAATATGATAAAGATGCTCAGAAAATTAATTTCTTGGTAAATGATACAGATCCAAAAGCACCAGGCGGACATGGAGTATGGTTAGCAACATTAATGAAGAGAATTTTGAATAAAAAATTAAATGGTGCAAAATCTGTATCAATTATAGGTAACTCGGATGCAATGGCAAGTGGACCTATATCAAGGCTTATAGGTTATATGTCAAAAGAAAAAGTTGGTATGGTAATAATATCAGTTGACAGAGAGTCAATAGATAGAAAGGGTGGAGTATTTGGATTATTGGAAAAAGAAGTTAGAGATACAAATGGTAAAGTTATTGATACTGTTCAAGTCCCAACAATATTAGAACTTGCTCAGGCAAAAGCAGCAGAGCAAGCCGGATTATTTGAACAGTTAGGCTTTAGAGCAACAGATAATGCACAACCATTTAATTCAAATACTGTTTTTATTAATGATGCTATAATGCAGCAGTTACATGAAGGTTTAATATCAATTTTTATGCAACAAAATATGACACAGGAACAGGCTGAAATTACGTTCGAGAACTTGATGTTGCCTGATTTAATAACAAACCAGAAAGAAAAAGATGGTGTAAAATATACACAATTAGAAGGAGCATTGGGTTCATCAACATTGAACATGAATGCAGGTTTAGAAGTTTTGAGAAGACAAAATCCGGCAGTTAATAATTTAATGAATAGTATCCTAGGACAGAATAAACCGCTAGTACAAATAGTAAATGCAAATACAGGTCTTAGAGATATGGTATTTACACCGGTCAAATTTGCAACAGATTTCTGGATACAATTTACAAATGGTCAAGTTAAAAATGGTGTATGGACAAGTAAATCATCAAAAGGTCACGGTGCAGTTAATGTTGCAGCTGAAGGGAAATCATATAAAGATGTATCTTATATGTTAAAGTACTGGAGAGATTGTTTAATTACAGGACTTTCTAACCTTTATGTAAATTCTCAATTATCAAAAGATAAAGATGGAAAAGTATCAGGATTAGAAAATGATGAAAAGATTGATAATGCAGATAAACAGGGTATTGTTAAGATGAAAAACGTTGTATTGAAATCTGATGTAACAATTAACAATAGAACTGATAAAGAATTACTATTAAGACCTGACTTAATGTCATTATGCGGATTCCCTGTCGAAAACGGGAAAACAGTGTTAGAAAATGTTAAAGTAGTTGCATTCGAAAAGACAGACGGAAGCATATCTTTATCCGTTGTTAAGTATAAAAAATCAGAAGATGGAAGTTTAAGAGAAGATACAGTTAAGTCTTATTCAACAGGATTAGTAAGTGCTGATGAATTCGGAGAAAATAATATGTATATTGTTCCATTTGAAGTTTCTTCTTCTGAAGCAACTCCAAATGTTGATGATACAAGAAAAAATTCATCATCAAAATCAGCACAAGATTATAATAAAGCATTAAATGAGATAGCATCTCTTACAAATGCAAAATATCATCTTGATATAACAATTTCAGGTGAAGAATATGAAAAGAGATTAATGCAGGATATAGAAAGAATAAAAGAAGAAACTAAAAAAATAGTTGAATCACCGGTTAGAGCAGATACCGAGAGATTAATAAATGAGTTAAGACAGGCAAAAATATTAGCAGAAAAAGCTCAAGAAAAAGCTTGGAGAGAACAAGTTATTTTTAAATCAACTAATAATAAAAAAGGTGAAGATTTAATTAACAGAGCTAATTATGTATTTGGTTTAGCGGAAAAAGAAATGGGTAATTATCCTTCTGCAATAGCTCTTTATAGAATATCACAAAAACAATATGAAGAAGCTGTATCTGCATATAATATTTTATTGTTGCCTGAAGCAGATAAATCATCAATAGTAACAACAGCTAAAACATCTACAAAAGAAACAGCAAAAGTAACAGTAAAACCATATGCATTGGCAACAGGAATATCACAAGAAATAGCAAATGTTTCTTTTGGTACAAGAACTTTGCCGGATACATTAAAAATTACTCCTCAACTTGTTGTAGATGCTGATATGAATGGCTATAAGAAATTGTTTGCTATACCAATTAGAATCTCTGGTAAGATACTTAAAGTTGATGCAAATATGTCAGTATCTGATGATGGTGAAATATCAGTTCTATTTAGTCTTAATGCAAAATCAAAAGATATGTTTGAAGCTATGTTAAAAGGTAAATCATCAGAAGAAATTCAAAAGATCACACAAGAAATTACAGATATGTATACCGTAGCTTATTATGGAAGACTTAATTCTGATGGCTTTGCAAGACAGAAATTTTTGAAGTATGTATTAGGTGGAAAATTTACATTCAGTTTCTTCAATAATACTGATATTGCAAAGTTTAAAGCTGATATAGAAAAAGCATATAGAGAATCAATAGAGAATATCGGTAAATACAGCGATGATGCTTTATTTAAAGAGTTTATAGAAACTGAAATTAATCAGTCAGTAATACCTGCAGGAAGAAAAGAAGTGGATGTTAAAATGACAAAATTATCAAATTTAATTAAAACATTGGAACATTCAAGAAATTCAGGTGTAACAGCAATAAATCTTGATGCTGAAGGTTTATCACAAGCAGATACTATAACAGCAATTAGAATAATAAGAGATTATGGTCTTGATGTTAACATTATAATCAATATTCAAAATGTTACTGATATAAATACTGAAATAGAAAAAATTAATGCTATGAAGGGTTTAACAGGTGTAAGATTTATTTCGGACGGTTCTATCTCTCAAATAGAACAAATGGTACCGGAATTTAATTTTGCATTAGTTCCAAATATTTCAGTAGATTTCGGGGAAAATATTAATTCAAAAGAAGTAGAAAAAGCAAAAGGCTATGTAGAGTTCATAAAAGCAAAAGGTTATGAACTAGTACTTAATTTGGATACATTATCTCCTGAAATCACAAAAACTGTTAAAGATATTGAAATGTTCATGACTTCATTAGGAATCACAGAACTTATAGAGAATGGGAAATTTATTCCTAAATTTAATTCTGATAAAACAATTAAGAGTAATGCTATTGCTCAAAGATTCCTACAAGGCAGAAATATAATTGCTGTTGCTGTTGAAACTTCAATGGCTAAGTATTCTGATATAACAAAACAAATAATTTTTGGTGATAAAATAAAACAAAGTTATAACAGAGGAATGTCAGTTGAATTATATGATGCATTTAATGCAAATACTGATTTTACATCATATGCAAAAATATTAGGAGATAAGACATTATCTTTTGGAAAATTAAAAGAAATGTATAAGAATGATGTTCGTCAACAACTTACAGAAATTGCAAAAAATGCTGTTGAATCAATACTTTATACAGAAGCTGAAGAAAATTTGACAGATGCTCAAAAAACTGAAAAAGTATCAATGGTAAGACAATTATTAAGTGGTATGATTAGCTCATATGTAGAAAGAGAAGTATTTTCAAAATTGTTAAGTGAAAGAGAAATTAATATCAGCGAAATGAATACATCTGATAGAAAGTATATCAGATATTTAACAACACAACTTTTAATTTCCGGTATATCAGTAGAAGATATAATAAACAGATTGGAAAATATTCAACATAGTAAAACATTATCTTTGACTGAGATAAAACAAGCATTAAAATTTGACATAACAAGAGTATTAAAAGATCTTAATGTATCAGACATAATAATTGAGCCTGTTGCTAAAGCACAAGTAGCAAAGACATTGGAAAATATAGATACGATTCTTGCATCAACAGATAGGTTGTTAGATGTAAATGCTTTAAATAAGAGCTTGTCAGTATCTGTAGATGGAGTAAAAGGTATATTAAGTGCAGCATAGAATATTTGCTAAAAATGATGGAGCCAGTAATGGCTCCATCATACAGAGTAATTCAAAAATGATAAAAATCTTTTATTAGGTGGTAAAGAATCTTGCTAAAAATTAACAAACAACAAATAAAAAAAATGTGTGCGATAATAACGGCAACATGTTTTTCTATTACAATAGTAAGTAATAATATATTGGGTAGTACACAAATTGATACTCAAAATGTTAAAGATAATTATTTTTTATCACAAAATAGCATAAATACTAAAAGTATAGTATCAGAAAAATATGGTAAAGTTACTTCATTTAATGATGCAAATAGTGATACTGTTGTTATTAATATACAAGATTTACATTGTGATTACGGTGTGCAAAAAAATATATCAGCCTTAATAAAAGAATTAAATAAGCAAAATTTTGTTCAAAATGTATATGTTGAAGGCGGGGTAGGAAATATAGATACAGGTTTCCTGTCAAATTTAAATGTAGATTATAAAGAAAGAATTTTAGAAAATCTTCTAAAAATGGGCAGTCTTACAGGAGCAGAATATTATTCAATAATAAATAATAAAGAAGGATTTTTAAAAGGTGTAGAAAATAAGGACTTGCATAGAGAAAATATAGCAAGGTTAGTTAATGTATTAAATAATAAAAGTAAAAATTTAAAATATTTATCAAAGATTAATAGCGAAATAGATTTTTTAAAAGCAAAAAATTTAAGTTCAAATAATAAAAAATTTAATAAATTAATATCAAAATATGAACAAGGGAAAATAACACAGGATCAATATTTCAGATATTTAATTTCTTATTTAAAAGAAAGTAAAATAAGTATAAATAAATACCCTAATTTATCTATATATTTAGGATTATCACAAGATAGTAAAGGACTAGATTTTAATAAAGTAACAAATCAATTAGAAAAAATAGTTCAAACAATAAAAAGTACAGTTAGTTACGAAGAATATACGAGATTTTTAAAGATGACAGATAATATGTCGAATGTACAAACTTTAAAAGGCAGTATAGAAGCATTTTGTAATGTAGAAAATATTGTATTAAAAAACAAATACCCGGATTTATATAGTTTCTTGTCTTTAAGAAATAAAGTGGTAAATTTTAATCCAATAGAATTGGTTAAAGAAGAAAGAGAACTAGTAGATGTTGTAAGAACTTATTTATCTGAAGACAAAGTAGATTTAGAAGTTGCATATTTAAGTGATTTTCAAAAATATTTTTCAGGATATTTAACAACAAATTTAACGGCTGCCCAATGGAGATATTTCCAAATAGGTATAAATAAGTTTAAAGAATTATATGCAAAATATTCGATATCAAATGATGTTGCAAAATTAAACAAAGAATTTGAACAATTAAATAAATTTTATGAAATAAATACATACAGAAATGAAATATTTGTAGAAAATATGCATTTGGGATCTAAGAATCAAATTCAAAATGAACAAGAAAAAAGATCACCATTTGAAATTTTACAGAATGCTAAAAATATAGTAATTTTGGTAGCTGGCGGTTATCATACTGTCGGTGTTAATAAAATATTAAATGAAAAAAATATTAGTAATATTACAATAACTCCTAGTGTATTGAATTCGACAGAACAATCAAAACAAAATTATGAATTTATAGCAAAACAGCAGTCAATACAGGGTCAAACAATAGCTTTAGGCTTATTGGCAAATGCAACACAAAAAGAACAAATCCAACAGATAGTTCAATCTTTATTTTTAGGTCAGAAATTAGATGGTATAAATATTTCAATTTTAGTTGAACAGTTAAATCAGGTTTTTGATCAGAAAATAAAAATAAAAAATTTAATTGAAGAAAATAAATTAGAGTTTACACTGGAAGACGGGAATGTTTATAAAATAGATATAAATCAAGATATATCTAGACTTGTTAATGAACAAGAAGTAAAAGAAATGCCATCTTCTGTCTTAACACAAGTAACAGATGAAAAACTAAAAGATATTACAAATTTAGTTTTAAGAACGACATTTAATATGGGGCAAGAAATATTTGCACCACAGATATATCAAATAAGTAAAGAAGTTTGTGTATTTATGGTTGAAAATAAATGGTATTTAGGCAATGGTGCAATATGGAATATAGCAAATTCACAATATAATGGACAAAATTTAGATGGTGTTGAACCGGTAATATATGAATATATGCCTGAAACAATGCAGTCAGCTCTTTTAGAAAAAGAACAAAATAATAATTTAAATACTTCAGCTAAAAAAGATAAACAATCTTTTGGACAAATAGTTCAAAAAACGATGAGAACTATTGTTTTGCCTTTGTTACTGATTTTTATTATGTTGTCATCAACAGCTTGCAGTATTTTTACGGATCAAAATGATCCGACTTCACAGGTGCAGATAGGACAAACAATAACTCTTACCGATTCAGAAAAACAGTTTCAGGAAAATATAGAAGAACAATTAGAAGATTATTATGCCGGTAATGGTGGGTATAAATCTTTTATTTATGAAGATATGAGTTCTGAGAATCAGTCAGTGCTGTCTTTTGATCAGAGACTTGCATTACAAAAATTACAAAATTTATATGACCAGTCATTGGTTGCATTAAGTTATATGCAGATGGGAGAGATTGATGAAGCTGAGAAAGTTTTAACAGCAATAAATGGCAACAAAGTATTGTATAAATCAAATTTGGAAGACATTCAGTCAACCGGAGAAGTTATCTGGGTTGGTATAGCGGCAGAACAATATAAAATATTAACAGGCAGTGATAAGTTTGATGATTTAATAGCTAGAGTTGATAAGTTTTTATATTCAGTTTCAGTGCAGGGTGGGGGTTATGTAGGGCAGAAAGGAAATGCATTATGGGTATCGACAGAACATATACTTGATGTTATTGCTTATTATAATTTAAAAACTGTTTATGATTCTTCAGATGAAACAAAGCAAAAACTTACAGAATCTTCTCAATATTTGTACAATAATTTGTATATCGAAAGTGAAGGTAGATTTAGAAGAGGATTTGAGGATAATAATTCAGTTTTAGATACATGTGCTTGGGGTATACAAGTATTAACATCAATTAAGGAAATGAATCCTGATATTTATAAAAGTTCAGGACTTAATAATATTGATTTAGACAAATTGGTGGAATATGTTGAGAATAATTTCAGTGTAAAAGTTACACATAATGGCGTTGTATATAATAATTTATACAGATGGAGCAATGAAAGTTCAAGTCCTGTCAGTTTTGAGTGGACGATGCAGATGGCGGTATCATATAACTTGTTAGGTAATTCAGAAAAAGCGAATGCTATATTGTCAGATGTAAAAGCATATTCAAAGGCTTTGGGTTTTGAAGATGATATTCCATATACTGATGTAAATAATACTACTAATTACAAAAATTATGGATGGGATGTTTTTGTTGTCCCTTCATTATGTACAACTGTAGGGCAGGCAATGCAAATAGAATTTGGCAGTTTCTTTTTCCCGATAACGAAAATAGAAAATGTTGATTATACGGCATCAGAATATGATGGTAACAATATATTTATAAAAAATGAAGGAATTAATTGGAGAACATATTCTTCAGCTCAAATGGTAAATATGGAAAATTTTAAAGAGATTACATTCAAAATAAAGCTTCTAAATAATGAGAATATAAAAGAAATAATACAATTCCAATTTCTTCCGGGGAATAAAGGAGATGGTTCAGATTATGGAGTTCAACAAAAAGATTATTATTTTGATTCCGATGGAAATTTAACTGTAACAATTACAAAAGAAGATTTTCTTGAAAATTCTATATATGATATTGATTTTAAATCTATAAAGCTGATTGTTATAGCTGGCAAAGCATCTTTTGGACGTGAAATAAACAGTAAAAGTTTGAACTTAGATATTATGGAAGTAAATATTGTTTATAATGA
Organism: Endomicrobiaceae bacterium; assembly: GCA_028690485.1. Taxonomy (GTDB): domain Bacteria; phylum Elusimicrobiota; class Endomicrobiia; order Endomicrobiales; family Endomicrobiaceae; genus Praeruminimicrobium. Next base: position 22,273 of record JAQVBD010000006.1, read on the forward strand.
TGGTACGACAAAAGAAGTTTTACAAGTGCCGGACAATAAAACTGACACTTCTGGCAGTACCGAACAACAAAGTTCTTCTCCTAGTTCAATTCTCCCTTCAACTTTAGGGGCAATAAATAAACTTATAGAGCAAGGTAAAGTTTCAACGAAAAGTATTTTGAGAGAAATATTAAATAAAGAAACAAAATTTTCAATATTACATCCGATAAAATTTGTTTTTGAACACAAAACACAATCAGGCAAAAAAGGTGCCGCCGCAGTTATATATTCAGCAGCTATTGCAATATTTGTAATGTTTAATGTTTTGTTATTAACGACATTGCCATTGATTGTAATAACAGTAATTAGTTTGATAGTTGGTTTATTAGCAAATATAACAACACACACAATAATAGATTATTTCTATTTAAAATCAACAGGATTACAAGAATCAATAAGACTTTATGGCTCTAATGTATCTTTGTTAGAAAATGGGCAAGTCAATGTAGCTGATTTTGAAAAATCAGTTCCAATGTATGTAATAAATGATAAACCATCAAATTATAAAGAATTTGATTTTAAACCAATATCAGTTAAGTTTAAATCAAAAGACGGGAATAATGTAAAAGGCTGGTTAGGTAGATATCAAGGCGCATCAGTTTTGTTTGTAGATGGAGCTAATTATGAAGATATAGTTAACAATTTTAGACAAACAAGACAGTTTAATATATCAAATAATAGAATTAGTTCAAATATAGACATAATAGAAGTAGATTTAAATAATCCAAATGCAGAAATGACATATTCTAAGAGCGGAAATCCATTAATAGGAATTAATACTGTAAAGACAAATAATATTATTGATATACAAAAAGAAATGGCATTATTGAGTAACAAGAAAGTAGAGGCTATAACAATTAATCAAAATATAGCAGTATTTATTGATGATGATATAAATAATATAACATCATATAATGATTTGCTATCGTCAATAGATTTATATATAAAAAATGATAATTTAGGAGTAGATTCTAAAATATTGTTTACCGATAAATATATTGATAAAATTTTGCAACTAATAAGAGAAGAAGTATCAAAAGAAATAACATCAGAACAAGAAATAGATAATTTAGTCACAGATAAATTTATAGAAATTATTCAAGCAAGCAAAAATAAAAATAAAAACATTTCAGTTGTATTTGAACAAGCAGATACAAATACGGATTTAAAGAAGTATTTTAAGTATGGAATTTTTTCTTATGTTGTTAATGGCAAATATATAGATACTGTAGCAGGAACGGATGTTAATACAAAGATCATTACAAATTTAGACCAAGTACAAGGTTTTGACGGATCAATATCTATAATAAAAGTAAGCTCATTTAAAGATGAAATTGCAAGTTCATCAGGGATATTTACATTTTTAAATTCTGCAATGAATATAAAAGAAATGTTAGAAAAAAGGAATATAGATTTTATAATACAAGTAGCAAAGAATTTTGATTTCAATCAAATGCCAGAGATATCAAATGATATTATCATTGGAATAATAAAATCTGAGGATATTAATAAATATAGTGTTTTATCAAAATATATAAATGATACAAGTTCAATTTCAATGTATTATAACGGTTTAAAAAATGACAAAGAAAAAGAAATTTTTGTTAAAACTATTTTAGAAAGAATGTTAGCAGTTAATTTGTTAAGAGCAAATGAAGCATATAACGGATTAAAAGACCATAGATTAGAAGAAATATTGGCAAAAGCGCTTTTAATTAAATATCAAAATAATATTGATCCTAATATTAGATATACAGATGGTTTTAGTATAGATGATACAATAATGGCATCAGAGGTTGAACAAAAACTATTAGAAAGAATATTGGTATTGACAGATGAAGCATTTAATAAAAATACTCCACAGGCTATAAATGAAATCATAGAAATATTACCTTTGTATGCAGATAGAAATACAGAACTTAGAACATCAAAGGTAGAAGTTATGAATGTTCAAAATATTAGAGGTATTTTGAGTGCAGCTTAGAAGATATTAATAAAAGAAAGGTTCTTGATTTGGATGGGGAGATTAAAACATTTTCCCATCCAAATTTTTATTTGATAATAGTGATAAATATACTATAATATAAAAAGTATATTTAATAATTTTTAAGGGGCGATTAATGAGGAAACTTAGAATATTTTTTATGGATAATTGGGGAAAGATATTAGTAACAGTATCAATACTTCTTTTGATATTGCTTACTTTATGGGGACTTAGCAAACTTGAGTCATTTTATAGAAATATGACCGTTGCAACATTACCAATGCAGATACTTATTGGTGGTATGCATGCAATGGTTTTTGTTGGAGCATATTTGTTTTTTATGAAAGGTGGTTTCGGTAAGATAACAAAGAAAAGTATTAAAGCTTCTGATATTAATGTTAAATTTAGTGATGTTATAGGTCTTGATGGTGCGAAAAGAGAGGCTATGGAAGTTGTTCAACTTATAAAAGATGGTGCAAGAGTTAAAAAAATTGGTGGTAAAATAGTTAAAGGTATTATTCTTATGGGCCCTCCTGGATGTGGGAAAACATTGCTTGCCAAAGCAATTGCAACAGAATCAAAGATGCCTTTTTTATCAATATCCGGAAGTGAATTTGTAGAAGTTTTTGTCGGAGTCGGAGCTTCAAGAGTCAGACAATTGTTTCAAAAAGCAAGGAAACTGGCTTATGCAGAGGGAGCTTGTATTGTTTTTATAGATGAAATTGAGGTTATAGGTAGAGGTAGAACTTTTTCATATATGGGTGGAGGGGAAGAAACAAATAGCACTCAAAATCAATTGCTTGTTGAACTTGATGGTCTTGATAGTAAAAGACATAATATAGTTGTTATTGGTGCTACTAATGCCAATGAAAGTGTTATGGATAAAGCTCTCTTAAGACCGGGACGATTTGACAGAAAAATATATATCAATTTGCCTAATCTTAAAGAAAGAGAAGAATTATTTAAATTTTATCTTAAAAAAGTTAAAGCTGATCCAAATATAGATGTTGTAAAGTTAGCTAAAAAAGCTGTTTATAAATCACCGGCTGAAATTGAAAATATAATAAAAGAATCTGCACTTATAGCTACAAGAAATAATAAAGATATTATTGATATAGATGATATATCAGATGCAATTGATAGAATAGATTTAGGTTTGGAAAGTCATATTTGTATGACTGACAAAGAAAAAGAAATGACAGCATATCATGAAGCAGGTCATGCAACAACATTATATTTTTTACATCCGACAGATGATGTTTTTAAAGCTACAATAAAATCCAGAGGAGATGCTTTAGGCTTAGTTTCTCACAATCCTAAAGAAGAATTGCATACACAAAATAAAGAAAAATTAATAGCAGATATTATTGTTAGTTTAGCAGGATATAGTTCTGAAAAAATAAAATATGGTACAACTTCAACAGGTGTATCCTCTGATTTTAAGAAGGCAATGGCAATAGCTAATGCAATGGTATGGCAATTTGGAATGGGAGAAGAAGGCTTTATAGGTGATTTTACAGTTATTCCAAAAGAAAATATGTCTTCCAGTTTAAAAGAAAAATTAAATCAGCAAACAATGAAAATTTTAGATTCTTGTTTAAAAGCTGTAAATGATTGTTTAACTGACCAATGGGTTATCGTTGATGAAATGGCAAAAGCATTGGTTGAAAGAGAAGAACTTGATTATGATGATATAGATGAAATTTTTGCAAAATATGGTAAAAACAAAGATAAGTCTTATATTAATACTAACATTTCTCAAAAGGATGCTGCCAAACAGTTGGAAACACCAAATGCTTAAATTGTTTTTTTATTGTTTTTTTATTGTTTTTTTATTTTCTTCTTGTACTCCTAGTTATCCAAAAGAGACATTGCTTACAGATATAAAAAAACTTGTGAAAAAGGAGTCCGGTCAAGATTGTGAATTGTCAAAGATAAACGATACGATTTATCTTGATATGCAAACGGAAGGACTTACTTCAACAAACACTAAAGTTGTGAATGAGGCAATAGTAAATTTGCAAAATGCAGTTTTTGCTATAACAAGGGTTGCTTTAAGCTCAGATGCTGATATAAAAATAATGGTAATTACAGCCCATGATCCTAATTATAATATTGCTTTAAGAATGTTTCAGAATATAGATGATGTCAAAAGCTATTTTTATCAGCGGATTTCAAGAGGGGATTACGAACAGAGGCAATTGTTGGAATTTGAAGGTCCTGAAACAGCAGAAATATCAGTTATGGATAGGCATCATATTACAGAAGAAGAGTATGTTGCAAGGCTTGTTATTTCTCAAATCAATATGATTGGACGAAAAAATCAAGTGCTAGGTCCTTTGATATCTACATTAGGATTACGATATGGATATATAAAATATGGAAATATTTATATTTTATCTAAAAAATCTAACAATGTTGGAACAGAGGATTTGTTGAAAAAAATTATATTTGATGAAGTTGTGAAAAATTTGCAAAAATACAAGCTTTTTGCAATAAAATCAGTTATAATATTAGATAGCAAAGGCTCTATTGTTTTTGAAGTTCCTATTGATATAAATAAAAGGTAAATATGAAAAGAATATTAATCTGTTTTATTATTTCTTTACTTTTTTTTAATTTATCTGCAAGTTTGTTTGCAAAAACTTTGCAGTCTAATTGTAATATAAATAATTTTGATTTTGATAAATTTTCTATTGAGCAAGTTCAAAAAACATTTTCATCAACATTAGCTGACGGATCAACTGCACAAAAGACACAACAGCAATCAGAAAATCATAATTTTTATTTTTGTGACATGAATTTTTGTTTACAGTCTATTAATAATAATCAAATAGATACTGTTAAATTAAATAATTTATTTAATAGTATTAGTATTGCTGAGGATTCTTTAAAGATCTTTCTGTATGATTTTAATTTTGTTTTACTTCAAAGAGGTTTGACGGTATATAGGGTTAATTTAAATTCATATATATCAAAAATTGTACCAAATGATGATTATATTATTGCCAAAAATGAAAATATTAAAGACTGACAATGTTTTGTCAGTCTTTTTATTTTGGAGGATAGCATGATAATAGTGAAAAAAATTCTTTCGGTTGTTATATCATTTTCTTTATTTGTAACACTTCTGCCAATAAATTTATTATCCGCTTCAATAACTCCAAATTTTTATAATTTCAATAGTTTTGGCAAAATTACCTCTGCTAATTTTTATGATACAGATACAATAGTTATTAATATACAGGATTTACATAACAATAAAGAAGTACAGGAAAATACTTATAAGTTTCTCACATCATTAAACAATCGATATAAAAATATAGAAGTTTATATTGAAGGTGCTTCAAAAAATGTTGAATTTAGTAATTTTATAAAATCAGTTGGTAAAGATAATGCTAACGAATTTATTGAAGCATTGTATGAAAAATCAAATATTACCGGAGCAGAATATTTTGGATATAAAAATAATAAAACTTTAAATCCTATAGAACAAAAAGATATATATGAAAATGGTATAAATCAAATTGCTACTTTGATACAGAACAAAAGCACTATTGAACAATTGTTAAGGTTTAAGTATTTGAATGTAAAAAAACTCTCTAATAAATATCTTACAGGCAATCAAAAAAAAGTTCTAAGATTATATAATAAGTATATAGACAAAAAAATAACATCAGCAGAGTTTTATAAGAAGATTACAGCCGAACTTGAAAGAGCAAATATAAACCCTAGCAAATATGTTAATTCGACTCTTTATAAGACTATTCTTGCTGAAAGTATAAAAACAGATCAAAACAAAGTAAAAAAACAATTACAACATTTACTTTCAACATTAAAAGGAACAATCCCTTTTCAAGAATATTCAAATTTAATTAAAGAATCTGATAATTTTTTTAATATCGATGTTGTTTTTTCATATATTAATGCAAAAATTAGTCCGGAAGATAAATATAAAAAATATCCTGATTTGTTTAGATTGATTAAATTAAAAGAGATGGCATCTTTAATAGAACCATTAGATTTGGTTCATGAAGAAAAAGAGATGGTTAGTGATGTTTTATTATCATACTCTAAATATTCTGCAAATAAAGATATCGTTTTTTTAAATATGTTTCTTCCAATATATAGAAATTTGTTAATGGCAAATATTAGCTTTAACGAATATGAATACTATAAGAATAATATTCGTTTATTTTATAAATTATATTCTAAATATATACAAAATGATGATTTTTTTGAACTATATAAATATTCAACTACAGCTGAGAGTTTTAATAATTTAAATATTGAAAGAAATAATTTATTTGCAAAAACTTTACTAGAAGATAATAAAAATGTTTCAACAAAAAGTAATAAGATATTTGGCAGGTATGCAAATATAAATGCAATATTGAATTCACTTCCAAAAGCAAAGAAAATCAAAGTTATTGTCGCGGGCGGATTTCACACATCTGGTGTAAATTATCTTTTAGATAATAACAAAGTTTCATATATCACAATAACTCCTAACATAAAAAGTGAAGATGATCAATATGAACAACATTATCTTGATTCTATTTTAATACAGGCAGAAGTCGATAAGAATGCAATAGCCGGTGAACCTTTGCTTGAACAAAAAGCCCCTTTATTTTCTAGTAATTTAGCATCAGTTCTTAAAAATTATAGAAATGCAGGGTATAGTTGGGAAAAGATATCAACATATATCAATAATATTATTAAGGCAAATAATTTTCAAGATTCAATAGAATTTGTTGTTTCGGATAATGGGGCAATGTTTAAAGTTGATAGTGACGGTGGAAAATATCAAATTGAATATAATAACGGTGAAATTTCTATAAATAAATATAATAATAACAACAATAGTAAACAATCAACAGCACTTGGAAAAAATATAAAGTTGCTTATTAAAGAAGCTTTAAATCTTTCTTCAGTATCACGTATGTTGGGTATTTCAGTGAGAGATGAAATAGAAAAAATAAGTAACAATGAAAATGTAAATGAAAATCAAGCTGCAGCAGATTTATTAAGAAAACATAATATTTTGCTTCCAGAGTTTGCCGATAAGTTTTTTGCTTCTTTATTTAGAGTTTCTGCTAAAGTGAAATCTAACGAACGCTTAAAAAAATTGCTGGCTGATGTTCTTCGCGATTCTGGTCAGGAAGAATTTAAAGATGCAAAAATTGTTGTAGGAACTTCCCCTAAACTTGTAGGTGCAAAAGCTGACGGATACGGAGGGACGCAGGATTACGGGTGTTTGGTCTATGTCTCACGGGAAATGGATGGTAAAGGTATTTATCATGCGAAAGAATTTTTTATAGCAGATGTTTTAATACAAAAACTGGAAGGTAGAAATGATGATGAAATTTTAGGTTTTTTTGAAGCATTGCTTAACCATGAAAGGCTTGAATCAATTGCTTTGCAGGGAGAAAGTGATATTTTTAATTCATATATTAAAATTAATAATAAATCGAAAAATACTGGAACTTTTCATGAATTTGTAAATTCAACGAATTTTAACGATTTTCTGAAAGAACAGGGGTATTCTCAGGAACATTACGCTGTTCAGGTAGAATTATTGGATATTTTGGATAAAATTATTCAGGAAATAAATGACAGCAATTCTGAATATTCAAATGTTATTTCTGTAAGCGAATTAGCCGAAAAGAAAGATTATTCTTCGGATAAAATCAGGGACTTTTTAAACGTCAGAATAGGAGTTCAGGAAGTTACCAGACAATATATCAATGAACTTGCAGATAAAATCATAAAACAGATTGAAAAAGAGCAAAGAATCCAAATAAATAAAAATTCAGATATAAAAAAAGTATCGGAAGTATTGGATGAATATGTTATTGCTTACAGACAGTCTGACGGCGAAAGATATATGAGAGATATAGCCGATTCTGTGAAAAGCAGACTTGAAAATTTAATAATACATCGTATGGAGCTTGACCAGACTTCAGAAAACGCTAAAAATATAAAAATAAAAATAACAATAATCCGCGAGAATTTGGAAAATACAGGATATGAGGATAAATTCTTTCTAGATGATCCGAAAACAGTACAGAACAGGAATATATTGTTTGTTGATGATATTATGTCAAAACAAAGCGATACTTTTAACAGAATTTATGATTTACTGATGAAATTAAAATCAAATAAGGTGCAGGGATGTGTATTTTTCGATTTATCAAAGGAATCAGAGCAAAATTTATTATCTAACATGGTATATGAGTTAATACTGAAACCTCAGGATGACGATAATAAATCATCAATTCTCGATAATATAATAAATGATTTAAACGGAAATGTTTCGAAATATATTGTTCCTTGGCTTATACGTCTTGTATCAGAAAACAAAGATGTTTTTGAAAAAATAATTGACGGTTTGAACGACTCGTCTAAAAAACAGTTAATAAAAAGCATATATACTATTTTGGAACAGAAGCAGAATATAAAAAATGTTTCCTCTTATGAAGTTTTTTATCTTCTTATGTGTTTGTCAAATAAAGAAATATTAAATGATGATAATAAAGATAAAATATTGGAAGTATATAAAAAAAGCGATTTGGAAAATCTGGTAAAAGAAAAGAAAGACGGTAAAGGTTTGCTTATGGAAGCTAAATATGATAATTGGAGAGATAATGTTCCTTTCCTTATCTTATATGCTTCTCTTCAGGGATATTCTATAATAGATCTTTCAGGAATAAGCACGCTTAATTTCCAGGAAAGAAAATCGATATCAAAATATGCAAATAAATATAACATTACTATAGTTGATAAAAAAACAAAATCAAAACATGAATATGCATCTAAGTTGAATGAACAGGGACTTAACGAAGCTATAACTGTTTTGAAGTCAAAAGTTGACGGATACAGAAGCATTTTTAATGAAACGGTTAAAAAAATAAACAGCAATCAAAAATATTTTGATGAGACAGCGCTAGATAAAGCAAACAAAGAGTACAGTACAAATATAAGACTTGCAATGCAGGAAGCAAAGATATTAGCGTTGAATATATTGAAAAAAGATGGAATACCTATAGATGAAAGATTGTTTCTTATAATAGTAGGCGGGTCGTTGGTAAAGGGAAATATGATGGTTGATTCTGATATTTATTATGACATTATAGTGCCTGACGGATTTACAGCAAGATCTATAGAAGCTTACTTTACTCCTTTATATTTTTCTATATTGCAGAAAATGGGATTAAACAATTACCATGTTTTAAAATATTCTACAACACGTATAAGCAGAAGAAATATAAATACTTTTGTAGATGAAAAAGATGTGGCAGTGTTTTTGGATTATGAACCGATTGACGGCAATACAAATGATCCGCTCTACAGAAAATATATGGATAAAGTTATCGAAGAAGCTGTTTCCAGAGGGAAAGAAACATCTGAAGATTTAGCTGTTGTAACGAGGCAATATTATCCTATTTCAAAAGAAGGACACGGAGAACTCGGAAATTCATTTATACAGTCGCATACCGGAAACGAATCATTCAGCAACAGATGGACTTTGATGGCTTTTGAATCTAAATTAAAAGAAATGATTTTTAAATATATATACGATAATCGCGATGAGAAAGAAATTGATATGACGAAAATTCCTAGAAGCGTTGAGGAACAAATTAATTTTATTAAGAAAAATATTGTAAGAAGCGCTGCTGAAAATCAGCAAATTGACCAATTATATAAAGCATGGATGCTATTGTCCGGATACAGATATGTCAAAACAAACAACACTTGGACTGATTCTACTGAAGAAGAAAAACAGCAGAGAGAATTAATAAATGAATTTGTTAAGCCTGAGACATCAAAAACAAATTTTAGACCGATCCAAAAAATCGGAAAAAAAGCAGCGAATTATGGAGATGTTTTATCAATAATTGAAAAATTCTTTTACGATAATGTTTCCTCTGTCGATATATACAGAAAAGGTTACGACAGTTATTCTCATATATCAAAATGGATGACACATAATTTAAAAGCAGATAAAGAACAGAGTCATGAAATATGGAATAAAGCTAAAATAATATCTCTGCTGCTTGAAATTGATAATGATGAAATAAGAAATAAATTAAAAAATATATCCTATATAAATTCATATACAGATGATATTTTCGAAAGTTTGGACAATATAAAGAAAATAGACAGCGATTTTCCGGGATATTCAAAACTTGACGGAGAAAGATCTCTGCAGAATTACTGGAATGCCATTATAACGACTGCAAAAACCCCTGATACAATGCTTGCTCTTCTTGCTTATAAACTTACTAAGGCACAGTATTCGGAAAATCAGGATGATAAAAAGCTCATATATACTGTTTATTTGCCTTTGTCAAAGAGATTTGGACAGAGTGAAATATATGAATATATAAGAAATACATTATTTGAATTTGATTATCCTAAAGAATATTTAAATTTATTAAGCATAATTAAAAGCTTATATGGAAAAACTTATTCTGAAATAAACAATATCAATGAAACAATTTATAAACAATTTGGGAGATATTTACGAGCTGAAAATGTAACAATAAAATTCAGAACAAAATCTTTATACAGCATATACGAAAAAATAAATTCAAAAAGAGTACATGAAGAAGAAATAAAACCTGTAACACAAACTGAAAAAGATTTCATAACATTTATACTTAAAGACAGAAAAACTTTTCTTGAAAATGACAGAGAACTTAAAGAATATAGCGATATGCTTGTTGATATGATAAAGAGTGTTTACTATGAAAAATTTTCTTACACAGATAATTATGAAAAAATGAAAGAAGATATTATATCTGTTTTAAATAAGAGATTTTCTTCCCAGAGTGATAAAGAAAAAGAATTTTGTCATGCTTTAGTGAAAAATTTAAAACTGCAAATATTTCAGAATCCGCAGTTTGTCGAGTTTATATCACTAATGATACAAAAAGCTGAAAATGAAAAATCAAAAGACGACAATAATAAAAATCAGACTTTGAGAGATTATTTGTTATCAAGTCAAGAATCATTAAAAAATAAATATTCTGTATGTATATGGTTGTTTGATTTGTTCGGAGAAAGTCTTAAAGATTTGGTTGGTCTTCATATAATTGCTGAGGATGATAAATATCAAAAGGTTGAAGAAATGCTTGGAAAATATAAAAATAAAACAATATTTTCTGATCTTAAAGTTAATTCTAATAATATGCAAAGCAGATTAAAAATGAACGGACTTATAAAAGGGGAAAGGCTTCTTATCCCTTCTGAAATTTGTTTGTATAAAGAGACCGATTACAATAATGAAACTTATGGATTATATAACAGCGGAAAGATATCGGCTTCGCATTACATATATAAAATGGGTGCCGGATGGGAAGCAAATTATATGGAAAATATTTTTGCGCATACGGTTGATTTAAACTATATGTATTCTCCTTCAGAAGATGCTCAGGAATCTAAAAGATTTATTTTTACTTCCGATAATTTCGTTCCTACATACGATGTATCTGACAATTTTGAAAAAATCGCTTCACAGTTTGATAATGTGGTAACGTGTTTCGTTGAATATAACGATAAAGTATATATTCAGGTCTTGCCTAAAGGTTCTACAGTATACGATTTAGGAATGTTCAAAGAATTTTCAGACAAAGGGGAAGTTGCTGTTTATGATGAGTATGGTGACTCTTTAGAAGCGGATGCTAAAGTTGAAAATATAAAAAGATATAAAATATTCAAAGATAATATAGGTATGAAAATTCCTCAGGAACAGGAAGATTTTCATACTACGAGATCAAAACTTCAATATGAAAGAAGAAATTCTTCTAAAAATCAAACAGATGACATCAGTACATTAAATGAATTAAGGAAAAAAATGAAATCGTCGGATATTATCAAGTTATCTTCAATTCTTTTAAATAATACAGAATTAATAGATATGAAAGAATTGACTGTAAAAGAAATAGCGGCACAGATTATGGTTAAGGAAAATATGGACCAAAAAAATAAACAAAAATTTCAGGATAACTTAGAAATATTTATTACTATGCTAAGACATTTTTTAAAAACTTATGGATTGGATAAAATAAATATTTCTCATTTCCTAATTAAATCTATAGATATTGCAAATCATTATAAACTTGCAAATGTAGTTGAATTATATGAAAGTGTGGCATACGGTATTATACAGCTTGATTCAATAAAAGCATATTTCTATACGTTTGTTAACATTGAGACTAATGATTTTACAGGTATTATCGACAAAATTAATAAAGTTATGAGGATAAAAGAGTTGTCTGATATTTCGCAGTATAGCAGAAATAAAATAGTTTTTAATATAAAAGATGCTGATGGTAAAGTAATAAATGTAAAAACATATACTTTAGAATCTTCTTTGATAGATTCAGAGATAATAAAAAGATTGTTTTCAATAGAAGGAATAAAAAATATATCTTCAAGAAAAAACAAAAATGAAACAGGAACATTTGTCAGTTTGGAATCGGTTAGAGCAAAAGATGCACTTCCTCTTATGTCTTTGGGAAACAATATTGAAGAACTTGTTCGTTATGCAGCACAATTCCATTCTCAATTAATTCCGGAAATATTACTTGGAACAGAATTGATGAGTAAACAGGCAATTAACAATGAAAATTTAAATGAAGAGACATTAACATCTTTGTTGAATGAATATCCAGTTCTTTTAACACAGATATTGTTGAGTCTGTATGAACAAAGCGAATATGATGAAGGAGAACTTTTATCTAAGGAAACACCTTTGTTAACACAAGCAGAAGTAAATAATATGAAAACTGAAATTCAAGATAAATTAAATATTTCTAATGTTAATATTAAAATCTCACAGAATTTAGATTTGGTATTAGATGATGACACATATTCTTTTGCAACATTAAATGTTCAAAATAACGAAGTAACTCTTTATATAAGTGAAATGTTTTTAAAAGCACTTGAAAGTATTCCAGATAAGAGAAGTCAAATGTTAAGTGAATTAATATTTCATGAAACAAGTGAATATATTGCATTAAGCAGTGAAAAAGTATCAGATTATAAAAAATTCCATGAGCAAATTAAAGATAATATAAATCAACAAGAATTGCTTGATTTCGTGAGTGGAATAGCAAAACAAATAGCGTTGACAAAAAAACAAAATGCACTATTTGAAATGGCATATTTCTTGTCGCAATCAGAAGACTTGAAAGAAAAGTTAGATGCTTTAATTATTTGTGGAAATGATGATTTTTCAACATTCAGAAAAGCTTTTGATTTATACAAAAATGGTAAGGCAAAAAAGCTTATAATAACTGGCGGACATGGCAGATTAACAATGCCTTTAATTGAAAATCTTAGGGAAAAACAGCAAGAAAGATCAGAAAAATTAAAGAGGACAATAAATAATGTTGATGATTTGATCTCATTAAGTGAATCAGAATTTAAAAAATTACAAGACATGGATGATTTACAAAGGAAACAAATTATACAAGTATCAGAGGCAGATATTATAAAATATATTATTCTAGATATGGCAAAACAAGAGAAAGTTGAAATATCTGAAAATGATATTATTTTAGAAACTCAGTCAACAAATACTCCTGAAAATTTTAGAAATGTATTAAAACTTAAAGCTTTCAATGATATTTTATCTAATACAGATAAAAGTGTTAGGATAGGCTTTATTCAAACGCCTTTATCTCAATTTAGGGCATTTTCTACTATGAATAAAGAGTTTGGAAACCTAATATCAAGTGATAAAATTATACCATATAGTATTTCTGTTAATAATATTTACCAAAATAAAGATGCAGAAAATGTTTTAAAAAATTCTGTAAGTGAAATCGCAAGGTTGATAGCTTATACATTGAGTGGAGATATTAATCCAATATTAAATAGTAAACAGGGATTGACAGCTATACCTGTTGAAATTTTTAAGTCAATGTTGATTTCTATATCTGATATGACTAATGAAGATAAAATCACTATTTATAAATTGTTTGAATCTATAAAAAATAGAGGGAATGCAAATTTCGAATCAAAAGAGACGGTTATGACAGCTTTAAATAAATTGGTTCAAAATGATTCTGAAGCTAACAAGTATCAATATATTTTATCTCAAATTATAGAACAAATTTATTCTATTCAAGATATACAACAAACAAAAAATGTATTAGAAGAAATTCCAGTTATTGAGTTGGATAAGAATATTACAGATACAAAGATTTCTTTGGAAAGAACTCGCAATATTTTGTCAGCAGCATAACAAGTGTTTGAAAAAAAAGGGTTAAATTGTTAGAATTAATAAAATTTATTTGGAGATAACTATTATGGAACTTTTTAAAATGGCCAAAGAAGCAATGTCAATGAAAAGCAAATTAAAAGAAATGGAAAAAGTATTAAAGGCAAAAGTTATAGATGTCAATTATAAAGGTATACTGATTAAAATGAATGCTAAAAATGAAATAATTGATTTTAAATTACCAGAAGATATTATGCAAAAATCAGTAAAAGATATAGAAAAACTTATGTTGTCAGCTTTCCAAGAAGCTATAAAAAAATCTCAAGATGCTATGGCTGAAGAATCAAAGAAACTTATGGGTGGAATGAATTTTCCAGGTTTAAACTGATATTTATTAGAGCAGTTGTTTGTTTTTACCAGAATTTTATGTATTTCAAATGCTTTTAGCTTTTGAAAATGGTTTTGTATTTTAATGATTAAAGTATAATAAAAGATGATAAAAATATTACATAGATATATTGTTAAAGAATTTGTAAGTTCATTTATATTTGGGCTTACAGTTTTTTCGGCTATATTATTGCTTGACCAAATTTTCCAATTGATAGATTTGTTTTTATCTAAAGGTGTAGGCTTTTTTCTTATATTTCAATTATTTATACTGATAATACCAAACATTTTATCACTCACAATTCCAATGGCAATTTTATTTGGAGTATTGTTAAGTTATGGAAGACTTTCTGAAGACAATGAAATTACTGTAATGAAAGCAACAGGGATAAATTATAAAACTTTATCCATGCCAATAATTGTTTTTGTAATGTTTATAAGTATTGGGCTTATTTATTTTAACCATTCTTTATCACCATCAACACATATGTATTTTAGAACATTGTATAAACAAATTCTTACAAAAACACCATTAGCTAAATTCGATGAAAAAACTATAACAGATATAGGTGGGTATAGGATATATGCACATAAAGTAAATTCTAAGAATAATACTTTATCAGGGGTTAATATTTATAAATTTGTTAATGATAAAAAAAATGATAATAAAAAAGATATTAAAAGTGATAAAAAAAATGAAGAAAGTGTTCCATGGCGAATTGCTTCATCGTCAGCTACTGTATCAGTTGAAAAAAATGTAGTTATTTTAAAATTATATGATGGTTATTGGCAAAGATCAGATCCAAATAAACTTGGCAGTATGATACATATGAATTTTAGTACATATAAATTTGCCATCCCTTTTGGAGATACTGTAGATTTTGATGATGTTTCTTTGAGGGAAATGACATCAAAAAAATTGAGAGCAAAAATTAAAACTTTTCAAGATAATGATACTCAGATATACACATACAATAATGAATATTGGTTTAGGTGGGTGCTTGCTGTTGCTCCTATTATTTTTGCAATTATTGCTATACCTATAGGTATAATGGCGGGTAAAGGTGGAAAAGCAATAGGTTTTGGAATGAGTTTGGGAGTAATATTTGTTTATTATATGCTTTTAGTTGTGGCATTAAATATTGGAGAAAAAGGTTATATTCCCTCTTGCTACATAATGTGGTTGCCTAACTTTGTAATTGCTAGTATTGGTCTTATTTTGTTTAGAAAAATGGGTAAAAAATAAATGAAAATAATATATTGGTATATTGCTCGAAGATTTTTAAAACCATTATTCTTTGCTACTTTTGCATTTGGTTTTATCGTAATGATTTCTGAATTTTTTAGAGAAATGAGTTTTTATATGGAACAAAAAACTCCATTCTTAACAATTTTAGAATATCTGTTTTTAAGTTTGCCTTGGTGGATTATAGATGTTTTTGCAGTTTCTGTATTGCTTGCATTATTGTTTTCTTTAGGAGAGCTTGCTAAAAGAAATGAAATAACAGCAATTAAAGCTGCCGGTGTTAATACATGGAGGATAATTTGTTTTTTTATAGTTTTGGGTTTTGTGATAGGTGTAATAGATTTTTCTGCTAGAGAATTTATTATTCCAAAAACTGTAGTAAAAGCAGAATATATAAAAAATATAAAAATAAAAAAGAAAAAAACAGATAACATAATAAATGAATATTATAATTTCATAGTTGCACTACCTAATAATTCAAGAATGTCTATAGGCTACCTTAATATCAAAGACGGATACATGAGAAATATTATTATTGACAAATATGATGATAATTTTTATTTAAAAAAAAATATAATAGTTGGTGAAGCATACTATAGACATGGTGGTTGGCTATTTAAAAATGGAGTAGAAAGAGTTTTTAATAAAGAAAAGGATTGGCATGAAATATATTTTGAAAGTAGAATTTTTGGTTTAACTGTAAAACCAAGTGATTTTGTAATCCAAAATACAAGATATGAGCAAATGAATTTAAAAACTTTTAAAGAATATATTCAAAAAAAACAAATGCTAGGAGAAAATACTTTAAAAGCACAAATAAAATATGACATGAGATTTGCAAATGTTTTTTGTCATATAATAGTGATGATGATTGGTATACCTTTTGCATTAGGGTTAGGTAATAAATTTGGGAAAATTATTAGTTTTACTTTTGCATTAATATTTTCATTCATATATTGGAGTGTGCAGGCTATTTGTGTATCACTTGGTGAAAATCAAATTTTAAATGTTTGGCTTGCAGCATGGTTATCAAACATTATATTTGGTTTTGTCGGTATTTATCTTATGTCAAGAATTAAAAAATAGTTGTTTTAGTCTATATATTATCTAAAATTTTATTGAATTTTCTATATAAAAGATGTAAAATCATAAAGATAAATTATTAATTTTATGGAGTTGTATAATGATTAAATCATTAATAGGTGCGATTTTTGGTTCACAGAATGAGAGAGATATAAAAAAAATAAAACCGATAGTTGATCAAATAAATTCATTTGAATCTGCAATAGAAAAACTTTCCGATGACGAATTAAAATTAAAAACACAGGAATTTAAGAAAAGGCTTAGTGAAGGTGCTGTATTAGATTCTTTATTGCCGGAAGCATTTGCTTGTGTTAGAGAGGCTTCAAAGAGAACATTAGGACTTAGACATTTTGATGTCCAGATGATTGGCGGTTATATTCTTCATCAAGGTAAAATTGCAGAAATGAAAACAGGTGAAGGTAAAACTTTGGTTGCCACATTAGCTGTATATTTGAATGCTTTAGAAGAGAAAGGTGTCCATGTTGTTACAGTTAATGATTATCTTGCAAAAAGAGATAAAGAATGGATGGAACCTGTATACAATGCTCTTGGTATGACAGTTGGAAGTGTTTTTCATGATGTCTCAAATGATGAAAGGCAAAAAGCATATAATAGTGATATAACATATGTAACAAATAATGAATTAGGTTTTGATTACTTAAGAGATAATATGGTTGTATCAAAATCTCAAAGAGTTTTAAGACCATTACATTATGCTATCATAGATGAAGTTGACTCTATTTTAATAGATGAAGCAAGAACACCTCTTATCATTTCAGGAGCAGGCGAAAAATCTACTGACAAATACTATGTCTCAAATAAAATTGTTCCGATGTTAAATGGTCGTCATATAACAGAATCTGAAGAGATAAAAGCAAAGTATGACGGTATAGATTTGTCAAAAGGATATGATTATTTAATAGATGAAAAAAATCATACCGTTGTTCTAACTGAGCCGGGTGTACAAAAAGCAGAAAAAGTTTTAGGTTTAAAAAATATATATGAAGATATGCAGTCTGAATGGGTTCATCATTTAACACAAGCTATAAGAGCACATGAACTTTATAAAAGAGATGTTGCTTATGTTGTAAAAAACGGTGAAGTTATTATCGTTGATGAATTCACAGGAAGACTTATGCCTGGAAGAAGATGGTCTGACGGTTTACATCAAGCTATAGAAGCCAAAGAAAATTTACAAATAGCAGAAGAAAATCAAACTCTTGCAACTATAACATTTCAGAATTTTTTTAGAATGTATAAAAAAATTGCAGGTATGACTGGTACAGCATTGACAGAAGCAGGTGAATTCTGGGAAATTTATAAGTTAGAAGTTGTTGAAGTTCCTACAAATAATCCGATGGTTAGAAAGGATTATCCGGATGTAATATATAGAACAGAAAAAGAAAAATATAATGCAATAGTTGATGACATTGAACAGTGTTGGAAAGCAGGGCAACCAGTTTTAGTTGGTACAAGATCTATTGAAAAGTCAGAAAAAGTTGCCGATGTTTTAAGAAAAAAAGGTATTCCACATCAAGTTCTTAATGCTAAATTTCATGAATTGGAAGCACAAATTATAGCACAAGCAGGTGCAAAAAATGCAGTAACAATTGCAACTAATATGGCAGGTAGAGGTACAGACATAGTTTTAGGTGCAGGAGATACAGAAAATAATGAGTTTGTTAAAAAAGCCGGTGGATTATATATTATTGGCACAGAAAGACATGAATCAAGAAGAATTGATAATCAGTTAAGAGGTAGATCCGGTAGACAGGGTGATCCGGGAGCTTCAAGGTTTTATCTTTCTATGCAAGATGAGTTAATGAGACTTTTTGGTTCTGACAGAATGGCAGTTTTGATGCAGAAACTTGGACTTAAAGAAGGAGATGATATTCAACATCCTTGGATATCAAAAGCAGTAGAAAATGCACAAAAAAAAGTTGAAGGAATGAATTTTGATATAAGAAAGCAACTTATAGATTTTGATAATGTTATGAATAAGCAAAGAGAAGCTATTTATAGTTTGAGAAATGAAATTTTAGAAGGTGAAGATATTTCTACAACGATACAAGATATGTTACTTGAATCTGTAGAAGAAAAGATAGATTTATGGGCTCCGGCAAAAGCTTATCCTGAACAATGGGAATGGCAAAATTTTTATGCATGGATGATGAGATCTTTTTCAATAAATTTTGAAATGAATAATCCTGATGAATTAAATTATCTTACAAGAGAAGCGCTAAAAGACATATTGTCAGAGAAAATAAATGAAGCTTATAATAAGAGAAAAGAAGAATTAGGTGTTGAATTGTTAGGTCAGATAGAAAGAATGGTACTATTGCAAATGATTGATGTTGCTTGGAAAGAAAATCTTTATGAATTAGACCAATTAAAAAAAGGTATAGGTTATAGAGCCTATGCTCAAAAAGATCCTAAAATTGAGTATCAAAAAGAATCATTCATTCTTTTTGATGGAATGATGAAAAGAATTAGAGAAGCTACAATAGAATATGTTTTCAAAGTTCAAGTTAATGTATCACCTAGACCAGCACAAAGACAAGAAGTTGATTCAAATAAGATATCTGCAAGTAATGATAAATCAAAAGTTAGTGTAAAAGATATTAAGAAAATCGGTAGAAATGATTTGTGTCCTTGTGGAAGTGGTAAAAAATATAAGAAATGTTGTGGAGTAAATAATTAAAAACTAAAATAATCGGATTAAATGTGAGAAAATTTAGGTTTAAATACTTTTTTCTGTCAATCTTATCTGGTTTATTAATAGCACTATCATTCCCAAAAATTAATGCTTTTTATTTAGCATGGATATCTTTTATTCCTCTAATATATTGTTCATTAAGGAATTGTGTAAGAAATTCATTAATATACGGTTTTATATCAGGCATAGTTTGTTATGCTGTTTCGTTATATTGGATTTTTCCTTTTTTACAATATAATACAAATTCATATTTACAATCACTTGTTGCATCAAGTCTTTTATGGACTTATTTAGCCTTGTATTTATCATTATGGTCTGGCTTTTTAAGTTTTTCAAGAAGACATTTCCATCCAATTTTATCATCATGTTTTGCAGCTAGCGCTTGGGTAATGCTAGAAATTATAAGAACATATTTTTTAACAGGTTTTGGTTGGAATTCGCTGGGATATTCACAATCTTCGTTTATTTATATAATTCAAATCGCAGATATTGTTGGAGTTTATGGTGTATCATTTATAATAATTTTTATTAATATGTTATTGTATTATTGGATACAAGATTCAAGAAATAAACGGTATTTAATTTTATCTGTATTAGTGTTTATTATTTTGATAGGTTATGGGATTGTTAGAATTAATAAATATTCTCAAATATATGGTGAAAAAATATCGGTTGGTGTTGTTCAGCCAAGTATTGACCAATATAAAAAATGGAATGATTCTTATATAGAATATATTTTGCAAACTTTAGAAAATAATGCCAAATATTTTAAAGATAAAGATATCGATTTAATTGTTTATCCGGAAACTGTTTTGCCAGGATATTTACAAAGTGATATTAAGTTGCAAAAAGTTGTTAGTGTCCTTTCTGCTTCTTCTAAGTTAAGTTTAATTGGTGCCCCGGGTTTCTATAATGAATTGATTTATAATTCAATTTTTGCGATAAAACAAGATGGTACAATATTGAACATACATAATAAAAATCATTTAGTTGTTTTTGGCGAATACATACCTTTTAGAAATTTATTAGCAAAATATTTTGGAGTTTTAAATTCACTAGGAGATTTCTCAAAAGGTAAAGCTATGCAAATTTTTAGATATAATAATCTTGTTGTCGGGGCTACAATATGTTCGGAAAATTTCTTTCCTAATTTATCAAGAAAATTAGTTGTTAATGGTTCAAAAATATTAACTAATCATACAAATGATGCATGGTTTTTTGATTCGTTTGCTCCATATCAACATTTTGTTATGAATATTTTCAGAGCAGTAGAAAACAGAAAAAATATTATTGTTTCAGCTAATACAGGTTTATCCGCAGTAATAGATGCAAGTGGTAATGTTGTGATAAAGACAGAAATAAATCAAAATATTAGTTTTATGAGTGATGCATACCAAAATGAAGACATAACAATTTATGACAAAATAGGTGATATTTTTGCATATATGTGCATTGTTTTTACAGTATTTGTTATAGTCTTAGTTTTTATTTTATAGGAGTTTATAATGCTTACTAAATTGAAAGAAAAAATAGATGTTTTAAGGAGGTCTCTTTGACATTAATACAAAAATCAAAGAGATTCAAGAATTAGATAAAGTTGTTGTAGCAGCTGATTTTTGGTTAGACCAAAATAAAGCAAAATCAATAATGTCAAAATTAGATGAGCTTAAAGGACTCGTTAACCATTGGCAAGATTTATATAATAGAACAGAAAGTTTGTTGGAAATTGAACAGTTAATAGAGCATGAGCAAGAAGATGATTTAAAGAAAGAATTAGAACAAGATATAAAAGAATTAGAAACAGATATAAAAGAATTAGAAGTTAAAACAAAGCTTTCTGGTCAACATGACAAAAGCAATGCTATTATTTCAATACATGCAGGTGCCGGTGGAACAGAATCGTGTGACTGGGCTCAAATGTTAGTCAGGATGTATTCCAGATGGATAGAAAATAAAGGATTTCAAATTAACATAGTTGATATATTGGACGGTGATGAAGCTGGAATAAAAAGTATTACTTTTATGATTAAAGGTGAATATGCTTATGGTCTTTTGCAAGCAGAAATTGGTGTTCATAGATTAGTAAGGATTTCACCTTTTGATGCAAATAAGAGAAGACATACATCTTTTGCTTCAGTTGACGTTATACCGGAAGTTGATGATGATATTGAGATTGTAATAGAAGAAAAAGATATTAGAATTGATACTTACAGAGCAAGTGGTGCAGGTGGACAACATGTTAATACCACAGATTCGGCAATTAGAATTACACATTTGCCTACAAATATTGTTGCACAGTCACAAACAGAAAGATCTCAAATAAAAAATAGAGCAACGGCAATGAAATTATTGAAATCAAGACTTTACGAATATGAGCAAGATAAAAAAAGAAAATCTTATGAAAAACATTACGATGAGAAAGGTGCGATAGGTTGGGGAAGTCAAATAAGATCTTATGTTTTTATGCCATACCAATTAGTTAAAGACCATAGAACAGAGTATGAAACATCTCAAGTAGATAAGGTTATGGATGGAGATATTGATGAATTTATTAGTCAATATCTAAATTGGAAATTGGGACAAAAAATATAATTTCTTGGGGGTCTATTGTGCAACAATTTAAGTTGTTTATTGATGGTAAGGATGTTGACACTGGAAAATATGAGTATTTCCCTTATGCAGATCAAGTAATTCTGGATTTTAAAAAAACCTACCAAGTTATTACCAAATTAAAGAAAGGTGAATTCGTAGAAGATGTTGATAAATATATTTATGCGAGATATTGTATAGGTGATAATGAACTTAATAAAAAAGCAATAGAATCAGCATATGAAGCAAGTAAAATTTTTAGAAAATTTTCTATATCAAAAAGGAGAAAGATACTTTACGATATACATAAATATCTTGTATTAAATAAAGATAATATAATCAAATTATTGTCAATAGAGGGGCATCCTTATCAACTTGCAAAATGGGAATATTCTGCTATGGACAATGCTTTTTGTAAAACCACATTAGATCTTTTTAAAGATAGTGTATGGGATGAGGTTGGCAGTGTTGGTAAAGAAAAATTGTATTTGGTTAGAAAACCTGATGGTGTTGTTGCTCTTGTCCCTCCAAAAAATGCATCTGCTAGTAATTCTTTATCAGCGGCTTATTGCTTTTTGGCTGGGAATGCTGTTATTGTAAAAGCTCCATTAAAAGCTCCTCTTGCTACAATTTTTGTATGGAAAAATATTGTTGCTAAAGCGTTAAAAGAAAATAATGCTCCAGAAGGTATTATGAGTATAATTGTTGGGAATTCAAAGATTATTATGGATGAATGGATGATTAATCCAAAAATCAATGATATTTTCTTTTTTGGTGAAAGTGAAAATGGTTTAGAAATAGGGAAACGAGCATATATTAATGGCAAAAAAGCAATACTTGAACTGTCTGGGAAAGACAATTTATTTGTTTGGGAAGGATGTGACCTTGAAGGTGCTACAAATTCAGCTGTTGATGCTTTTCTCGGTTCAACACAAATATGTATGTTACCAAAAACATTGGTTGTTCATGAGAAAATTTATGATAAATTTAAAGAAAAAATGTTGCAAAAAATTGCTAATTTAAAATTTGGACTTCCTTCAACAGAAACTACTTTTTTTACTCCTGTTGTTAAAATGAAAGAATGTCAAGAGTTTTTAGCAGAAGCATTATGTAAAGGAGGGAAATTGTTATGTGGTGGAAAAAAAGTTGATTATAATGGTAATGAAAATGATAGAGGTATATATTTTCAACCAACATTAGTAGAAATTGATACAGAAAATTCGGAATTAGATAATATTAGACTTATAAAAGAAGAAAATTTTTTCCCTGTAATACCAATAATAAAAGTTAAGTCATCAAAAGATAGTAAAAAAGATAGAGATAACGATATTTTTAATAAAATGTTAGAATTTTCACAAAAGAATGAATATGGATTAAGAGCATCTGTATGGGTTAAATCAGCTTATTACACAAGACAATTTATGAAACATATTGATAAATGTGCTCTTTTAAGAATAAATTCACAACATATTGCATTCTCATTATATTTGCCAGGTCAAGGTGGAGTTGGCAAAACTGGTGGTCCATTTGGAGAAGCAAGTTACCTTTTGCAAAAAACTACACATTTGCAAGGAGTTAGTCTTACGAGATGAGATATTAAATGAATTATTATGCATTATTTCCAACAATTGTTGCGGTCTTAATCGGTCTAATGGGCTTTTTTGTTTTGTATAAAAACAGAACAAATAGATTAGGTATAACTTACTTTTTCCTTTCCAGTTCTCTATTTATATGGTTAATGTGTTTTTCTCTTATGTATTGGAATACAAATGATTATGAATTTTCATATTTTATTGCAAAGATAGGTTTTATAGGAGTTATTTGTACTCCTGTTTGTGCATTGCATTTTATATTGGAATTTTTAAATAGTCGATATAAAAAGTACATAGTATACATTTATATATCTGTATTACCAGCCATAATTGTTAATTTTTTATCAAAATTAATATATGTTGGACTAAGTAATAATTTTTGGGGATATTATCCAATTGCTGGGAAATTATATTTTATTGCTTTAGCTCAATTTATGATTATTTTTTCTGTTTGTGTATATATTCTTTTTAAAAACTTGCATAATACCAATTTTAGTGCGATAAAACAATTACAAACAAAATATTTAGTGGTTGCTTTTGCTATTGCTGTTTTAGGATCTGGGGATTATATAATTAAATATCCTTTTATTAAATTTTATCCATTTGCATACATTGTTGTTATTTTCTTTAGTGGTATAATTGCGTTATGTATTATAAAGACGAATTTAATGGATATTAAGTTAGCCGTAACTAAAACAGTCATTTTTATAATTTTATATTTATGTGTTTTAGGTTTGCCATTGTTTATTGGTTTTAAAACTAATCAATGGATTATATCATCATTGATTTTATTTATTCTTTCAACAATTGGACCTATGATTATACGTTATTTCCAGCATAAAGCAGAAAAAATTTTATTAGCGGAACAAGAAACATATCAACAATTATTAGTACAAGCTTCAAAAGGAATGGTGGATCAACAAGATTTAACCAAGTTATCAAAGCTTATAGTAAGAATTATAAATAAAAATGTTAAAGTTAAATTTGTAAGTTTGTTTATAAAAAATGAAGATAAAGATAAATTTTATTGTATATCAAGTAGAGGAATATTAACAATAAACAATGGTAAAGAAATTCATTCTGATGATAAAATAATTAAATATATGAAAAAAATAAAAAAACCATTCTTTTTTTCTAATATAATAGATGATTTGCAGGAAGTATTTACTTCAATCTCTGATGGAATAAATATGATAGTTCCTTCTATTTTAAGAGATGAATTAATAGGGTTTTTAATTTTAGGAGATAAACTTAATCAAACAGTTTACTCATCACAAGATATAGAAGTATTTAAGACATTATCAAATCAAGCAGGTCTTGCAATAGAAAATTGTTATTTCTTAGAAAAATCAAAAAAACAACAAGAACGATTATTTGAAGCAGAGAAATTAGCCTCTATAGGTGGAATGGCTGATGGAATGGCACATCAAATAAAAAACAGATTACATCAATTTTCTATGGTAGGTGGCGAACTTAGAATGGAAGTAGAGAATTTTGAAAATAATTATAAATCATTTGTTTGTCAAGAACCTAAAGTTGAAGAAATGGTTAGATATTTAAAAGAAATATCAGATTCAATTGGTGTGAATGTTAAAAAAACTAATAATGTTTTACAGGGGATATTGAATTTTGCAAAAACAACAGAAAAAGATACATATTTTTCATTTTTTTCATTGAAAGAAATAGTTGAACAGTCATTAGAATTAGTAAAGGTAAAACACCAAAAAGACAATATTCCTTTGGTTTTGGAATTACCGGAAGGAGAAAAACTTTATGGTGTTAAGTCACAAGTACAAGAAGTAATTTTTAATTGCATAGACAATTCTGTTGAAGCTATTTCAGAAAAAGAAGAGCATTTAACAAATTCTCTTTTGTCGGATTTTAAAGATGAGAAAAATAATATTAATTTTAATCCTGAAATCAAAATTACTTTACAGTATGTTAATAAAAGTGCAAGAATATATATAAAAGATAATGGTATAGGTATAAAAACAGAAAATCAACCTAAAATATTTTCAGCTTTTTTTACAACAAAACCTTCAAGCAGATCAGGTTCCGGTATAGGTTCTTATGTAGTAAAAAGAATGATAGTAGAAAATCATAAAGGAGATATTTCTTTTAGATCTCAATATGGCATTGGAACAACATTTGTGATAAATTTACCGATGTCAAAAAATGTACAAGAAGTGGAAATATTAAGTAATTAAAAAAAAATATATAGTTTTATTGAATTTATAGACTAAAAAATATACAATAAGGGGCAATTATGATAGGATCAAACGAAATTTCAGAATGTAAGTTGTTTCATAGAGGAAAGGTAAGAGATGTCTTTAGCTATAAAGACGATTTTCTTATCGTTGCTACTGACAGAATTTCTGCTTTTGACTATGTTTTAGGTTCACTTCTTCCTGATAAAGGAAAAATTCTTCACAAATTATCAATGTTTTGGTTTGATTTTGTGCAGGGAGTAATACCGAATCATATCATTACAGGTAATTTTGATAATTTCCCTGAAGAACTTAAAAAATATGAATTCTTAAGAGATAGGGCTATGATTGTAAAAAAAGCTCAAAGAATAGATGTAGAGTGTATTGTCAGAGGATATCTTGCAGGTTCAGGTTGGAAAGAATATCAAAAAACGCAAACAGTTTGTGGTATTAAACTTCCTGCCGGACTTAAAGAATCATCACAGTTACCGAAACCAATTTTTACTCCTTCAAGTAAAGAAGAAGGTGGAAAACATGATGAAAATATTTCTTTCGAAGAAACAGCCAAAAGAATAGGCGATGATTTAGCAGCACAGTTAAGTGAAGTTTCAATAACACTTTATAAGAAAGTTAGTCAGTATTGCCTTTCAAGAGGAATAATACTTGCAGATACAAAACTTGAATTTGGAATTTATAATGGCAAATTAATTTTGATAGATGAAATTTTTACACCAGATTCTTCAAGGTTTTGGGAGGAAAATAAGTATGCAGTAGGTACTTCGCAAGATAGTTTGGATAAACAATTTGTTAGAGATTATTTAGAAAAAATAAAGTGGGATAAACAACCTCCGGTTCCATCATTACCGGAAGATGTAATAAACAAGACAAAAGCAAAATATATAGAAGCTTATGAAAAAATAACAGGTAGGGCTTTTTAAATGGTATTCGAAATTGAAATTAAATCAAAAAAAGGATTTTTAGATCCTCATGGTATTCATACTGTGTCAGATATTGAAGGTATTGGAATCAAAGGTGTAAAGTCAGTTGATTATATTGCAGTATATAGAGTTTCAGGTAATATAACTGTAAAACAAGCAAAAATAATAGCTTCAGAATTGTTAAGTGATAAAATAACTGAAGACTTTTATATTAAAGAATATGAAACATTAGAACAAAAGAGAATAGAAAATAATTCCATAGAAGTATGGTTTAAATCAGGTGTTACTGATACTGTTAGTGAAAGTGTTGTTAAGGCTATCAAGGATTTAGGAATAGAAGAGGATGTTGTAGTTAAAACCGGTAAAAAATATTGTTTAAAAGGGGAACTGAATTCAAAGAAATTAGACAAAATTGCAACAGGATTATTAGCAAATACTTTGATTCAGGAATATTTAATAAAATGAATGTAAATATAATAGAAATAATAAATCTTAGCGATAAACAATTAATGGAACTTAGTAAAGCAAATGTACTTTCACTTTCTTTAGTGGAAATGAAAGAAGTTCAAAAATATTTTAAAAATATTAAAAGGAATCCTACAGATGTAGAGCTTGAAACAATAGCTCAAACATGGAGTGAGCATTGTAAACATAAAACACTTACAGGTAATATTGAATATTGTGAACATAAAAACGGTAAAAAAACTGTTAAAAAATATAAAAACTTACTAAAAGAAACAATTTTTAGAGCAACTGTGGAACTAAATAAAAAATGGTGTATATCTGTTTTTAAAGATAATGCAGGTGTTATTGATTTTGATAAAACAAATGGAGTTGCATTTAAAGTTGAAACACATAATCATCCGTCGGCACTAGAACCTTATGGAGGTTCTGCAACAGGGATAGGTGGAGTTATTAGAGATATTTTAGGAGTAGGACTTGGGGCAAAACCATTGGCAAATACAGATGTGTTTTGTTTTGGTCTTCCTGATACAAAATCTTCAGAAGTTCCTGAAGGAATGCATCATCCTAAAAGAATAGCAAAAGGTGTTGTTTCAGGTGTAAGAGATTATGGTAATAGAATGGGTATTCCTACAGTAAATGGAGGAGTATTCTTCGATAAAGGGTATATGGCTAATCCTTTAGTTTATTGTGGAACTATGGGAATAATACCTAAAAATAAAACGGATAAAGAAGTCAAATCCGGTGATTTAGTTTTAGTTGTCGGTGGAAGAACAGGAAGAGATGGAATTCACGGTGCAACCTTTTCATCTGTTGAGTTAGATAAAGAATCTGATGTAAGTGCAGTTCAAATAGGAAATCCTATTGTAGAAAAAAAAGTTTTAGATACAATGCTTAAAGCTAGAGATTTAAAATTATATAGAGGTGTTACTGATTGTGGAGCCGGCGGACTTTCAAGTGCTGTTGGTGAACTTGGCGAAAAAACAGGTGTTATTGTAGAACTTGATAAAGTTCCTTTAAAATATAAAGGTTTGAAACCTTGGGAAATTTGGATTTCAGAAGCACAGGAAAGAATGGTTTTTGCTGTTCCTGCTAAGAATAAAAAGAAAATTTTAGATTTGTTTAAAAAAGAAAATGTGGAAGCAACTTTTATTGGTAAATTTACAAATGATCAAAAATTAACATTAACTTATGAAGGTAAACAAGTTGCTTGTATGGAAATGGCATTTTTGCATGACGGAGTTCCAAAACCAACAAGGCAGGCAATGTGGAAAGAACAAAATATTAAGAAACAGAGTTCATTAAAAGTATCTAATGCTACATTGTCATCTGATATAAAAAATGTTTTATCTGATATAAATGTTTGTTCAAGAGATTGTATTATTAGGCAGTATGATCACGAAGTTCAAGGACAGACTGTTATTAAGCCTCTGCAGGGTAATTCAATAACAAATTCAGGTCCGTCAGATGCAGCAGTTATTTGGCCTTATACAATCGTAAAAAATACGAAGAAAGCAATTGTTTTATCAAATGGTATTAATCCGGAATATGGGAAAATTGACACATACAAAATGGCAGCTTCAGCAATAGAAGAAGCTATGAGAAATGCTGTTTGTGTCGGAGCTGATCCGGAAAAACTTTCTTTATTAGATAATTTTTGTTGGGGTAATCCAAATAAGCCTGAAATTTTAGGAAGTTTAGTCAGAGCTAGTCAGGCTTGTTATGATTTATCAAAAGGTTTTAGCATTCCTTTTATTTCCGGTAAAGATAGTTTGTATAATGAATATACTATAGCAGGTAAAACTTATTCTATACCTCCTGCACTTTTAATTTCAGCTATGGGAGTAATAGAAGATGTTAACCATACAATTACAATGAATTTAAAAGATGTTGGTAATGATATATATATACTTGGTATAACAAAAAACGAATTAGGTGGATCTATTTATTCAAAAGTTAAAAACTTTAAAGGCGGATTAGTTCCGAGTCTTGATATAAAAGTTTCAAAAGATTTAATGAAAAAAATTAATACAGCAATAACAAAAGGTCTTATTGAATCTTGCCATGATTGTTCAGAAGGGGGACTTATTACATCTATTTCTGAAATGGCATTTGCAGGTGAAAAAGGTATAAATATAGATGCAGATTTAATAAAAACAGATGATAAAAAAATGACATTAGCAGAAATTTTATTTTCTGAATCAAATACAAGATTTATTGTTGAAGTAAAACCTGAGAATGTTTCCGGTTTTGAACAAATATTGAAAGGTCATATATTTTCAAAAATTGGACAAGTATCAAATGATAAAAATTTAACGTTGATATCTAAAAAATCAAAAGTTTTAATTAAAGAAAATATAACAAATTTACAAAAGGCATGGCAAAAAACTTTGCAATGGTAAAGAATATGAAAAAAATAAAAGTAATTATTATAAGAACAGCCGGAACAAATTGTGATTATGAATTGCAATCTGCATTTGAGTTGTGTGGTGCTAATGTAGATAGAGTTCATATAAATGAATTAATAAGTAATAAAAACAAGATTTTATCTTATGATATTTTAGCTGTACCTGGTGGATTCTCTTATGGAGATGATATAGCTTCAGGTAAAATTCTATCAAATGAATTAAAAAATAAATTAGGCGATAATATCAAAAAATTTGCTTTAAGTAATAAGCCTATTATTGGGATATGTAATGGTTTCCAAGTGCTTGTAAAAATGGGTCTTTTACCTAAGCCGAATGATTTCCAACAAATAACTACATTGTCTTATAATGATTCAAATAAATTTGAATGCAGATGGGTATATTTGAAAACAGAAAAGAAAAAAGAAAAATCATTATGTATTTGGACAAAAGATTTGCCGGAAGTTATTTCATTACCGGTAGCTCATGGTGAAGGAAAGTTCATTGCTGATGAAAAAACTCTTGCTCAAATAGAAAAAAACTCGCAAATTGTTTTTAGGTATTGTGATAAAAATGGACAGTCAACAAGTTATCCTTTAGATCCAAATGGTTCTTTAAATGCAATTGCAGGTATATGTAATGAACAGGGCAATGTTTTTGGTCTTATGCCTCATCCTGAAAGATATGTTTATTGTTTGCAGCATCCGGCAAGAGAAGGGTATGACGGTACTTACGGATGGGGTAAAAAAATATTTCAAAATGCAATAGAATATTTAAAATAATTTTAAGGCGGTATATAAAATGAAAAGTTGTATTACTTGTTTTTATCAGGGTGATAATAATGTTGATGTTAATGGAGAAGGGAAGGTTTTTTGTATGGTTGATTGTAAGTGGAGAAAAGAGCAGGACTTCTGTTCTAAATTTGTAGATTATGCAGATTTAAGTAAAGAAATCAGATGTAAGTATGCAATGAAAGAAAATGGCGAAAATAATAGTATAACATCAATAATTAAGGCTAATTGGTATGTTATGATTGCAACGTTTATAATTGCTTTTTTAACATTTTTAGTAGTTGTTAAGTTTTTTGACAGGTATATTTTTTAATATTGGAGTATTTTAATGAAAGTCCTGGTAATTGGCAATGGCGGGAGAGAACATTCTATAGTTTGGAAACTTTCTAAAAGTCCAAATGTTGAAAAAATTTATTGTACAATTGGGAATGCAGGTATATTTAAGCAAGCAGAGATACTGAATATTGATGCTAGCGATTTTATTTCTTTGTCGTATTTTGTAATACAAAATAAAATTGATTATACATTTGTTGGACCTGAAGTTCCTTTAGCTAAAGGGATTGTAGATTATTTTCATAGTAAAAATCTGAAGATATTTGGACCATCAAAAAAAGCAGCTTTACTTGAGTCAAGTAAAAGTTTTGCTAAAGATTTTATGAAAAATTATTCTATACCTACCGCAAAATATTTTGCATTTGACGATTTTAAATTAGCTCAGGATTTTTTAAAAACTTGTTGGGAAGATAACAAAAAAATAGTAGTAAAAGCAGATGGACTTGCTGCAGGAAAAGGTGTAGTAATGTGCCAGAATAAAGAAGAAGCTGAAATTGCTATTAAAGAAATGATGCAAGATAAAGCTTTTGGAGATGCCGGTGAAAAAATAGTTTTTGAGGAATGGTTAGAAGGGGAAGAAGTTTCTGTCTTATCTTTTACAGATGGAAAATCTTTTTCGATAATGCCTCCTGCACAAGACCATAAAAGAGTAGGTGATGGCGATACAGGGCTTAATACAGGTGGTATGGGCGCTTATGCTCCGGCACCAATTGCTACACCTGAGTTAATGAAAAATATTAAGGCTGATATTCTCCCAAAAATTTTGACAGGGTTCCAAAAAGAGAATATTGATTATAAAGGTATATTATATATTGGTTTTATGATTGTTAAAGGGCAACCTTATGTTCTTGAATTTAATTGTAGATTTGGAGACCCTGAAACAGAAGTAATTTTACCTCTTTTAGAAACAGATTTATCAGATATTGTTGTACATATACTTGAAGGGAAATTGAATGAAATTGATATAAAATGGTCTAATAAATATGCAGTTTGTGTTGTGTTATCTTCAGGCGGGTATCCTGAAAAATATGATACAGGGATTCCAATATATGGGTTAGATAAAATTTCTGAAGATGAGGCTATTATTTTTCATGCAGGTACAGCAAAAGATTTAGAGAATGAACCTTTGACTGCGGGAGGAAGAGTTTTAGTATTAACATCTGTTGCAGATAGTATAAAATTAGCAATAGATAAAGTGTATAAATCAGTTGAAAAAGTTAAATTTCTGAAGATGCATTATAGAAAAGATATAGCACAGAGGGCACTAAAAAATGGATAAGAAAATAGAAGTAGCTGTTCTGATAGGTTCAGATTCTGATTTACCTATAGTTTCAGAAACTTTGAAATTATTTGAACAATTCAGTGTTTCATATTCTGTTAATGTTGCATCAGCACACAGAACACCGTTATTTGTCAGAGATTCTGTTAAACAAGCTGTTTCAAGAGGAGCTAAGGTTTTTATAGCAGCTGCAGGAATGTCAGCAGCATTACCCGGAGTTATTGCTTCAGAAACAATTTTGCCTGTTATAGGGATACCAATTGATGGCAAAAACTTGTCAGGTATGGATTCTCTTTTTTCTATTGTTCAAATGCCGCCGTCAATACCTGTAGCATGTGTTTCTATCGGAAAAGCAGGAGCAATAAATGCGGCTGTTTTAGCTTTACAGATGCTCGCTATAAGTGATAAGGCAATTGCAAAGAAATTAGAAAAATATAGAGTAAATATTGCAAAAACAATTCTAGAAAAAGATGAAAAATTAAATAAGATAGGTTATGTAAAATACATAGAGGGAATGAAAAAATAAGATGGCAGATATAAATAAAAAGATTATTTTAGATTCAAAACATATACAATTATCAATTACTAAATTAGCAAAAGATATTTTGTCAAAAAATATTGATATTTCTGAAATTGCAATTGTAGGTATACAAACAAGAGGAGTTTATTTAGCGAAAAGATTGTTAAAAGAACTTCTTTCAATAAAAAAAATAGATATAGAAATACCTTTTGGTATTTTGGATATTACTTTGTATAGAGACGATTTAGGAGAAATGGGAGCAGATATTCCTACAATTAAAGATACTAATATTCCTTTTGATATAAATGCTAAAAATATTATTTTAGTAGATGATGTTTTATACACAGGTAGAACAATTCGTTGTGCATTAGATGTTCTAAAAGATTACGGAAGACCAAAATCTATACAATTAGCGGTTTTAATTGATAGAGGGTATAGAGAGCTCCCGATACAAGCAAATTTTGTTGGTTTATCTTATTATACAAAAGAGCAAGTTTGTGTTGAATTAACTGAAGTTGACGGACAAGATGTCGCTTATTGTTGTGATTAAATTATCTTTAATAATATAGAGAGGGTATATGCCTTTTAATAGGAAAGACCTTTTGGGTTTGCAAGATTTAGACAAAAAAGAAATTCAGACAATCATTGATTCTGTCAAGCCATTTAAAAGTTTATTTACAAGATCAATTAAAAAAGCACCTGCCTTAGTTGGTAAAACAGTTGTTAATCTATTCTATGAACCATCTACAAGAACAAGAACTTCTTTTGAAATTGCTGCCAAAAGACTTTCAGCTGATGTTGTTAATATTGCAACAGCTACTTCAAGTATTGTTAAAGGTGAAAGTTTAATAGACACAGGGAAAACTCTTGAAGCTATGAAAGCAGATATAATTATTATTAGACATAGTCTTGCCGGTTCTCCTGAAATATTAGCTAAAAATTTAAATGCTTCAATTATAAATGCAGGAGATGGCTTTCATGAACATCCTACTCAGGGGTTACTTGATCTTTATACAATTTATGAGAAGAAGAAAAAAATAGAAGGATTAAAAATTCTTTTAGTGGGTGATATTTTGCATAGCAGAGTTGCAAAATCAAATATATGGGCATTAACAAAAATGGGTGCAAAGCTCAGAGTTGCAGGACCGCCAACACTTATTCCTAAAAATATTACAGATTTGGGTGTAGAAGTTTTTTATGATCTTGATGAAGCAATAAAAGGTGTAGATGTTGTTAATATCTTAAGAATTCAAATGGAAAGACAACAAGAAAATTTATTTCCTTCAGTTCATGAATATGTTGAATTATATCAAGTGACATCCGAAAGATTAGCAAATGCAAAGCCTGATGTTTTAATTATGCATCCTGGTCCAATGAACAGAGGTATAGAAATATCTTCAAGTGTTGCAGATAGTACTTCAGCTGTTATTAATGAGCAAGTAACAAATGGTATTGCTGTGAGAATGGCAGTGTTGTATTTGTTAGCTGCTGCAAGAACTAAACAGGGGAAAAAACATGTCAATACAAATTAAAAATATAAGAATAATTGATCCATTGACAAAAACTGATAAAATTGGTGATATTTTTATTGAAAAAGGGAAAATAGTTTCTAAACTTTCTCAAGTTCCAAGCAAAGTTATTGATGGCAAAAATAAAATAGCCGTTCCGGGTCTTATTGATATACACTCTCATTTAAGAGAGCCAGGTCAAGAAGAAAAAGAAACCATTGCTACCGGAACTAGGTCAGCTTGTAAGGGTGGAATAACTACAGTTTTTTGTATGCCTAATACAAAACCTGTAACAGATAATGCTCCATCTGTAGAATATATTTTAATGAAATCTCAAAAAGAAGGCAAAGTTAATGTGTTTCCTATAGGGTGCATAACAAAAAATTCACAAGGTGAAGAATTAGCTGAGATTGGAATATTAAAAAAAGCAGGAATTGTTGCTGTTTCAGATGATGGCTTACCTGTTAATAATTCTCAAATTATGAGAAGAGCACTTGAATATACAAAAATGTTTTCCATACCGGTAATTGCTCATTGTGAAGATAAGGAATTATCTAAAAATGGTGTAATGAATGCAGGTAAGAATTCAATGATTTTAGGATTGAGAGGGATACCCAACCAAAGTGAAGAAATTATGGTCGCAAGAGATATAATGCTTTCAGAACTAACAGCAGGTCATCTTCATATAGCACATGTATCAACAGCCGGTTCTGTTGAACTTGTTAGACAGGCTAAGAAAAAAGGTTTAAGTGTTACTTGCGAAACTTGTCCGCATTATTTTAGTTTAACAGACGATGCAGTGAAAACTTATGATACAAATTATAAAATGAATCCGCCATTAAGAAGACAAGAAGATGTTGATGCAATAAAAGAAGGTCTTGCCGACGGGACAATTGATTGTATTGCAACAGATCATGCTCCTCATACATTTGAAGATAAAAATAAAGAATTTGATTTAGCACCATTTGGTATTATCGGTTTTGAAACATTACTGTCGCTTGTTTTAAATGAACTTGTTGATAAAAAAGTTTTATCATTACAAGATGCAATAGCTAAAATGACTATAAATCCTGCAAAAATATTTTCATTGAAACAAAGAGGAACTTTATCTGTAGGTTCCATAGCAGATATTACAATTATTGATACAGAATATAATTATGAATATAAGAAAGAAGATATTTTATCAAAGAGCAAAAACTCTCCTTTTATTGGCAGAAAATTTAAAGGTGGAGCTGTTATTACTATAGTCGGAGGCAAAATCGCTTGGTCAAAAAAAGATGGGATAATCAATTAGAAATTAAAGAAAACAAAAAAATTTGTTTGAATTTTTATAAATTTATAGTTGTTTCAAAACAGATTGCTTCGGCAGCCGTTGCGGGTCAATTTTGTATGATAAAGTTAGAATCTGTTTATTTGAGAAGACCTTTAAGTATATACCATGTAAATAAAAAGACATCTGAAATATCTTTTCTTTATAAAGTAGTTGGTAAAGGAACAGATAGTCTTGCCTCACTATCAAAAGGAACAAAAATTAAAGTTTTAGGACCTTTGGGAAAAGGATATGATTTAAAAACTGTATTAAAAAAAGATTTAGAGCCTATCTTAGTTGCCGGTGGGACAGGAATAGCTTCTATTTTTTGTTTGGCAAATAGCCTTAAAAAAACCGGCAAACTTTTTTATGGCGTAAAAACAAAAGAAGAGTTATTATGTATTTCTTTATTCAAAAAATTAGGATGGAAAGTCTTTGTTTCAACTGAAGATGGTTCTCAAGGTTATAAAGGATTCATAACTGATTTATTACAAAAAAAACTGACTAAGAATAATATAGTTTATACATGTGGTCCGACTCCTATGATGAAAAGAGTTATATCTATTACAAAAAATTTAAATTTATCCGGTTATGCTTCTCTTGAAGAAAAAATGGCTTGTGGAATTGGTAATTGTCAAGGTTGTGCTGTTAAAATTGGCAATGAATATAAGATGGTTTGTAAGGATGGACCGGTTTTCCCAATATCAGAGATTGTACTTTAAAATTTATAATAAAAAATATATTTAGCATATTAATATCAAAAATCAGCTGCAAAAAATCAGATAATGAAAGAATAAAAAGATTAAATTATACAATGGCTATATTTATATATATATTATTTGCAATATTAGTGTTTTTTGTTCCATTAAGTTTTGCGGCAACAGAACCTTGGGCATTTTTAGTTTTACAGATAAGTTTATCATTTATTTTATTTTATTTGTTAGTTAAAAGACATTCTTTTGTATTCTCTTTGCCATCAAAGATAATAAGTGCCATTTTTGTTTTTCTTATTACAATATGTTGCATTCAGTTATTTAATCCTCATTCCATAACACAGCAATTTTCAATATTACCATTTACGGTATGTTCATTTTATACATTAAATGAATTAGCAATTTTATTTACATATTTTATGGCATTTATTATTGTTACACAATTATTTGAAAGTTATAAAGAATTGGATAAACTTGTATTTATTATTTTTATTGCTGCAAGTGTTGTTATGATTCTTGCTGTTTGTTTCACAAAAGGAGAATATATTAAGTTTTTTTTGGGATCTGATATTTTTGGAACTTTTGGCCCTTTTGTAAATAGAAATAGTGCAGGTATGTTTTTATCTATGTCTTTTTTCATAGCTTTATCTTTTACAGTAAATAAATTTTTGGGATACAGAAAATATATACAACAAAATAAGAGGATAGAATTCATAATTCGTCAATCAATACAAATTTTATTTAGCATAGCTTTATTAATAAGTGTTGTATTAACTCGTTCTCGAGGAGCTATGTTTGCAACATTTCTTTCAATATTTTCATTTTTGTTAATAATCAGTTGTTACTTACCAACTGTATTTAAAACACGTATAAAATATATAA
Source organism: Endomicrobiaceae bacterium (assembly GCA_028690485.1). Lineage (GTDB taxonomy): Bacteria > Elusimicrobiota > Endomicrobiia > Endomicrobiales > Endomicrobiaceae > Praeruminimicrobium. Next base: position 59,488 of record JAQVBD010000006.1, read on the forward strand.
TAATAATTTGTGTTCTATTCATAATATCATCATTTTATATTTATAAAAACATGGATATTATTAATGCTTATTCAGGAAGGGTTTCCGGTGACTTTTCTGAACAGGCACGTAAAATGCTTTATACATCAGCATTGAATATGTTAGAAGATTATCCTTTAACTGGTGTTGGTATTGCAGCATTTCCGGTAGCAATAAATAAATATTTGCCAAAATCTTTAGATGCTTATCCGGAGCATTTACATAATGATTGGTTAGAATTAATTTTAGGTATAGGTTATCCGGCAGGCATTGTTTTTATAATAGCAACAATGATGTTGATTTATATATTTATTAGTAGAATTAAATTCTTGCGAAGTAATAAAAAAATTTATTTTATCGGGTTGTCAGCAGCAGCTTTATCTCTTTCTATAGGCAGCTTGGTTGACTTTCATTTACATATACCTGCGAATGCTTTTATGTTTTTTATTGTTTTAGGATTATTATCAGCTTCTTCTTTTTATAAAGATAAAGTGAAATATTTAAATATAAATTTGTATGTCAAAATATTTGTAACTATTATAATGATATATCTATTGTATTTTTCTATAAAGAATACACTCGCTTGGAAATATTTTGTTTTTGGGGAAAACTTATCATTACAATCTAAAATAATATATTATGAAAAAGGAGTTGATTTGACTAATAATCCTAGATATTTAGAAAAATTAATTTTTGTTTATTATAATACTTATTTTAATAAAGATTTTTCAGTTCAAGAAAAAAAGTATTACGGACAGAAAGCTAATATCTTATCAAAAGAGTTTTTACAAAAGTATCCTTTTAATAAACAAATATCAATAATTTACCACTACACACAATCGTAAATAAAAAATATAAATTGAAGTTTTAATTCATTTTTTATAAAATATACCAATTATGAATAATATATTATTTAAATTGACAGTCTTTGTTTTTATAACTTGTTTGTTTTTTTCATGTGCATCAACATCTGTTAGAAATGATGAATCATTAGTTAAACAACAAAATCCGGAAGAAATAAAAGAACAGGTTTTAAACGATATTTCTCAGATACAGTGTTCAAATGACTATGTATTACAACCGGGTGATTTGCTGGAAATTACTGTTTTTATGGAAGATGGTATGAATAGGACTTTAAGAATTAGCGGTAATGGAACAATAACATTTCCTTTAATAGGTAATTTAAAAATAAGCGGATATTCTGTAGCACAAGCTGAAGTAGAACTTGTTAAGGCTCTTAAGCAATTTATAAAAAACCCTCAAATTTCTATGTTAATAAAAGAATATGGTAATAAAACTGTATATGTGCTTGGACAAGTGAAAAAGCCATCAGCAATACAAATTCCACCGGAAAAATCATTAACAATATTAGAGGCGATAACATCAGTTGGCGGTTTCACAGATATAGCTAATACTTCAAAAGTAAAAGTGTTAAGACTGGAAAAAGGGAAACAGAAAAGTATTGAGGTTGATGTAACTCAAATAACCAAACAAGGTAATAAATCTTTAGATATTTCTCTTATGCCTGGTGATGTAATTTTTGTTCCACAAAGTATGTTTTAGAGGATAAATATGTTACAAAATACAAATAATGTTAAAGATGATAGTGAACAAATAGATTTTTCTTATTATTTTTCAGTAGTATTAAAGCATGTTTGGGTATTATTAGGTATTATATGTATTGGGCTATTTGCTTCTATATTGGTAAATATTTTTATGCAGCCTGTTTATAAATCATCAGCTTTGATGATGATTGACAGAGAAGATTCCGGCAAGATTGATCCGACATCTTTTGGAGCTTGGTCAAGTGATGAAGATTATTACAGAACACAATATAAACTTCTAGAATCTCGTTCGTTACTGGAAAAAGTTTATAATGATATGAATTTAGATCAATATCATGAATTTAAAAATCCTAATGGTTGGTTTAAATTAAAAAACAAAATAAACATAGTTCCAATAACAAGAAGTCGTTTATTAAATTTGGAAGTTAAATCTTATGATAAAAATTTATCTGCTACAATAGCAAATACAATAGCAAAAACTTTTGTTGCAGATAATATTAATAATCGTATATCAATGGCTAAAGATGTTATTGCTGCTTTAGAAACAACAGAAAGAAGTCCAAAACAACAAGAACTTCTAAATTCTATGCCACAAGTTGTAAATAGTGATTTTATAAAAGGGCTTAAAGAACAAGAGATAGATTTATATAGTCAGTATGTTAAATTTATAGCAAAATATACTAAAAATCATCCGGATATTATTTCGATCCAAAATCAATTAGATGCAATAAGAACTAAAATCGATATAGAAACAAAGAGACTTGTCCAAAGTATAAAGATAGAGCTTTCCGGCCAATTTTCCGGTAATAATATTCGTATAATAGATGAAGCAATTGTTGCACAAGGTCCTTATAAACCAAATAAAATTATAAATTTGGCTATTGGTTTGGCTGGAGGGTTCGTTTTTGGGTTATTAATCGTTTTCTTTTTAGAATTTGTAGATAAAAGTATTAAAAGTTCAGAAGATTTAAAAGATAAATTGAAATTACCTTTCTTGGGTTTTATCCCTATGGATAAGAATAAAAAAGTTAAATCTGAATATGAAATAATGATAAAAGAAGGTAATTTCTTAATGGCGGAACAAGTTAGAAATGTCCGTACCATGTTAAATTTTGCATTATCTGATGATAGAAAAGCACCTATACTTATAGCAAGTTCTGTTCAAGGTGAAGGAAAAAGTCATCTGGCAGTAAATTTATCTGTAGCTATTTCACAGACAGATAAAAAAGTTTTATTAATTGATGGTGATCTTCGTCGTTCAAGGTTACATAAAACTTTCAAACTTTCAATAGAAAAGGGATTAAGTAATATATGGAATGCTGACGAAGAAAAATCAGATTTTGCTTACAATATTCAATCTACAGATGTTGAAAATCTTTTTGTTATGACTTCTGGGATGAGACCACCTAATCCTTCAGAATTGTTAAATACACCGCTGCTCGAAGCTTTTATAAAATGGGCTTTACAAAATTATGATGCAGTCCTAGTTGATTGTCCGGCAGTCTTGCCTGTAAGTGATACTTTACTATGGGGTGGTTATATTAATAAAGCGATATTTGTTGTTAAATATGGACAAACTAACTCTAAAATGGCACAAAATGCTATTGAAAAAATGCAAAAAGTTGGAATAAAAATACTTGGCGGAGTAATTGCTCAATACCAACCAAAAGGTTTAACCTACGGTAAATATGGCTATTATAAGAGTTATAACTATTATAGCAGCGATAATAAATAAAACTTTTATTTATTTTTAAATTAAAAATTATTTATGATATTTAAACTTTTTAAATTTTTTTATGGTTGCTTTAACGATTTTTAATATTAAAAATCTCTCACCAAGCAAACTATTTATTAATTTATTTAAATTTTCTTTTTTATACCTTTCAAAGAATTCTTCCCTTTTATTATGGGGTTCATTTGATGTTAAAAAACGAGGGTTGCTTTTTATAACTTGTTCATAATTTATAATTGTAAAAAATAAATTAGATTTGATTTTTTCAAATAAAAACTTCCCTTTTTCTGAGTTAATATTTAATCCGGAAACACCATTGCTATCATATAGTTGAGGGGCTATATTGTTAACACCCCATAAATCATATACAGTTATGTCGCTATACCTTTCAGTTCCTTTAAAAACACATGTATGACAAGAAGGTCTTAGAAAAAGACTATATAAAAAACCTTTAAAGAAAGAAAGATAATAATAACGAGAAAAAAAATATTGAACAGATAATAAATGTATTAAATATTTTTTATATTTATTTTTAAATTTTTTATAGAGAGTAACAAAATAATTTCTAGTTACTGTATGAATTTTTAAATAAAAATGATCCCATCCAAATTCTTTATATCTAAAATTAATGAATATAATATTATTAGTGTCAAAATTTTGTTCTAAAAATATCTTCCATATCTTTGGAGAAGGGACACCAAAACAAATGAAATCCATTGTATATAAGTTTGTATAATCTTTATTCAAAAAATTCTTTAACCCTGCAATTTGGCATGGAGTGCCACAAAATAAAACAAATTTATTATTATCTAAAAACTCTTTTGACTGTTTATAGGTATTATTAATATCACTTTGTACATATTTTGATCTTCTTAGACTATCTAAATCGTCTTTTTTATCTATAAATTTATGAATTACTTCCCATTTGTCATTATAACTTGCCCCAAATACAATACCATTATTATCTAATATATAATTTGCAAGTGATGTAAATATTCCACCGGATGAACTTGCTTTTTGTTCTTCAACATTTTTGTTTTTACATCCATATACTTCCGATAATTTAGTTTCTTTTTTATTGTTTAATATTGGACATACTTTAATACATAAATTACATTTAACACATTTGTTATTGTCTATGATAGGATATAAAAACCCTTCAATATCTTCTTGCATAGAAATAGCTTTTTTAGGACAAATATTATAACATGCAGAACATCCGCAGCAATCTTTTTTATCTTTTAAACTTATCATTTATTATTCCTAATGTTAAATTTTTAAATCTTATATATATATTTATTATATTGTTTTTATCCAAAATAAAATTAGTAATAAATACCCAGATACTTACTATTATTGTAATAATAAAAGCAT
>JAQVBD010000102.1 GCA_028690485.1 Endomicrobiaceae bacterium
TTCCAACAAAAGTTTGTAATGAAGGTGGTAATATAAAAAGAGGAGATATGTTAGTATCTGCCTCAATAGCAGGATATGCAAAGAAAGCAAGTGATCAACCAAAAACTGGTACAGTTATTGGTAAAGCGCTTGAGAATTTTGATTCCCCAAAAGGAACCATTTTGGTATTGGTGAACTTACAATGATAAATAAAAAAAATCTTATTGTAATTATGTGTTTGATGTTTTTCAGTTCAGTATCTTACTGTGAAACAAAAAATTTTGTTTCTGTGTTAAATGGATCATCTTTTGCAAAATCGCAATCTACACAGACATCTTCATTTTTAGGGCAGCCTTTAGTATTTGATGCAACGGATACTAGCGATCTTGTTTCTCAATCAGGTTTTGCATCCTCTATTTCAAAGGCATCTGGTTTGTATATCTCTTTTACCAATCAGACGGAAGATAAGGTTTTTGCAAGTCAAGTTGTACCTGTTAAAGTTGAAATAAATACATCTTCAGGTACAATAACAAAGATAAAGTACAAAATAGCTCAGGGGGAAGGGGCAGCATTTGGTGATGAAATAACATATTATGACAATCTCCTTTCTACATCTACAACAATTTTATTTAATGAAAATGTTGCATTTACTGATGGAGAAAAAGTTAATAAAATAACGATATATGCTATGATCGGTGATAATGAAGACAAAGGTTGGTCTGATGAATATACTATTAAGACGGAAGGACTTAGTTCAGCTGTAAATATTCTATCACCTGATCCTTTAACAAAGATTTCTACACTTGATCCGCAAATTGAAACTTCAGAATTTGATATAAAATTAACAAGTGTTACAGTTACACTTTATAAAGGTACTACTTTAGGAGTTAAATTATATTCTGTTGCTGTTTCAAGTACATCACAAGAATATTCTATATTTAATAGTACGACGAGTAAAATAAACTATTTAAATTCTGATATTATTAAAGAATATAATACTAAAGAAAGTAAATCTATACCAACTACTTTAGCAAATAATACGAAATATACTTTATATATAGAATTCTCAAATTCATTATATTCTCCGGTAACATTTGAATTTACAGCATTAGGTGGTGGTGTTGCTGATATTCTTACATATCCTTCACCATTTAATCCAAATAAAGAAAAAATAAAAATTAGATATATATTATCTGATGAATCAAGAGTTACAATTAAACTTTATAATAAAGCCGGAAAAATTGTAAAGAATTTAGTACAAAGTTCATATGACTATGGTAAAGTAGGAACAAATGAAATTGAATGGGATGGCAGAAATTATGCAGGTGAAAAACTTGCAACAGGTGTTTATATATGTGAAATAATTGCAAATAGCTCAAATGGGGAACATAGAAGATATACTGCATTGGCTATTGTGGGAAGATAATATGACAAAAATAAAAATTACATTACTGTTTGTTTCACTGTTCATTTGTTTAGTGTTGATTGATGATATTTATGCAGGAACTGATGCTGCTGCATTTTTGAAAAAAAGTGTGGGATCAAAAGCTATTGCAATGGGTGGAGCTTTTACATCTATTGCTGATGATACAACAGCAATTTATTGGAACCCTGCCGGTCTTGCAAAAAGTCAGATGTATTCTGTTTCTGCAATGGATGCAACTGGAGTATCTGACAAATATCCGGGATTAAAAGACATTGTTCCTACTCACCCATTCCTTGCCATGGCAGTTGCTCTGGAAAAATTTACAAATGTATTAGGTAAAACAGTTGTAGGTGTCGGTTATATATCATCTACGATGGATAATGTTCAACATACATCCTCTGACGGACAAACAAGAGATACTATGAGTCATACTGATAATGCCTATTATTTATCTGCAGGTGTTCCAATATGGGATTCTGATTCTAGTTTATATGTTGGTGGCTCTTTAAAATTTATTTCATATGAGTTTTCAGATATTGGAGTTTCAGATTCAGGTATAGATCTAGATGCAGGTATTATATATGCAATAGATACACTAAGTTTTGGTGTTGTAATTCAAAAAGGTGTAGAAATTGGAGAAGATAAAGCCCCAATGACTACAAAATTTGGTGTTTCAAATAGATTTATGTTAGCAGAAAAGTTACAGTTAACAGGAGCATTAGATCTTGTTCAGAGACAACAAGAGCCTCTTTTGGCTAATATCGGTGCTGAGTTTGGAATTAAAGAACTTTTAAATATGGATGGATTTGGTATAGATGGAATTTTCTTAAGAGCAGGTGTAGAAGGTTATGCTATAGAAAATAGATATGATATTTCATCAGATTTGAATGAGACAGTTGGATATAATTTCGGATTGGGTGCTAATTTTATTATATCAAATACTTATTTGAAATTAGATCTTGCTATATGTAGTGGTAATATATTTGATCAGAATACAAAATTTACAATTAATTTTTATTTTTAGAGGTTATAACACATGAATAAAAAACAAATAAGTATTGCTTTAACAGTTTTGATGTTTTTTAATACAACAGCATTATTTGCTGTAGATAAAAAAGATATTTCTGATCCTGTGCTTAGACAGATAATCTCAGAATTAGGCAGTAAAATGCCAAGATTTGTTGATAAGTATGGCGAGAATGTTTTTGTCGCTGATGAACAAATTACTAGAGGTGCTCTAATCACAGCATTATATGAATATGACAAGAAGATGTCATTGGGTGGTAGTTCAGTTTCTAAAAAAGACTTGGATTTGTTAAATACAAGGCTTACTGCTTTAGAAAAAAACACTTCACCGAAAGGATTAGGTGCACCAAGAAATGCTGTTGATGTTGATATTATTAAGGTTATGAATGATTTAGAACCGAATATGCCTATGTTATTAGATAATAGTTTGGAAAATTCAAAAGTTTTTAAAGCTTTACAACAGAGAGTTGAAATGGTTGGTTCTGACACAGCTTCATCTTCTGCACCATTAGCAACATCTAAGACATCAACTCTTGCATTGGCAAATATTCAAAAAGATATAGCAAATTTAAATAAGAGAATAGATGATTTCGGATTATCGTTAGCATCAGCAAAGACAGGTTCAAATAAATTAACAGATACACAAGTTTCTGCAAATATTTCGAATATACAGAAAGAAATAACAAATGTAAATAATAGGATAAGTTTAGTTGAAAATTCATTGGCATCAAAATCAAAAGATGTTTATTCTAGT
>JAQVBD010000103.1 GCA_028690485.1 Endomicrobiaceae bacterium
TCCGTCATTTGCTACAAAGTGGAAGTTAGCAACAGGAGCTTCGCTTCCTGCTAACATATATTGTGCAACAGGTGAAGAAGATACTGCTAATACAGGTGTGTCTAATGTTGGGCTCTTTACAGTCATTTTTTGACCTGCCTTGTCAGCAACAGTGATTGTAGAATTGCTTAATATTCCTGTAACACTCATTCCAAGTGTTGATTGAACAGTTCCACCTGTTAAAATTACTGCTGTAGAAACAGCTGCATCTCCTGCTGCGCCTACTGGTGCTGTTACTGTTATAACATTAGTTGCAGCGCTTGCGCTATAAGCAGTATCTGCGTTAATTACTGCTACTAATTCAGCAGCTACTTTTGTGTCTGATGTGTTTCCAGGTGCTACTGTGTATGAATAATCTGTTCCACCAATATTAGCCTTAACAATATCATCAACTATAGCTGTTCCAGTAATAGTGATTGTTCCAGTTGCAGATGTTGCTGGTGAACCAACTGTACCTGCAGTTGTAGAAATAGCAACATTATTTGAAGGAAGTGATCCAACGTTAGTAACGGTGAAAGCAGTTCCATTTGCAGCACCTGTTAATAACATAGCACCAGTAGAAGAAGCTGGATTAGATGCTGTTATTCCATGAGATAAAGTATCAGCATTAACTAAACCTACTAATGCATTTACTGTCGCTTCTAAATCAGAACCATAAGCTGTTGCGTAGTAATAAGATCCATTAATAGTAACTGCGTATGTTCCAGCAGAGTTTGCTAAAGTAGCTGTACTTAGTTGTGCAACTGAACCAACTAAATTAGCTCCTCCAGTTAAGTTTGTTGAAGACATTCCAACTGTTGAACCTGTAGCAGTTAAGCTACCTGTATCAGCATAAACATCAACTGTTAATGATTGATTTGCTGCAACTTCAATGTTTACTGGGAAGTTGTTTGTTGTTTGAGGTGCAACTGGTGTTGATTGAGTGCTTCCGTATTTGATGTATAGGTTAGATAAGTTATTAATGTTAGTTGCGCTCAAAAGAACTTTCACATTACTAATTCTGATAGTTTCTGCATCGCTTGCTTGGATTACGTATGAACCAATCTTTTGGTTAGCAGTATTAGGTGCAACGATTCCGCTTGCAAATGCTGATGCTGTATCAAGAACTACTGCTCCTGTTCCAATTGTCAATGATTGTGCTGTAACATCTGATGATGGAACTTTAGATAATGCTGATGAAGTTACACCTTGTGCATTATTTGAAGCGTAAGGCTCTAGAGTAATAGCAATAGTACCAGCTGTAATGTTTACTCCGTTAGCTTTTGTATCTCCTTTAATCTCTACTGAAACAGTAGTGTTTGCTGGAACGATCAAAGATGATCCTAGGTTAAAGTTAACAGAAGCTCCGTCTGTTGCTACATTTTGACTGCTTGTAACAGGTGCTCCATTAACGTAAACTGTCATGTTGTCTAATGCTTTTGAAGATTTAACTTTTAGGTAAGAAATCTTAACATCTTCTCCAAATGCCTTAAAGTTGTATTTTGCTAAAGTTGCATTAGATACACCGCCTGTTACTGTTGTTGCATTGAATGCAGCATCTGTTGTTACAGATACTGAACCTGCAGCAATAGAAATAGTTCCTGTTGATGCTGGAATGCCAGTAGCAAGAACATTTACATTGTAAACTGAATCTACTACTATTAAATCAGCAGCGTTTTCTAATGAGAAACTAAAGTTTCTGCTTGATCCTTTTACTACATTTGCTCTAACATCTAATGTAGATGATCCGCTTTGAATAGCAACTGGAGTAGATAAATCAAATCTAACCATGTTGTTAGAATCAATTACTGTAGCATTTCCTGCTGCAACACCGTTAACATATAGTTGAATGTTTTCTAGTGCGTCAGTTGGAATTGATCCAATCATTTTTAATGTTAGACCTTTTAGACTAACTGCTCTTTGACCAATTGTTAGAGGAGCAGAAAATACTGTGTAATTTGCTGTTCCTGCATTAATTGTGCTGTTAGCAGGAGTAATTCCTCCAACTACAGCAGTTGCTAAAGTAGCAGTTGCAATTGTTTGAGTTCCTCCAGCAACTGGCATTGTTGACTTTAGATCAACGTTAGTAGTTAAACCGATTAAAGAAACTCCAACAGTTTGACCTGATGTTGCAGCGTCAATGTCAGATACAACTGTAATAACTTTACTTGTTCCTGCTGGAATTACGATAACTCCATTAAGGTTGTTGAATGTAACTTTACCTTGGCTGATTGTAGCAGCGTCAGTTAGTCTTGTTGCGCCATCATATAGGTAAACATTCTTTAAAGTTGTGTCTCCTGATACACCTGTTCTTTGTAGTTCTACTTTTGTAATTTTAGCTTCTACAGAATCACTGTTTACCAATGTGTATTTTGCTAAAGGAGCAATTGCTTGCCTTTCTACTAAAGTAGTTCCTGTTGGAGAACCTGATGCTACAGAAACTGTCATTCCAGCACCTGTTGTAGGTGTTCCTGGAGCTACAGCACCGCTGTCACATCTTTCTCCTGTTACTGGACTAAATCCAGCTGTTGAAGTACATCCTGTTGGAAGTACTACTGAAACACCACTATCACATCTTAATCCTGTAGTTGTACTGAATCCAGTTGTTGATGTACAACCTGCTGGAAGTGTTACTGTAGGAGTTGTTGGTGTTGTTGCTGAAGATAATAATGCATTAGCCTTTGCTCTTGATGATGTTCCGAAGAATCCTGTTCCCTTTGATAGACCGAAAGGAGTTAGAACCTCAGAAGCATACTTGTCTTGAAATTTAACCACTGCAGCTTGTGTCATTGATCCGAAATAAGTTGTTTCCTTACCTGCGTTACCAATAGCGTGGTCTGCACTTGTGTTTAATAGAATTTGTAGGTACTTTACGTCGTCCCCTGTTGAGCCAAGCTTTAAATTAGTATTGAATTGAAAACCAGCTGGTACACCTGTGATAGCTGGAGTTGTTGGTGTTGTAGGTGTTGTTGGCTGAGTTTGCCCTGCTAACATCTGGGCAATTAACGCCATTAAACCATCATTGTCACAGCTTGACATGTCTTGCAATGAGCAAGCTGAAGCTGCTGGTGATAATACTATAGATAAAGCAAACACTAAACCTGCGACTATACCGAATTTTTTTATACTCATGTTTGTTTTAATATTTGTTTTAATTAAC
>JAQVBD010000029.1:0-12593 GCA_028690485.1 Endomicrobiaceae bacterium
TATTACTTGCAGGAGTTATATCAAAACTTGGATGTCTTACCTGTGTTCCTTTAGGAGCAATATTTTTACCATTTATTTTTAGTACTTCATCAGCAGATCTTTCTTCTATCTTAATTTTTACACCATATAAAGTCGAAAAATCAACTGTTGAACTAGGAGCAACAACATAAAAAGGAATTTTATGATATTTTGCTAAAATTGATAACGAATATGTCCCAATTTTATTTGCAACATCACCATTTAATGCAATTCTATCTGCTCCGACTATAATTGCATCTATTTTTTCTGTTTTCATAATATACCCGGCCATATTATCGGTTATAAGAGTATAAGGAATCTTTTCTTGCTGTAATTCCCAAGCAGTAAGCCTTGCACCTTGCAAATACGGTCTGGTTTCATCTACAAAAACATTTTTTATTTTACCATTTTTATATGCAGTTCTAATCATTCCCAAAGCTGTTCCATATCCTGCTGTAGCCAAAGCTCCTGCATTACAATGAGTAATAACAACCGAATCTTTTCTCAATAATCTTGAGCCAAACTCTGCCATTTTTATATTTGTTAAAATATCTTCATTATATATGTCTGTTGCAGCTTCTTGTAAAGTAGAAATATAATTTTCAGGGTTTAATTTTAATGACTGTTCAACAACTTTCATCATCTTTTCAACTGCCCATTTTAAATTAACTGCTGTTGGTCTTGAATCTATTAAATCATTTCCTGCCTTCTTCATAAATATAAGTTTAGCCGACGAGGAAAGACTAGCAGATTTTATACCAGCCAAAAGCATACCATAAGCAGAAGTAACCCCTATTGCAGGAGCACCTCTGACTATCATATCTTTTATTGCTTTTATAACATCTGTATAAGTGTTACATTCTTTGTATACAACTTTATTTGGCAATTCCAACTGATTAAGTAGCATAAGTACATTATCTTTCCAAAATAAAGTTTCTGGTATATTTTTTTTCATAGCTAAAACTCTTCAATTTCTCTAAGGTATTGTATCCAATACTTCTTCTAATTCTTCCTCTGTTCTACCTGTAATTTCTATTGTTTTTTCTCTGCCTCTTTCTCCTTTTCTCAAGAGAACATGAGATCTATTAACATCAAAAAAATCTGATAAATAATCACACAATTCTTCATTTGCTTTTCCTTCAACAGCAGGGGCAACGATTTTAACTCTTAAAATCGAACCAATTCTACTAACAACATCATTCCTTTTTGAATTTGGAATTACCCTAACTTTAATAATCATCTTTTTACCTCTCTACTAACATTTATATCTAAAGTTCTTCGGCTCTCTTTTTTGCTTTTGTTAAAGCAGAAGAAACGATTTCTGAAAAATTACTATTAATAAATTCTTCCATTGCTTTTTCTGTAGTTCCACCAGGAGAAGTTACATTTTTTCTTAAAACAACATCATCTAACCCACTTTCTATTAACATTTTACCAGAACCATATATCGTCTGATATACTAATTCTTTTGCAATATCACCAGGAATTCCAAGATTTTCTGCAACATTTCTCATTACTTCAGAAAAATAGAAAACATATGCAGGGCCAGAACCTGAAACAGCAGTAATAGCATTCATCAATTTTTCATCAACACAAACAACCCTCCCTATTACAGAAAACATATCTGCAATATCGGAAATATCTTCTTTAGTTGCATTTGTTCCGCCACATACAGCTATTGCACCTTTTCCTACAAGTGCCGGAGTATTAGGCATAACTCTTATAACAACAGCTTTTTTGGAAAGTCTTTTTTCAATAAATTCAGTCGAAATTCCGGCTGCTATTGTAACTATCATTTTTGCCTTTGATATATCTTTTGAATGCTCTTCTAGTACAAAATCAAATTGTTGTGGTTTTACAGCAAGAAATATAATATCTGCATTTTCTAATGCTTTAAATTTATCTTGTTGAACTGTTACTGCATATTTTTGAGATATAACTTGTAACCTTTCCTGAGAAATATCATTGCAAACTATATTTCCCCTGTTAATAATATCATATTTCACAAAGCCTGATATTATCGCTTCAGCCATATTACCAGAACCTATAAAAGTAACTTTTTTATCATGAAATTTTTTACTTATCATAATTTCTCTCCCCAAATATAGCAGAACCAACTCTTACCATATTTGAACCTTCTTCTATCGCTATTTCAAAATCATTCGACATTCCCATTGATAATATTTTAAATTTTTCATTACCAACTTTTTTTTGCATATCAGAATAAATATTATATGCTTTTTGAAAATAAGGACGAACATTTTCCTTATCATCAAAATATGGCGCTATTGTCATTATTCCAGAAATTAAAATATTCTTGCAGTTTGCCAAACAATGGTCATATATCCCATATATTTTTTCTATTGGGACTCCAAACTTAGATTCTTCTTGAGAAACTTTCAACTCAATTAAACATTCTTGAATTTTATTGATATCTTGAGCATATTTATTTATATTATTTGCTAAATCAATACTATCAAGCGATTGAATTAAATCGAAATTTAATACTGCTTTTTTAGTTTTATTTGATTGTAAATGACCTATAAAATGCTTATTTATACCTTTTAAACTATTTGAAAGAACATCAAACTTTGGCAAAGCTTCTTGAATTTTACTTTCAGCAATATCTGTTATACCCACTTTTATCGCTTCTTCAACATCATTAGCAGAAAAAGTTTTAGTTACTGCAACTAAAGTAACACCATTACCATTAGCTGCATTTAAAATCCTTTTTTTTATATTATCGATATTTCTAGATATAATATTCACAATTTATACTATATTATAGCATATTTCACAGTTGATTGTACTATTTAGCATATATTCAATATTAAGAAAAACAAAATAAAAAAGATATATGATTAAAAATCTATATATCTTTTTTCTATTTTATTTATATATTTGATTATAAAACTTCAAAATATTTTGAAGCAAAATCTTTAAAACTACACTCATATTCTTCAATATTATCAAAATACACTCCAAATTTTTTAAAAACATCTCTCCCTTTTTGAAGATACTGGAAATATTCTTCAATTTCTCTAATATTCTTACATTGCCCATTATGGCAAACTTTAATTTGATTTAATATATTATTATGTTTATTCATATATTTATTAATATTAACAACTGATATTTGTGGTGGTTTATTGTTTTTAATTGATTTTACTTTTCTGAAATTATATATCCTAGAAAGTAGATAGGAAAAATATCTATCAGCTTCAGGTAAAGAATATCCTATAAAACACCAATGGTCTGCTTCTTGTAATATAGTTTCAAGTTTATTCCATATTTGCATTATGTATTTATTTTCATAAATTCTGTTATTTGTTGGGTGAACAATATATGGTTCAATTGAAGACAATCCGCAATGATAACATTTACGACCATTAACCAAATCTAAAGGCTTGCCTTGTTTTGATATTTTTGAAAAAACTTTTCCACAAGATTTACAAAATAACCAATTTATCGAGCCATGTGGTCTTAACAAATCAATCTTTCTTTTTCTAGGTCTATGAAACCATTTTTCTTGTTCATAATTACCTAAATCTATGCCAAAATCAACATCATAACTTTTTTTTTCATTTTCATCATACATTGATAATAAAACTCTATCTAAACATATATCATAATTAAATGTTATAAATGAAAGATTAATATTATTTTGATTTTTATACCCTTCATATATTTTTTTACCAATTATTGTATATGGACTTTGAGAATTTTTATTTGAAATATTATGTTCCTTGAGTGTAGCATCTGTCAAAGTAGCAAACATAATACCTTCTAAAAGAGTATCATAATATTTCTTAAGTTTTTCAAGATGTATGTTACCTATATTTTGATTTTTTGTTATGGCAGTCTCAAGAATATTAAAAATGCCTTCTAATGTTATATCATCTATAGCATTATTACCTGTAAAGATTGTTTTAAGAAGTTTCTTTATTTCTTTCGAAACTTTTGCATATTCCTTTTTATGCATTCCTTTTTTATTTTTGAATGCAAACTCTCTTTTCAAAATATTTTTTAATATTTCATCTTGTATAGGCAGATTATCATCTTTGCTTGCTCCTGCCCCCATAATAAAAACATATTTTTTAGTTGGATTTAATTTGAATTTATTCATTTATTGTTCTAAAATAATATTGTAATCTTCTCTATCGACACTATCTGTAGGAATGATTTCTATATCTTTTTTAAAAAGTTCATTTAATCTTTCTTTTCTTTCAGCAAAATACTTTGCAACTTCAGGACACAATTTCACCTTAATTTTTCCATAGTGTTTTTCTATCCCAATCTGTTCAATTTCTTGACAAACATTAATAAATATTGATTCTTTTGATAATACAAGACCTAACCCATGACAAGTAGGACAAGTATCTCCTAATAAAGAAAACAAAGATTCTCTCTTTCTTTCTCTAGTCATTTCAATAAGACCAAGCCTTGTAATAGGCCAAATTTTTATTTTAGCTTTATCGCCTTTAACCGCTGCTCTAAGCTGTTCTAAAACTTTTTTTCTGTTTTTTTCTTTTTTCATATCGATAAAATCTATAACAATAATTCCACCGATATTTCTCAATCTCAATTGTCTTGCAATCTCAGTGGCAGCTTCTATGTTTGTCATTGTTACTACTTCTTCCTGCGTATTGTTATTGCCTGTAAATTTACCGCTGTTAACATCCACTGCACAAAGAGACTCTGCTTCTTGAATAATTAAATATCCACCGGATTCCAGTCTCGCTTTATTTGATCTTAATCTTTTTATTTCTTCTTCGATACCATATGCTTTAAAAATAGGTTGTTTTCCATCATATAAAAGAATTCTGTCTTCTAATTCCGGTGAAACTGTTTTTACAAATTCTACAACATCTTTTAATTCTTTTGGACTATCTATATACATTAAACTTACATCTTCGGTAAAATGATCTCTAACAGTTTGAAATACTACACCCAAATCCTTATGAACAACACTGCCGATTTTAGAATTTGTAAATCTGTTAATTATTGAACCCCATAATCTCGACAAATATTTTATTTCTTTTTCTATTTCTTCTTCCGTTGCATCTTCAGCTTCTGTTCTAACAATAATACCACCGGCTAACTCTGTTTTAAGTTTTTTTACAATATTTTTTAATCTTGTATATTCTTCTTTATCTTCTATTTGTTTTGAAACACCAATATTATTGCTAAATGGCATATAAACTAATAATCTGCCAGGAAGAGAAATATCCATTGTTACTTTTGGTCCTTTTGTACTGATAGGCTCTTTGTAAATTTGGACCATTATTTCCTGCCCAACTTTAAGCATATTTTCTATATTATGTTCATTTTTTGATGCAACAATATCATCCATTGATAAATATGCACTTTTTCCAAAACCTATATCAACAAAAGCAGATGAAAGACCAGCAACAATATTCTGAACTTTCCCTTTGTATATATTATTCAATATCTTTTCTGATTCTCTTCTTTCAATAAAAATATCTGAAAGCTTTGAATTATCTAAAACTGCGACTCTTGTTTCTTCGTGAGTTCTATTTACTATTATTTCTTTGCTCATTTATTACCATAACCTTTAATTTATTATTCTATTATCTTTTAAAAAACTATACATACTTTTTGCTAATCTATATATTTTAAAATCTACATTTTCATCAGCATTAATTTTATTACTAAAGAAAAATGTATTATTGGAGCCATTAACATGGTCTCTAATAACTTTATTAACTTCTACGTCTACCGGATAAGTTGTAAATATCAACTTAATGTTTTCATTATTACATATCTGTGCAATTTTTGCTATATCATATAAAATCCATTTATCAATAACTTGAATTTTTTTATCATAATTTGGTGTATTAATTGTAGTTATTGCAGAAACTTCATCTGATATATTTGGCACACAAAAATTTAAAGCTCTGGAAAAGTAAAGAACTTCTGCTGTTATTTCTCCCTTATACATCATAAACAAAAGAATCAACCCTTTATAACATAAATTATTTTTATTAAAAGGTTCAACTAAAATACCATCTTCAAAAGCTTTTAATGCATTTGTCTCTGCATTTTCTTTTTGTTCTATTAAATAGAGTGAACCTAATGCATAATAAAGCATACTTTGACTTGGTTTTTTATCTAAAATAGCTTTTAAAAAATTCTTAGCTTTATCAAATTCTTTTTCTCTTATTAAACTCCATGTATGTCTATAAACTTCTACTGATGATAATATATTATTATCAATCGAAAATTTATCTTTTAAAACAAAAAATTCCGGAACAACTTTTGGTTTAAAATTTTTCTTTCCACCATTTATTACTTGCTGATATGCAACATCTATTACCTGATTTATCATCTGTTCTTTTTCAGAACCATATATCACTGCCATTTCTTTATTTACTTGTTGCAATGTTTTTGGAATAGGGATTGATTTTGATTTGTCTCTATCTCTGTTCTGAATATATGTAGAAAATCCATAAAGATTATGATAATTTGCCTCACCAACCATTAAAATAACTGCTTTAGGTAATTTTTTTTGATTGAATATTTCTAAAAATTCAAAACACTCTGTTGTATTGATATCAAACCTTGATATTTTTTGAATTTGAATCTTGTTTTTTCCATAATCATCGTCTATAAACTTTTGTATCATATCAATATACTTTGCATCAAAAGAATTTGTTAAATGTATATTGTCGCTAATATATAATATATTTGTTTCAGCACTATAAACAATTGAATAAAAAATAACAAATAAAAAACTGGTTAATAAAAATTTAAATTTCATAAATTGTTCCATTACCTTCTATAAACAAATTACTCCTTTTAGTATACAAAATTTTAATTTCATTTTCTTGAAAATTTAATAAATGTTTTAATATTTTATCCAACTTCAAATTTTTACCTTCATAAAATCTTAATAATATTTTTATAGTATCATTCTCAATTTTTTTAATATCAATGATTAATTCTTTTGCATCTATTAATGTCTCTTTATATTTTTTTACCTTTGAAATTAATATTTTATCTTGGCTTAAAAATTTATTTATTTGTTCTTGATTAATACTTACACCTTTAATTAAATATTCTGCAACATTTACTAACCTATCTATTGCCGGAAACCTCAATGGCATTTGTTTTACACTTTTAAGTTCATATCCTTCCGGTAAAACTTCCGCAATAGCTTTATGAATATAATCTGAACTTACTTTTTCTACTAAATATAAATCGACATACTCACAATCACTTTCACATCCAACTGAAATTGCAGGACCAAAAGCTACTCTAACCTGCGGGCTAAAACCATTTGTATAAGCTATTGGTAATCCTGCCCTTTTTATTGCTCTTCTTAAAAAATCAATTTGCTCCAATTGTGAAAGATATTTTACATATCCAATTCTAGAAAATTTTAAAAGAACTCTATTAGTAACTGTCGATATAAACTGTTGAGGTTGACTATAATTTTCCGGCAATTTTCCCAAATCTTTTATATTAGTATAGTTTACATCTGATGTTTCTGAAATACCTGCAACATAATCATTATATAATTGTTCTTTAGTTACCCCTAAATCAATATGTTGCCAAGGAAGAATTTCATTTTGTTCTCTTTGCCTATACACATAGAAATCTAAAGATAAACCTGTTTCTTTTATGCTTTCGACCCATGTATCAAAATTAAATTTATCTGCCCATTGATCAAACCTTAAACCTTTCTTCCAAGCAATATATATAACATTAGCTATTCTTCTATCACCTCTTGCTAAAAATGCCTCAACAATGCTTGCTCGATAATTATGTGCTTTTATATTAGCCGGTAAAATATCCTTTAATTGATTAATAGTATTTTTTATATATTCACTGTCAAACATCGGTTGCCACTGGAATGCAGTATGTGCTTTTGGTACAAAAGGAGACACTGTTATACTAAAATTTAATTTTTTTGCATTTACTCTTATTTTATCTATAAGATTTTTTATAGCTATAATATCTTCATTTGTTTCTGTAGGAAGCCCTATCATAAAATAAAGTTTTATTGTTTTCCAGCCCATTTGATGTGCTGTAAGTAAAGTATCTATGATATCTACTTCTGATAAATATTTTCCAATAACGTTTCTTAATCTATCAGAGCCGGCTTCCGGAGCAAAAGTAATTGTTGGTTTTTTACTTCTGTTAATATATTCTGCAACTTTTAATGAAAATTTATTACATCTCATTGAAGGAAGCGATATTGTTAAATTTTGTTTATAGTATTTTTTATTTGTTTCCAATAACAATTCTTCTAAATCTTTATAATCAGTACACGAAAGTGATGAAAAAGCTACATCTTCATAACCTGTATTTTTTATACCTTCATCAACTAACTTCATAACAGTGTCAACATTTCTAGTTCTCCAAGGTCTATAATACTTAGATGCTTGACAAAATCTACATCTGCCTATACAACCTCTGGCAACTTCAATATTAAGTCTATTATGAACTGTTTCTACAAAAGGAACTATTTTATTTCTATGAAAAAAAGCTTTGTCTAAATCAACTATTGTTTTTGTAATAATATTTGAAACATTTACTTGGTTTGATAAAACAGATTTTATTGTTCCATCATCATTATATACAACATCATAAAACGAAGGTATGTAAACACCTTCTATTTGTGATAATTGCAACAACACATTTTTTCTGGAAATTCTATTTTTTTTACATTCTCTATAAACTTCTATAATCTTTATTAAAGATTCCTCTCCATCTCCAATTACAAATAAATCAAAAAAATCTGCAAAAGGTTCAGGATTTGACATTGCCGGTCCGCCGCCAATAATAAGTGATTCGTTATCTTTTCTATCTTTTGAAAAAACAGGAATGTTTGACAATGACAACATATTGATAATATTTGTTCCAACAAGTTCGCACTGCAAACTGAATCCAACTATATCAAATTGATTTAAAGGTGTTTTTGATTCTAAAGAAAATAATTCTTTTTTTTCTCTTATAAGAATTTCTTCTAAATCTGTATCCGGGGCAAAAGCTCTTTCACATCTTGCTACTTTCTTTTCATTGACCATATGATACAAAATTTCTATACCAAGATTAGAAGCACCAACCTCATAAATATCAGGGAAACACAAACATAGAGACACATCATTTGACATATCAGGTTTATGAGAATTGATTTCATGATTTATATATCTTGCCGGTCTTTGCACTAATGGAAGTATTTTATCTAATTCAGTCATTTATATTCTCTTTATTATTTAATTTTGTATACAATACATTAATTTTATTTTTATATTCATCATTATTTTTATCAAACTCTAATAAATTTTTATACAGTTCTATTGCTTTCGAATATTCTTTGTTAAGTTCATACATTTTTGCAAGATTTTTTGAATAATCAATATTATGTGGAATTAAATAATATGCTTTTTGTGCATATTCTGTAGCCTTTACAAAATCTTTTTTCTTAAAATATAATTCACTTAACGATCTATAAATTATTTCCTTACTACCTTGAATATCATTCAGTAGTTCTAAATATAATTTTTCAGCTTTATCTAAATCATTATCTAAAAACAATACATTTGCAGAACCAATTAAATATCTGTATGAAAATTTATAATTTAATGCTTTTTGAATTAGCTCTTTAGCTTTTTCTACATTCCCAATTCTAAGATATATTTTAGCAAGCCCAGCACATATTGCATGGTAATTTGGTGCATCAAAATATGCATTTACCCAATAAACATTAGAATTTTCATACTTATCCGATTGTATATATGACGAATATGAAAATGTTATAAATAATATACTTGCAAACACTATTAAATATTTTTTTGTCACTGGATATTTTGTTATAAGACGAGATGCTATTAATGATAAAATCAGCACTAACCCTACTGATGAAATTATTAATCTATGTGCCAGAAATAAATATTCCGGGGTAAAAAATGTTGGCAACAAACATAATATAAACCATACAACCCCAAATAATATAATTTTTCTATTCCCAATCCTTTTGTAAAATAAAAATCCTAACAATAATAAAATTGATATGTTGACTATTATAATTTTTAAACTTAATTTTATTTTATATAGCATTATAGGTATATATTCTGGCATTATAAATTTATCGGTGTATATCATTATTCCTTTTATCATATTTACACTATATTCTTGCCAATTTATTAAATATTGTCCAATCCCTAAACTTGGTACGGATATGTTTCTTAAAACAAAATATAAAACTAATATCGGCAAGAATAACAATATGTTTTCTATGATTTGTTTTTTTGTAATTTTATAATTAAAAGTATATATAAACAGTATATATACCGGTATCAATATTATTGCAGTCTCTTTTGTAAATAATGCTATTGTAAAAAACAGCAAATATAATATCAGATACTTTAATCTGTTTTGTTCCAAATAATTTATTAAATTTATAAATGATACCATTAAGAAAATCACCAGTAATGTATCATTCCTTGCAGGCACCCACACGACACATGAGATAAAGATTGGGTGAACTGCCATTAAAAGACATACCCATTTTAGTATATCTCTATTTAACTTTAATTTTGATAAAAAAAGATAGATAAAATATATACTCAAAATAAACAATATTATATTAGTAAAATGATAAATTTTAGGATTATCTCTGAGTATCATTGCGTCTATAGCAAATGATATATTTAGTATTGGCCTGTAATATATATATTGATCTGAATAATAACATGATGTAACAAAAAATTTAGGAACATTTTTTACATCTGAAATATAATTAATATTATTAGTAATTAATATATCTTCATCAAGTTCTACAAAATTAAAAAATATACTTTTACCATAAATAGCAAATACTGATAATATCAGAATTATTACAAAAACAATTTCTTTTTTTAAAATTTTCATTATATTTAATAAATTTACAATTTAATATCTTTAAACAATTCTTTCATATCATTAGGAATATCTGCAACAAATTCCATCATTTTACCTTGTGTAGGATGTGTAAATGTTATTCTATAAGAATGCAACATTTGTCTATTAAATTTTATACCATGCATACTTTCACACCCACCATAAGCAACATCACCAATAACTGGATGTCCAATATACTTCATATGGCTTCTAATTTGATGTGTTCTTCCTGTAATAATATGTACTTCTAAAAGTGAAAAATCTCTTGTTCTAGAGAGAACTTTAAATTCTGTAATAGCCATTTTTTTTGCAAGAGGTCCAACTTCTATAATTTTCCTGTTTTTCATAGATCTTCCAAGAGGAGCCTCTATTCTTCCCTTCTCTTCTATAACTGTTCCACACACTGCTGTAACATATATTTTTTTCACTGCTCTTTTTTGAAACTGTTTTGATAATGAAACTTTAGATCGTTCATTTTTTGCAAAAATTATTGCGCCGGTAGTGTCTTTATCTAATCTATGCACCATAAAAGGATTACATTTCCCTTTTAAATGCCACAATAAAGCATTCAGCAATGTACCTGACTCATGTCCATAAGATGGATGAACAACTAAATCTGTCTGCTTGTTAATAATTATAATGTCATCATCTTCATATATAATATTCAGTGAAATTTTTTCAGGCTTTAATAAAGTAGGTTCTTCTTCATCCAAAGAATATGAGATTCTATCATTATTTTTTACTTTATAACTTGGCAAAACTTGCTTATCATTTACTAACAACTTACCTTCTTTAATCATTTTTTGAAAATAAGTCCTTGAATATTCCTGATGTTGTTTATTCATAAAACAATCTAATCTTTCTTCGATAACCAAATCACAAATAATACTATTTTTCATTTTTTACTCCGTAGTTAATAGACACCCATACAAAACTTATTATAAATATCAGTAGCGATATAACTTGTGCTATTGATAAACCAATAATAAAAGCTCCCCTATCATCCCCTCTAAAAAATTCAACAAAAAATCTTAAAACAGAATACATACACAAATAGGATACAAAAATTAAACCTTTTTTATGCTCTTTTTTGCTAATATGATGTAACATAAAAAATATCATTAAATTCCCAAAAGATTCATACAGTTGTGTCGGATGTTTATGATTAACAGATAACAAAAAATCACATTCTCTGCCATAACAACAACCTGAAAAAAAACATCCAATCCTTCCTAAAGAATGACCTAAAGCCAATGCAGGAGCAGAAACATCTGCAAGCTTTTTTATATCTATTTTTTTATTTCTACAATAAAAAAATGCAAAAATAAGTACTGCCAAAAAACCGCCATAAAATACAAGTCCGCCCTGCCATACTTTTACAATATCAAATGGATGTTTTATAAAAAAATCAATATTAGTTAAAACATACAGTAGTCTAGCGCCTAAAATTCCAACAAGTATAAGATAAAATAAAAAATCATATACCTGTTGTTTTTTCATTGGTATATTTGAAGAATATTTTATTATATACTGCATACCGACAAAAAAACCAATTGCAACTAACAATCCGTAAGTATAAATAGTAAAACTTCCTATAGTAAATAATTCTGGATACATATACACCCCGATAATTTATTGATTTCTATTGCTTGTCTTTATTAATTGCC
>JAQVBD010000029.1:12693-14528 GCA_028690485.1 Endomicrobiaceae bacterium
ACAAAAAAACCAATTGCAACTAACAATCCGTAAGTATAAATAGTAAAACTTCCTATAGTAAATAATTCTGGATACATATACACCCCGATAATTTATTGATTTCTATTGCTTGTCTTTATTAATTGCCATAATTTTACATATTTTGTAAAGCTATAATACATTCCAAGAACTGCCCAAATAAAACCTTCTATTCCGTCTAAAAATCCTAAACGAATTATATATCTCTTTATAAATTCTATTACAGGTCTAAAAACTAAATCAGTAATATAAAATTTTTTCTTATTTTCATACATCTTTATAGCACCAAATGTAGTATATTTATCAAATTTAATAAAATAATTATCAAGAGTTGGACAAGTATGATGATAAAATAATTTTTTCATATACCCAAGTTTTCCGTCAACTTTTAATTCTTCATGAATTATTCCGCCGACATATTTTGATAAACTTTTTTTAGCAAGTCTTAATCGATCTTCTTTTCCAAGACCTGCATGTTTCATTTGTTTGCCCAAGAAAAAATTTGTTCTTATTAAATAAAATCCATCAACAATTGTACTATCTAGTGTATTTCTAATTTCATCTCTTAATTCTCCAGATAACACTTCATCTGCATCTAAATGTAAAACCCATTCATTGGCAGCCAAAGATAACGCATAATTTTTTTGATTCGAAAAAGAATCAAAATCTCTTTGAAAAACTTTTCCACCAAAATCCTTTGCAATTTTAACAGTATTATCAGTAGAACCACTGTCAACTATAATAATTTCATCAACTAACCCTTTTACACTAGACAAAGATTTAGCTAATATCTTTTCTTCATTTTTGGTAATCATTACAAGTGATATTTTCATTTTACCTAACTTTTTATTAATACACTAATTAAAAAATTTTCAAATTTATTTCTATTTTTTCTAAAATACTTAACTAATGATTCATTATATATTTTCTTTTTATCAAATGACATCTTATCATCACAACCCAACCCTCCATAATGATAAACCTGTGAACTTGGTAAATAACAAATTTTCTTTCCTGACAATTTTAATTGTCTAAACAAATCTGTTTCTTCTAAATAAAAAAAATATCTTTCATCAAAACATCCGACACTTTGCATAACTTTTTTATTTATAATAAAACAAGCTCCCCTTAATGAATTTACAGAATAACAATTTTTAACAGAATAACAGTTCTCTTTTAAAGATACATACAACTTTATCAACGGTTTGAATATTTCTGTATATATTGTTGCTTCAGGATAGACAGATTTTTGAATAGTTCCATTTTTTCTAATAAGTCTTGGACCAACAACTGCTATGCTATTATCTGAAGTTATAGCATTAT
Source organism: Endomicrobiaceae bacterium (assembly GCA_028690485.1). Taxonomy (GTDB): domain Bacteria; phylum Elusimicrobiota; class Endomicrobiia; order Endomicrobiales; family Endomicrobiaceae; genus Praeruminimicrobium. The sequence continues at coordinate 14,035 of JAQVBD010000029.1, forward strand.
ATAATTTAGATATCGAATTTTGTTTTATTTCAGTATCTGTATTTATATATAAAATATATTCATTTATTGATACTTTACAACCTTGATTTGCAGCTTTTGCAAAACCAAGATTATCTTGATTTTTAACAATCTGTATATTTGGATACAACTTTATAACTTCATCAATAGAACCATCAGAACTGCCATTATCCACTATTATCCATTGTGAATTTTTTGACGATGTTATTTCATCTTTTGTATCCAAACTTTTCAAGCAATCATATAAAACAGATTTTGAATTCCTTGTAACTAATACAATAGAAATTTTAGGTGTTAAACCCATAACTAAAGCCTTATAATTTTTTGTGATTTTAAAGATTTTGTTGCATTTCTTGTATCAAAAACAAGTTTTGCTTTTTTCACTACATCTAAATAATTTATATTTGTATGATCTGTTAATATAAGAACTGCATCATATTTTGAAATATTTGAAATATTTTTTTCAGATTTAAAAT
>JAQVBD010000104.1 GCA_028690485.1 Endomicrobiaceae bacterium
GAGTATACAAGCGAAGTAACAGGATTAGGAGCTATCAGATTACTTGAAGCAATTAGAGTATCAAAAAAGAAAATCAAATATTTCCAAGCAGCTTCATGTGAAATTTTTGGATTAACACAAGAAATCCCACAGAAAGAAACTACATCTTTTTACCCAAAAAATCCATATGGGATATCAAAATTGTATGCATATCATATGACTGGTGTTTACCGTCAAACTTTCAATATGTTTAATTGTAGTGGAATATTATTCAATCATGAAAGTCCTAGAAGATCAGAAAATTTTGTTACAAGAAAAATAACAAAAGCCATTGCAAGAATTGTTTCAAAAAAACAGGATGAATTATATCTTGGCAATCTTGATGATCAAAGGGATTGGGGATTTGCAAAAGATTATGTTGAGGCAATGTGGCTTATGTTGCAACAAGATAAATGCGAAGATTATATAGTTGCTACAGGTGAAACTCACTCTGTCAGAGATTTTCTTAATGAAGCATTTGCACTTGTAAATTTAGATTGGCAAAAATATGTAAAAATAGATGAACAGTTTTTAAGGCCTCTTGATAAAAAAAGTTTGTTTGTTGGTGATGCAACAAAAGCATATGAAAAACTTGGCTGGAAGCCAAAAACATCCTTTAAAGAATTAGTTAGATTGATGGTTCAGTCAGATTTAAAAGAAGAAGGTATAACACTGTAAAAAATGAACATTTTGTTAATCAATCCTCCTGATGATAACCTTATAGAATGTTATGCATATCCTAATGGTAAGGTAGGTATTGATTCTCCGGATTTTGGTAAATTTCCATCTTTAGGCTTATTATACATATTAGGTTATTTAGAAAAATATTCCCCGGAACATAATTTATTTATAATAGATTGTGTTGCAGAAAGAATTACATATGATGTATTAAAATCTAAAATATTAAAAATACAACCGGATTTGGTAGGTATTACAAGTTTCTCAATAGCTTTAATAGATGTTATAAAAACAGCAAAGATTGTTAGAGAATTTTTTCCTAAAGCTCATATTTCCATGGGTGGACATCATCCCATGGCTTTTCCGAAAGAAGCAGTACAATTAAAAGAATTTGATTCTATCATAATTGGTGATGGAGAAAAACCTTTTTATGAATTGGCAAAAGCACTTGATAATAATGAATCGATAGATAATATTATTGGTTTATATACAAAAAAATCAATTTTAAAATACATAAATAATAGTAATGATAAAAAAAAAGAGGATTTAAGATTTCTGCATCCTGTCTCTTTGAACCCGGCATATATAGAAGATATTGATGATTTGCCTTTCCCTGCACGAAAATATTTATCACATATAAAATTTTTTAGTATTGTTGGTGTATCAAAAAAATTTACAACAATTATTAGTAGCCGAGGTTGCCCTTTTCATTGTATAATGTGTGATGTCCCTTATAAGAAATATAGAGCCAGAAGCATAAAAAATATAGTTAATGAAATTGAAGAATGTATACAAGAAGGTTTTAAAGAATTTCATTTTTATGATGATATGTTCAATATAACTCCTGATAGAATTATTGATTTTTCAAATGAAGTTATATCTAGGGATTTAGATATCATATGGGATTTTAGGGGGAGAGTAAATACAGTAACAAAAGAATCTCTGGAAATTGCAAAAAAATCAGGTTTAAGGATGATATCTTTTGGTGTTGAAACAGGTACAAATGAAGGATTGCAATATATTAAAAAAGATACAACCATAGAAAAAATAAAAGAAGTATTTAAAATATGCAATGATTTGAAAATAAAAACAATTGCTGATTATATGTTAGGATTCCCTTTCGAAAAGACAGAAGATGATATTAATAAAAGTATAGATTTTTGTATATCTTTAAATCCGACTTACGGAATGTTTTCTGTATTAATTTTATTTCCAAATACACCAATATATAATGAAGCTGTCAAAAAGAATTTAATAAATCCTAGTCGTTGGCAAAATTTTTGTTTTAATCCGACAAAAGATTTCTATGTTGATTATTGGGAAGAATACTTTACTAGAAAACAACTGCTTGATTTTCAGAAGAAAGCATTCAATAGATTCTATTTAAGATTAAAATATATATGGCAATCAATAAAAAATATTTCGACATTTAATGATTTTATGATGAAAACAAAAGGCTTTTTTTTGTTGATAAAAAAATAATTTTATTATAATTATATTAATTGAGACTCTTTAATGAAAATAATATTAGTTAGAACAAATGCACCTGCTTTACAATTAGTTCCTCCTTTAGGAATTGGATATATTTCTGCATATTTAAATAAATATGGCGTTGATACTGTAATAATTGATGGACTTAGGGATCATCTGAATAATCAAAAAATTTTAAAAATCATACTTGAAGAAAAGCCGGATGCTGTTGGAATTACTTGCTTAACTGCTGTATATAATGAAGTAATGGAATTATCAAATCTTATTAAACAAAATAATATTAAATGTATAATCGGCGGAGTCCATCCAAGTTTTTTGCCTTTTCAAACTTTGATAGATTCAAAAGCAGATTTTGTTGTGTGTGGTGAAGGTGAAAAATCTTTTTTACAATTGGCAAAAAATAATTTTATAAATAATGATATAAAAGGTGTATATAGTCTTGAAAATCTTAAAGATGAAAATCAAAAAATTGAATTTTCAGAACCATTAGATAATCTTGATGAAATTCCTTTTCCTGACTGGAATAAATTGTTGCCACATAAATATATTGGTAAACCAGCAGGACTTATATATAAAAAAACACCGATAGGATATGTAATGACAAGCAGAGGATGTGCTTCTAATTGTACATTTTGTGCTAGTCCGGGATTTTATAAAAGAAATGTTAGATTCAGAAGTGTTGAAAATGTTATAGATGAAATTAAAGATTTAAAAAATAAATATGGTATTAAAGAAATAAAATTTATTGATGATAATCTTGTTTTAAAAAAAGACAGAGTACTAGAATTATGTAATTTAATAATTGAAAATAATATTAACATACCTTGGGCATGTACATCAGGATTAAGAGCAAATAATGTTGATGAGGAAATTGTAACTAAAATGAAAGAAGCAGGTTGTTATAATTTTAATATCGGTATAGAAAGTGCAAATCCACAAAT
>JAQVBD010000105.1 GCA_028690485.1 Endomicrobiaceae bacterium
AATAGCAAGAATAATGCCAACAGTTAGAGGATGAGTAATATATGCAACATCTTTGCCTTTGCGTTTTTGTTTTTGATAAATTTCATGCGTTTTGGTGGCAAACTTTATAGCTTTTTGAATTTTAAACAATTGATTCATTTTTTATATCCAACTTTCTTTAAGGTTCTTTTGAATTAATTCTTGGAGCTCTTTCTTGCCTAAAAGTCTTACATCGTTAGCTTTTGCAAGGTCTATTGCTCCAGAAGTAAAGTTTGCTGAACCTATTAATACAGACTTACTACAATCGTAGTACTTTTTAGCTGCTACAGCTTCTTGCACAGCACCATTTCCGATGTTATTAGTGTATCTCTTAGCTTGAATTAATATTCTCTCAGAGCCCTTATTTATAACCAAATCTCCTCCTTGATCTCCTACTTTTCCGCAGTGTTCGACAATGAATCCCATTGATTCAAAGAGTCTTACTAATAAAAGCTCAAACTCTGTTCCATTTAATGATTTGAATTCTTTTTGGTCATTGTTTATTTCTCCTCTTAACAAATATTCTTCTTTTTTGTTTATAAAATTAGTTAATATATATTCCAAGTCGCCCATATTCTTAATTTTCAACCCATCTTCTTTTAATGTTTTTAGGAATATATTCATTTTATCTCTATTGAATCCGTATCCCATATATTTCCAAGTATATCTTCCCTTTTCCATTCCTGAGCGGTTTATAAAATTATTAACATTATCCTTAAGAGACAATCTTTCTATGTCTTTTATTAAATTATCTTTTCTTTTTTTGTTTTGCTTTTTAGATAATATAAATAAAAAGGTAATAGTGGCAAAAATACCAGTGCCCCAGTAAACCCAACTCCAGAATATTTCTTTGTTTCCAAACCATAGTATTAAAAGAAGAACAATGTAAATGCCGAATATCTCAAGAACAATATTTATAATTTCACTTCTTAAGCTTGTTTTTTTCATTTTTTTTTATTTAATTATTATAAATTTTCTTCATGAGATATTTTCTCAAATTTTCATCAACTATATAAACGTAAGTTCCATGAATTCCTCTTGTTAATAATGTTTTATAAATATTTATTATATATCTTTCTAGCTCCCCAATGTCATTAACTCCCCTTTTACCATTTATATCCATATATTTTTCTGGATAAACCTTAAATTTATTTTTATTAAAATCATAAGATATTTCTGGTCCAATTATTACGCCTGCATAATTTAAGTCATATCCTTGAACCGTATGAATGCACCCAACTTCATTAATGGCATTTTTTGAATAAACCCAATTATTATTAACGCTATTCCATTTTAATTTTATTTCTCCTACCTCGATATCATACTTATTTGGATCCTTTTTAGATATCCATGGCCATGCATACCCAGAAACCATTCTACACAAATCCATATTTTTATCTTTTTCTTTTATGTCGCTTACCATTCGAGACAAATCATCATAAATTTTAAAATCATAGTTTACAAAATTATTGTATTCTATATTTTTTAAATCAAAAAGATCTTGCACCAATTTGATATATCTCTCTCCGTCCATTCCAGAGCTAATTCTTAATTGTGAATTCAGTTTATATTTTTTGATTGATAGTTCTTCAAATTTTGATTGAGGTATGTCGGATGGCCTTACACTTTGATTTTTATCATAAAATAATATTTGGCATTTTGAGCACTTCATTATCCAGTCTAATTCTGTAGAATTATAATCAAGTCCAAGTAATCTATTATTATCATCAAATGATCTAAAGTTGGTTATATTTTTTCTTTGTTTTAGTCTGTGAGCCTCGTCTACAATCAAAATATCATATTTTTGAGTGACACCACTTGGACCAATAACCATATTAGATTTTAGATTTTTAATATTCTTGAATATCTTCCTTAGCGTCCCTCTTAGTCCAGTCATGGGAACCACTAGTCCAATTTTCAAATCCTTAGTTTCTTTTATCTCTTTTAATCTTTTAAATAAATAGGTAGCAAGAACTGTTTTTCCTGTTCCCGGGTCTCCATTTATGATATATGATCTATAATTACCAGATTTAATTTCCTCAATAAGCTCATCTACTATTATTTTTTGATCTACTGTCAAAGCTTTATATGGAGAATATTTGAATAAATCACTATTTTCAATTTGAATACGGTCATTTTCTGCAATATTCATTTTCTGCAGCTCTTTCCATATCATTTCAAACTTGGCCTGGTATTTTTGTCTATCAAAATAATCATGGTTCTTAATTCCATGATTGCTATTTTGTAAGATGAACTTACCATCAGCAGAAATATATTGAATTAATTTTGATTCTATATCTAATGTTGCAGATTTATTATATTCTTCGTCAGTTATTACATGTATTTTATCAAGCTTTTTTCTTTCAGGGTTTTCAAGATGTTGATTAGTTCTAGTATAAGCACTGGTAGTTTCTCCTACATATAATTCCTTTCCATCTTCTATTAAATAAACAACCGGCCAATTCAAGCCAAAATGAGAGTCTTTTATTTGTTGAACTTTATTTTTATTGAATTCAAATGTTTTAATTTCAGGCATTTCTATAATTTATCATATTTAGTGTGTTTTCCCTTGGCTTTTTCTACTGGATATTTCTCTTCATTCTTTTTTATCTTTTTATCTAGAGCATCAAAAACATCTATATCTAAGTCGTGTCCCATTAAAAGAATCCAGTATAAAACATCTGCTAATTCTTCCCCTATTTCTTCTTTATTTGTTTTAATATATTTCTCTATTTCTTCTTTATCCTTCCATTGAAAATGTTCCATTACTTCACCAGCTTCTAAAACCAAGGACAAGGAAACATCTTTAGGGTTATGAAATTTCTTCCAATCTCTAACATCTCTGAAATTAGTTATTCTTTTAATTATTTCATTTACTTTATTCATAATTATATTATAAAATTAAATAAAAAATTTAGCAAGATATGCTATTTTCATTCCTTAGTGATTTTTTTATTTAACCAAGATAATGATATGAACATTATTCTTAGTCGCAATCCCTATCTATAAAGTAGGGATTTTTTATAAAGAACACGAGAGCATTATTTAAGCCAATAGAAGGTCGCAATCCCTATCTATAAAGTAGGGATTTTTTAT
>JAQVBD010000007.1:0-54071 GCA_028690485.1 Endomicrobiaceae bacterium
ATATGAAAAAAATATATTTGTTATTAGTATGTTTAATATTTATTATTTCTTGTAGTTCTGATAAATCAGTTGTTGTTAAAGAAGAACAACATTCTGGAAAAGTAGAACAAGAAACTAAAAAATTGGAGAAAAAAACGATGAAAGCTGTAATTGAAACGTCTATGGGAAACATTGAAATTGAATTATTTGCAGATAAGGCACCTATAACTGTTGCCAATTTTGTTGGTTTAGCAGAAGGAACCAAAGAATTTACAGATTTAAAAACAGGGAAAAAAGTAAAAAGAAATTTCTATGAAGGACTTACTTTTCATAGAGTAATACCTGATTTTATGATTCAAGGTGGTTGTCCTCTTGGAACAGGGACAGGTGGACCAGGATATCAATTTGAAGATGAAACTAATAATGGTTTGAAATTCAATAAGCCTGGTATTCTTGCAATGGCAAATGCAGGTCCTAATACTAATGGTTCACAATTTTTTATAACTGAAGTTTCTACACCATGGTTAAATGGTCATCATACAATTTTTGGACAAGTTGTAAGTAATGATGATTTGCAGCTTGTCAAAAAGATATCTCATGTTGAATGTGATTTATCAAATGCCCCTGTAGAACCAATTATTATAAATAAAATTACAATAGAAAAATGAAAAAAATCGTGTTTGTAGTTGCACCAAAAGTTTTCAGAGATGAAGAATATATAGAACCTAAAAACATGCTTGAAAAAGCAGGAATAAAGGTAGTTACAGCAAGTACTGTTGTGGGTGACATATATGGCAAAATAAAAATTAAAGCAAGAAGCGAAATGCTGGTTACTGATATTTCTGTTAATGATTATGATGCGATATTTTTTGTTGGCGGCGGTGGTTCATCAATTTATTTTAATGATAAGTTTATTCATGAATTAGCAAGAGATTTTTATAAGTCTGATAAAGTTGTAAGTGCAATTTGTAGTGGTTCTGTGATTTTGGCTAATTCAGGAATATTAAAAGGCAAAAGAGCTACAGTTTTTCCAGGTGATGCACAGGTTTTGATTGAAGGTGGAGCAAATTATACTGCTAAAGATGTTGAAATTGATGGAAATATTATAACAGGTAATGGGCCATTAGCTGCAAAAGTTTTTGCAGAACAGTTGATAAAAGCACTTAAATAATAAAAATTAATGATAAATTAAAAAAAGTCACAATCATATTAATATTTTGATTGTGACTTTTTTTATATGAATTTTCAATAATTTTGTAATATTAAAATTGCAATTGAAACATTTTGAATGTTGTTAATTGAGAAGGTTTTAATAATTTCTTGTAAAGTTGCACCTGAAGATAATACATCATCGACAATACAAACCCTTAAATTATTATTTAAATTAATTTTAAAAGCAGAATCTATTTCTTGTAGTCTTTCTTCTTGAGATAATGTTTTTAGTTTTTTAGTTTTTTTTATTTTTATTATGGCATTGTTTCTATAAGGTATATTTAATTCTTTTGAAAGTGTTTGAGCCAATATTTTAGAATAATCAATTTCATTTGATTCATCTATAAATTTTGGGACACTTACAAAAATGTCAATATTGCTTTTTGATTGTTTAATCTTTTCTGCTAATGAAAGAGATAGTTTATTAAATATTTTCATGTCTGATTTTATTTCTTTCATAAAAGAGCAGAATGTTTTGTTTTTATCATCGAAAGATTGAGCATAAAATAAATCTTTTATAGATGGAAAAGAGTTGTTAATGTTATCAATATTCATTTTGTTTTACCATTGCTGAAAAAAGTTTTAATGATTCTCTCCAATCAGGAATATTAATATTTAATTCTTTTGATATTTTTTTATTTGCCATAGCTGTATAAAGAGGCCTTTTAACTTGTGATGGGAATGTTGACATAGGAACAGGTACTATTTCATTGCTGAAATTCATTAAGCGAGCATATTCAAGAGCAAGTTCATATCTGGAAGCTTTAGATGAATTTGTTAAATGATATAACCCATTTAAGTTATTGTCTAATGCAATTAAAATATATTTTACTATATCAAATGTAAAACAAGGAACTGATATTTCATCATCTGAAACTTTTATAGTGTTATGTTCTTTTACCCAATTTGACAGTTTGTAAAGGAAATTTTGTTGACCATTACCAATAACCCAACTTAGCCTGCATACTAAACTATTAGAATATTTTAATGCTTCTTCTTCTCCTGCTAGTTTAGTTTTTCCGTATTCATTTAATGGGTTTGGAATATCGCTTTCAGTATAAAAATCATTTTTTTTGCCATCAAATACATAATCTGTACTAAAGTGTATAAATTTAGCATTTATTCTTTTTGTTTCTTCAGTAAGATAAGATACAGATGTTTTGTTTATTAAGTATGCGGTTGTTGGATCTTGTTCTGCTTTTTCAACATTTGTATAAGCTGCACAATTTATAATAAAATTAGGTTTATATTCAGTAAATATATTCGCAATTTTTGATTGATTTGTTATATCTAATTCTTGTTCAGTTGGTGCAAGATAGTCAATAGAATCCTTATTAAAAGTATTAATAAATGCTTTTGCAAGTTGACCGGAACTACCTGTTATAAGAAATTTCATTTAAATACCTTATCTATAATTTTATATTCAAAATTGTGTTCAGCATCTTCAAATGATGGATAAATTGAATCTTTTGAAGAAAGTATTGGCTTTTCCGTATGCCATTTAATATTTAAAAAGGGATCATTGTATAAAATACCTCGTTCATATTCAGGAGCATATATATTTGAACAATAATATTCAAAATCTACCGTATCAGACAAAACTTCAAATCCATGTGCAAAACCTTCCGGAATAAATAACATATTTTTATCATTCGGACTTAAAATTGCTCCAACCCATTTACCAAAAGTTTGTGAGCCTATTCTTAAATCAACAGCAACATCATATATTGCTCCGGAAATCACTCTAACTAATTTTGCCTGTACAAAAGGGGATAATTGATAATGCAATCCTCTTAGGACTCCTTTTGAAGAGTGGGAAAAATTTATTTGTTTTATATTTAAATTAATTCCAAAATTAGTAAAATCAGGCACTTTAAATGCTTCTTCAAAAAAACCTCGTTCATCTTTAAACTTTATAGCTTCTATTTGAATAACATCTTTAATTGCCAATCTATTAAATTTAAATGGCATCATTTTCTCCTTTATATTTATATATAAAAGCTTCACCTTCATATAATTCAAAATTATTACCATTTGTATCCATAGAGATAGTTCCCATTAAAACTTTTAATGTTATTGTTGAATCAACATATTTAAAAGATATCTTTGCATCAGGTGAAAGTTCAGCTTTTGTAACTTTATCAAAAGCAATAGATATTGGTCCATTATTAGAATTTTCAACTTTTGCAATTACAAGTTCTTGCGTTATTGGACTTTTAGCTACAAAAATACCTTGTCTGTTTTTTAAAATAATATCAACACAATAAAATGACATAATAACCATACCATAAGCAAATATTTTTGAAGCATATTGTATTTCAGGTATTTCATCAATATTTGTATATGTTTTTTTATCACCATCCGGAGATATAATCTCAATACCTTTTGTTAAATATCGTGCATACAGTGGAATTTCTGCATAAGTCATAGAAATTGTTAATATAAAAATCAATAAATAAGTTGTAAATTTTTTCATTAAGTCCTCTTAACCTAAAGTAACATCAATATTATGATTTCCTGATTTAAAAGGAGTAACAATATTTCCTTCAATTTGCTTACCATCAACTAAAATTATTTTTGCAGATGTATTCTTTTTTAAAGAAGGATTTGCAAATTTTATATTATAAATAGCATTTCTGAAATTGATTTTTAAATAACATTCTTTAAAATCTTTTGTTGCCGGTAACTTAGGATCGATTGATAAACCTTCTAATACTCCTTTAACACCAAAAAAGAAATTTTGGAATACATATCTTGTCCATGCACAAGACCCGGTAAGAACAGGATATTCGCCTCTTCCTGCAATATTTGGATTATCCGATGAAACATAATATTCAGGTATCCAAGGACCTGTTCTTATAATTTCATGTTCGTGTGATAACGGGTTAATTCCTGAAAATACTTTATATGCATCGTCCGGCATTCCTCTTTTTATTAATGCCCAAACAAAAAATAAATTTGCATGAGAAAAAAGAGCATTATTTTCTTTTGTTCCGGGAGCAAAACCTGTTATTCTTCCAATAGTTTTATCAAATTTTGTATAAGCAGGATAATTTAATTTTAATGCTCCAACTTTTTTATCAAGTAAATATTTAAAAACAGAATCTATTACTTTGTCTGAAACATTAATTTTATCAGCACCACCAGAAACTAATGACCATGTTTGAGGCATTAACATCATCATAAAGTCATCTGATGTAGGATTTTTTTTATTTAATGCATTTTTCTTAAATATGGTATCAACTGGGTTTCCATTTGCAAAAATATAGCCTGAATAATAATTACCATTCCATGCTTTTTTATTTGTATTATCAATTATCAGCTGTGCTTTGATGCGTAAGTCTTTAAGTATTTTTTCTATTTTTACTTTGACTTTTTTACCGGAGATGGTATCGTTTATTGTGTTTAGATATTTTGTGAGAGTTTTAGTTCTAATATCACTTGATATATCTTTTGCTGAACTATTCCAATTTTCAATAAGTAAAGATAATTCTTCAAAAATTTCAACTTCTTTTATTTGTAATTGATTTGCAATTTTTTCTAATAAATCAGCAACTTCATTACAGTTTTGTGCAAGTGCAAAAGAAAAAGTTACATTTTCACCTCTTACTTGGTCAACAGCATCATTCCAGTCAGCTCTTTTCTGTTTTAATAAATTATTTTTTCCAACATCATAAAACATTGTCATTATTTGAACAAGCAAATGTTCTAATACAGTTCCGGAATATTCTTTTTTATTAACAGTTCTTTGATTTTCTATATAACCTTTTGTCCATTTTTCATTTTTAGATTCACCTCTGTTTTGATAACAGTCTTTGAAATAACCAATTCCTTCTTTAAATAAAAATTTTGGGTCACCTAAGAAATTAATTAATATCATCACTGTTTGTGCTGTCCAATATGGATGGTCACACCACAAACCATTAACTTCATCACTGCCGAATTCTTTTGTTCTTGCAAAAAATCTAGTAGCATTAGTGCCGTCAAGTCTGATACCTTCCAATGTTTTTATTGTTCTTTCTTCCAATCCTTTTGGGTCTATAACTGTTGCAGCCATCATATCTTGCCAGAAATCTCTCCAGCCTGCAAAGTCTGAACCGTAATCTGTTTGAGGATGAGCAGTATTTCCAAACCAATATCTCATTGATAGTTGATAACACCACCAAGTGTTCCATAAATTGTCAAAATCTTGATTAGCTGTTGTCATTCTAACTCTGTCTGTTCTTTCTGCCCAATATTTATTTAAATTATCAAAAGCTTTAACTGTATTTTTATATGAATATTTTTTAATTAATTTTTTTGCATCAATACTACCATTAAATACTATACCGTTTATAACAACAAAACTTACTGTTTTCCCTGCCGGAATATTTATTTTTTTAAATTCTATTGCTCCAACAGCTTCTTTGCCATAGCATTGTTTTTTTGGTTCAAGATTATTTAATATAGCATCAGGTTTTAACCACATTCCATTAGGTCCGAGAAAGGTTTCTCTGTCAGAATAAAATCTTGTTCCTTTTTTACCTGTTTGTGTTTCTGCACTCATAAAATAACATATATTGCTTGGATCAGTAAGCCCTTCTACCCATTCCAAACCAGGTAAAATTTCTATATCTTTATCAATTTTGCTTTTATTATACAGTCTAACAACATCTCTATGGTATTCCACATAAGCTCTACTGCCGCCATAGATAGGAACTGTAGGAATAAAATCAATTTCTTTAGTTTTATTAGAATTATTAGTGATATCAACTATCCATAACTCAGCCATTTCTTCTAATGGGACAAAAATAGTTGTTGAAACCTTTAACTGCATTTTTTTTGATGAACCAGAAAATTTTACATATCCTAAACCCATTTCATATTTCGGATTTATTGTTTCAGTATTGGTTAAGTCATAATTATTCACTAACCAAGTTTCTTTACCTTCTCTAATCCATATAAATCTTGCATTCCCTTTAGGAAAATTTGGGCCATCAAATTCTCCAAACATTCTTGTATAGTCAAATCCGCTGTAACCTCTTAAAAAATTATCACAAATAGAAAAATATTTTGGGCAATTTGCTAGCATGTGTACTAAAGGTTGTTTCAATAATCTAGAATTTTCAACTACACATTGTCCTTTCTCATCATAAGACCAAATCTTGTTCATTTTATAAATCTCCGAAGTTTTTTTAGTTAACTCGCTGATTATATGAAAATATACTTCATTTGACAAGGCAGTATATTTTTTAGTTTAATTTCTAATAATGAAACCAATAAATAATAGTTTATCAAGACCATCGTGGAATGAATATTTTATGAAGTTGGCATGGCTAGTTGCAGAAAGATCTACATGCAAAAGACATCATGTTGGTGCTGTAGTTGTCAGAGATAAAAGGATTTTAACAACAGGTTATAATGGTGCAGCTTCTGGAACTAAAGATTGTTTAGAATTAGATTGTTTAAGAAATCAAATGCAAATTCCTTCCGGTACAAGACATGAGATATGTAGAGCAATACATGCGGAGCAAAATGCGATAATTCAAGCCGGAACTCATGGCATAAATATTAAAGGTGCAACTATATACTGTACACATTCTCCATGTATATTATGTGCAAAAATGTTAACAAATGCAGGTATATCAAAATTTTTTATGTGTATTGAATATCCGGATGATTCATACAAATCTCTTTTTAAAGAAGCTAAAATAGAATTTACATCTATTCAAATACCTGAATTAACTATAACTCAGAAAAAGTAATTATACATAATTACTTTTTCTAAATAATTCATAAAGTAATATATTAATGATATGCCAATACGTTGTATTGATTTTATAGTTAAAAGTTTGTAAAATCTAACTGTTAAATTTTAATTGGAGAGTGTCAAAAAATGGTAACAAAAAAAATTAAAAAAAATGTAAAGAAAGAAAGTTCTGAAAAAGATTGTTTAAAGAAAAAAACTGCTTCTAAAAGTGCAAAATCAAAACCTACAACAGTGAAAAAAGTATCTGCTAAAAAAGTAGTTATGGTTACGAATGTTGCTGAAAAAGAAGTGTTAAATAATAATAGTAATGCTTATGTAATTATTGATCATCCTTTTGAAAATGAAATAATTTCCTGTAATACCTATGTTATAAGAATAGGTGCATCATTTGATGGATATGTAGAGATATCTTTTAATGATGGAGAATGGCAACCATGCAGATTTGCTTCAGGATATTGGTGGTTTGATTGGATGTATTTTAAAGCTGGTAATTGTAAAATTTCTGCAAGATTAGTTGCTAATGATGGGACTATAATAAAACTTTCAGATATCAGGAAATGTAAGGTTTCATAATTGTGTCTAACAATAAGAACGAATCTATTTATCAAACTCTTGGTAGAGTTATATCTGTTGTTGTGGTAGCTTTTTCTATTTTTACAATAATTTCGACTATAATCTTAAAAGATAAAAAAAATATATCTCTAGACAGATTAAGAAAAGCTTACGATGGGTTATCTCCTCAGGATTATCAATAGATAAAATAATATCTTGGAATAAATAATAATGTATTTAAAGAAATTAGAACTTTGTGGCTTTAAGTCTTTTGCTGATAAAACTGTTCTCACTTTTGAACAGGGTGTTTCTTCTATTATTGGACCTAATGGTTGTGGAAAATCAAATATTTCAGATTCTATTCGTTGGTGTTTAGGTGAGCAAAGAGCTAAATCGATGAGAAGCAAAAATATGCAGGATGTTATTTTTGGTGGGACAAGAACAAGAGCAACAACTGGTATGTCTGAAGTAACTTTAACTTTTGATAATTCTCAAAATACTATTCCAATAGATTATTCTGAAGTCGCAATAACTAGGCGATTATTTAGAAGTGGGGAAAGTGAATATTTTATAAATAAAGTTCAGTGTAGATTAAAAGATATTAAAGATTTATTTTTAGATACAGGTATTGGAAGTGGTGGTTATTCAATAATTGAACAAAATAAAGTTGAAGAGCTTGTTATGGCTAATCCGGAAATTCGTAGAGAATTTTTTGAAGAAGCTGCCGGTGTAGCAAAATATAAGGTAAGAAGAGAAGAAACAATACATAGACTTGAAAAAATTGAAGCAGATATGTCTAGATTGGATGATTCTTTAAAAATATATGAAAATCAAATAAAGCAATTGGATATTCAAGCTAAAAAGGCAAAACAATATAAAAAATATCAGGAAGATCTTGCAAAATATGAAATCGCAGATATAGTAAATAATTTGGCAAGAGGATATGAACAATTATCAATATTAAAAAAAGATTTAGAACCAAAAATTAGGGAATTTGAAACATCAAATACTTTTTTAAATCAGATAGAAGCTGAAATTGAAGATTTAAGGCTTACTCAAGTTGAAAATAATGATAGATATGTGTCTTTAAATTCAGAATTGTCTGACTTTAAAACATCTATAGCTTTAGCTGATTCGAAAATTGCGAATTTAAGACAGAAAGATTCAGAATTAATTGCAGAACAAGAACGATTAAAAATAGAAATAGAGGATGCACAAAATAAAATTGTTAAGTATGAAAATGATATTGCTACAATAAATACAAATGATGATGGCATAGAAGATGAAGTTGCAAGACTAAAAGCAGAATATTTAGATAAAGAAAATAAATATAATTCTATTAAAGAGCAAATATCAAATTTAGAAAAACAAGAAGATGAAATAAGAAAGAAATTAGAAACGTTAGATCAAGATAAAGATTCTTTAATTAATTCAAAAACATCTATTTTTCAAGAACAAGCTGATGCAAATGCAGAAGTTGGTTCAATTGATAGAAGTATTATAAGATTACAAAGTGAAATAGAACCGTCATCTCAAGAAATAGAAAATTATAAACAAACTCTTTTACAATCTCAGACTTTGCTTGTAGAGTTGGAAGAAAAAGAATCATCAACAAAACAAGTTGTATTAAATGTTGAAACTGAGATTGATAGTTTAAAAGAAAAAAGTATTGAATATAGCAAGAAAATAGCAGGTTTAGAAGGCAGAATAAGTACTTTAAAAGAATTTGATTCACATGATCCAATAAGAGCTTCAATAAAATCTCTTATGGATTCAGGGTATATAAAAGAAACTGTAAGTAGTATCATTTCCCCGGATATAGATAAAATAGAAATAGTTGCAAATGCTTTGGCTGAAAAATTAGATTATTTAATTTGTGCTACTATGCAACAAGCAGAAGAAGCTATTAAATTTTTACATGATAATAATTTATGCAAATTAACATTTATAGTCTTAGAAAAAATTCCAAATGATATACAGATTCAGCAAAGTGCAGATAATGCAATTGACTTGTTTAAATTGTTAAATTGTTCTTCTGAATATGAAAAGGTTGGAAAATTTATATCATCTGGTATTTTTATAAATGATGATAAAGTTTATGGGCAAGCAATTATTTTTGGTGGTGGAAAAAATATTTCTGATAAACCGGTACTTGTTGAAGAACAGATTAAAAAGATGCAACAAGAAATAGGGTATATTCAACAGGATTTGGAGAAAATAAATCAAGAAATAGACAAACAATCTGATATGAAGTTAAATATTAGTTTTGATAATCAAAAAAATTCAAATGAGAAAATTAGAATTAATGCA
This sequence comes from Endomicrobiaceae bacterium, assembly GCA_028690485.1. Taxonomy (GTDB): domain Bacteria; phylum Elusimicrobiota; class Endomicrobiia; order Endomicrobiales; family Endomicrobiaceae; genus Praeruminimicrobium. The sequence goes on from JAQVBD010000007.1 coordinate 9,803, forward strand.
CAAATAGAAAATTTTAACGAAGTAATAGCTCAAAAAAAAGCAGATATTTCAGATACAGTCAATGAAATTGAAAAATTAAAAAAAGATAAAGAAATTAAGCAACATATAGCAGATGGTGTAAACGAAAAAATTGCAAATATAGATCAACAACTTATTGATATAGAGACAGAATCAGCTATCCTAAGTGAAAATTTAAATAAAGTAGAGTCAGATATTGATTCATTTAGAATTCAAGAAGAACCTTTCCATCAAGAGTATATGCAGCTGTCAGCTTCATTTGAAAGAAGAAAAAGTGATTTAGAACATAGACAACAGGGACAGCAGTATATTGTTGAAAATATAACAAATCTAAAAGTTCAGATAGAACAAAAAACAAATAGGTCTGCCGAAATTGAATTGCAATTACAGCAAGTTTTAACTGATCAAGAAACAGAAGCTATCAATATTCAAAAATATAATGAAGAATTAACTCAAAAAGAAACAGAAATACAAGTTATCTTTTCAAAAAAACAAGAAATCCAAACAAATATAGATAATAAAAGTAGTACTATTCATGAAACTAGAATCAAAGTTGAAGCTTTAAGAGATGAAGTAAGTTCTATGGAAGGTGATAAAAAAGGTTTTATTGCTCAAAAAGATTTACTGGAAACAAGAATTCGTGAAACATACGGAAAAACATTTGATGAAATAAAAGAACAATATCTCGGAGTTGAAGTTAATCGAGAAGAAATAGATAGAATTAAAAAGAAAATGGAGAGTTTAGGACAGGTTAATTTAGCTGCTCAAGAAGAATATGATCAACTTTCACAGAGATATAGCTTTATTCAAACACAGCAACAAGACCTATTAAAAGCAAAAAAAGATTTAGAAGAAGTTATCAAGAAAATAAATGAAACAACAATAGAAAATTTTAGAAAAACATTTGATTTAGTCAGAGAAAATTTTAAAACTTTGTATAAAAAATTGTTTGGTGGCGGAGATGCAGACCTTTTATTAACAGATGAAAATAATCTTTTAGAAAGCGGTGTCGATATTTTTGCTCAGCCGCCGGGAAAAGTTGTGAAAAACATTTTACAATGTTCGGGTGGAGAGAAAGCTCTTACAGCTGTTGCATTATTATTTTCTTTCTTTTTAGTTAAGCCTTCTCCATTTTGTATATTAGACGAAGTTGATGCACCACTGGATGATGCAAATATTGGTAGATATATTAATGTGATTAAAGAATTTGCACAAAAAACACAGTTTTTAGTTGTAACACATAACAAGAGAACTATGGAAATGGCTGATATATTATATGGTGTTACAATGGAACAGCAAGGTGTATCTAAGATTATATCTGTTAGAATGAATAGAGAAAGTGAAAAAGAAATAGACCAAATCCTTGTACAAAATAATGCTTAGGTGACCTATGCTTAAAACTATAATTTCTGCATATTATTGCGATAATTATGATGATGAAGATAATGTACAAAATCTTGTTGATAAAACAATAAAATCGCTTGGCAATATATCCGATATTATTAAGCCTAAAACAAAAATTTTGATCAAACCAAATCTTTTAAGTGCTTATACTCCAAATCAAGCAGTCACAACACATCCAACAATAGTCAGAGCAGTTGTCAGATTAGTTAAATCTTTAGGGGCAGTTCCTGTCATAGGGGATAGTCCCGGCAATTTGCTAAAAGGTGTTGAATATGTTTGGAAACAAACAGGAATGTTAGATTTAGCAAGAGAAGAGCAAGTTGAACTTATTAATTTTGAAACAGCAGGTTCTATAGAAGTTTCTATATCTCATCCAACTATAAAATATTTACATATGACAAAAGCATTAATTGATTGTGATGGTATAATAAATATCCCAAAATTAAAAACACATACTTTTATGGGGTTTACATGCGGAATAAAAAATTTTTATGGCTGTATTCCTGGGGCAAGGAAAATAGAGTATCATAAATTAGCTCCAACGCAACAAGATTTCTCATATTTATTATCAGAAATATATAGGATGCTGAAGGAAAAAGTTTTATTTACACTTGTTGATGGTGTCATTGGTTTGGAAGGAAATGGTCCAAGTTTACATGGCGAAAAAAGAAAATTTAGTATTATTGCAGGAAGTTATGATACGGTTACACTTGATACATTTATTCTCAATGCATTTGGTGTGAAAAATAATGTTTTTCTTAAACCATTGAAAGAAAAACAACTTGGGAACACAGATTTGCATAACATTATATTTGTTGGCGATAAATTAACTAAATTTGATTTTAATAATATAAAATTCCCGGTAACAAGAATATTAAACATGATTCCAAGATGGTTGGCTGTTTGTATAGGAAAATATATTGGTAAATTATTCTGGTTGAAACCTTCTGTAGATAAGGAAAAATGTGTTGTTTGTTTGCAATGTGTAAGATCGTGTCCTGTAAAGGCAATATCAATAATAGAAGGGAGTATAAAACCTTTCGTTAATAGAGACAAATGTATATCTTGTTTTTGTTGCCACGAATTGTGTACCCATAAAGCAATAAATATCGACGAGAGTTTTTTAGCAAAAATTTTTATAAAATGAAAAAAAATAAGAAAATACAACATTATATAGAGTATATATCACTTGTAATATTTATGTCTTTATTGCATTTGTTATCTGTTAATTTTGCAAGAAAAATAGGTCTTATCGTAGCAGAAATAGCATTTGTTTTTATACCTATTAGAAAAAAACATATTATAGACTCTCTTACTATTGCTTTTCCTAATAAAACATCTAGTGAAATAATTTCTATTGCAAAAGATGTATATAAACAATTTACAAATACAATTGTTGAAATAATGTTTTTAAAGAAAATGTCGAAGCAACAATTAAAAGAAACAATAAATTTCCAAAATTTATATTTGATAGAAGATGCAAAGAAAAACGGCAAAGGAGCAATTTTATTATCTGCGCATTTTGGTAATTGGGAACTTCTTGCAATTTCGTTTGGGCAAAGATATCCACTGTCTGTAATAGTTGCTCAACAAGAAAATCTTTTAGTAGATAAAATGATAGATGATATAAGATCTGGTAAAGGATATAAAACAATTTACAAGGATAATATGGCTTTTAAATGGGTTTTAAAAGCATTAAAAAGGAATGAGTTTGTAGCAATATTAGCAGATCAAGATGCAGGGAAACAAGGCATTTTTGTTCCTTTTTTTGCAAGGCAAGCTTCAACTGCAAAAGGGCCGGCTATTTTTGCATTAAGAAGTGATTGTAAAATTTATACATCTTTTTGTATTCGCCAGCCAAATGGCAGATATGTTGCAACTTTTCAAGAAATAGAAAAACCAAATACAGGTAACGAAGAAAAAGATGTCGAAATTATAATGGCAAAATATAGTGAGATTTTGCAAAAAAATATAGATGAAAATCCATCTAGTTGGTTTTGGTTTCATAGAAGATGGAAAACTAAAAAACAATAATGTCTTGTCAAAATATATTTTTTAGTTTATACTTAAACCATAGTTAAATATGTTGTTTCTTAAATGAGTTTGTATTGCTTTTATTTGTAAAAATATGATATAAAAATAAGATAAATTCAAAGGAGAATATTATGCAAATTAATATTACAGCGAAGCATTTAAAGTTAACAGATGCTATTGATTCTTATGTTAAACAAAAAATTTCAAAAGCAGGTAAATTTTTCGATGGTGATGCTGTCAGAGCACATGTGATTTTATCTGTTGAAAAGAACAGGCAAATAACAGAAGTAACTTTTTATATAGAAGGGAAAGCTTTTAGAACAAAAGAAGAATCAGAAGATTTGTACTCGTCAATAGATTTAACAATCGATAAACTATCCAAACAACTTAGAAAACAAAAAGAAATATCAAAAATTCACAGAAAAGAAAATTTAAAAGTAGCAAAATCAAAAGAAATTAAAGCAGATGTTTTTTCTTATGATACAATGCATGATTCAAGAACAAAAATTGCAGAAATAAAGAGATTTGATGTTCATCCTATCTCTATAGAAGAAGCTATAATTGAGATGGATTCTTTAAATTACAGAGTTTATATGTTTTTAAATTCTTCTACAGATAAAATAAATGTTTTATATAGAAATGATAGTGGTTCAATAGTTATGCTTGAACCTGAATTTTAATGAATATTTAAAATGCCATAGGAGGCTTACCAAATGAATATTATGGATTTTTTGTGCCAAGAGGCAATTACCGTGGACTTAAAGGCACAAAACAAAAAAGAAGCTATTATTGAGTTGATTGAACTTTTAAAGTCTACAAAGAAAATCAAAAGAACAGATGAAATTATTGAAATTGTTTTGGAAAGAGAAAAATTAGGTTCAACAGGTATTGGACAGGGTGTTGCTATTCCTCATGGAAAGACAGATGTATTAAGTGAACAAGTTGGTGTTCTTGGTATATCAAAAAAAGGCATTGAATTTAATTCATTAGACGGTGAGCCTGTATATATAATATTTTTATTAGTTGGGCCGGTAGAAGTTACAGGACAACATTTAAAGGCACTATCAAGAATTTCAAGACTTTTTAAAGATAAATTTTTAAGACAAGCTATAAAAGATGCAGATACAAAAGAAGATATAGTTAAAATAATCCAACAAGAGGATGCCTATTGATGAAAGTGCTAAATGTTGGCACTTTAATTGAAGAGAAATCTAGTGATTTTAAACTTGAGTTAATTGCAGGTTCCGGCGGTCTTGAACGTTTGATTACAGTTGCAGATACGAACAGGCCGGGTCTTGCATTTGCAGGATATTTTGACCACTTACCTTATGAAAGAGTTCAAATTATAGGTATTGCAGAACATACCTATCTTCAAACATTAACATATGAAAAACAATGTGATATGTTGATGAAAATTTTTTCCCCAAAGCAAGTTCCATGTTGTATCATAACAAGGTCTTTTAGCCCATTGCCGTCAATGATTGAAATATTTAATAAATTGCAGGTTCCTCTTTTGAGTACAGTTTTAACATCAGCTCAATTATTAGGTGATTTAGTTTATTACTTTGATGAAAAATTAGCCCCAACTCAAAAAGTTCATGGTGTATTATCAAATGTTTATGGGTTAGGTGTTTTTATAAGAGGTAAGTCTGGTATAGGGAAGTCTGAATGTGCATTGGAACTTGTTAAAAGAGGTCATATGCTTGTTTCTGATGATGTTGTTGAAATAACGAAGAGGTCAGGGCATATATTAATTGGCAAAAGTTCTGGAATTGTAAAACATCATATGGAAGTTAGAGGAATAGGTATAATTGATATAAAAAATATGTTTGGAATAGCAAATATTTTAGATGAATCAAAAATTGAATTAGTTATAAATCTTGTAGAATGGAATGATGCAAAAAGATATGAACGTTTAGGTATAGATGAATATTATACAGATGTTTTAGGGGTTAATGTTCCTGAACTTACTATCCCTGTTGGTCCAGGTAGAAACCTTGCTATTATAGTTGAAACAGCAAGTTTAAATCAAAGATTAAAAAATAAAGGGTACTTTTCTGCCGTAGAACTAAATAATAAAATAATAGCTGAAATGAATGAACTCAAAAATGAAAAATAATTTTTTAATTATTTCAGGAATTTCTGGTGCAGGTAAAAGTCAAGTCTTGAATATTTTAGAAGATTTTGGTTTTACTTGCATTGATAATATGCCTTTAGAATTTGTTTTTGATTTTATTGATTTATGTAAAAAAGATAGAAAGAAATATAAAAATGTTGCAGTAAGTATTGATATTAGAGCAGGGAAAAATATAAATAAAATAAACGGAATCTTATCTAAATTAAAAAAAGAAAGGATGAGTAATAAAGTTTTTTTTCTCAATGCAGATGATTCAACAATATTAAAAAGATATTCTGAAACAAGAAGAAAACACCCTTTAGGTTTACTTGTTAAAGATGGTATTTTAGAAGAAAGAAGAATGATGCAGGTTGTTAAAAATATTTCAGATCAGGAAATTGATACAGCTAATATGACAATAGGTGAACTTAAGAATACATTGGGAAAATTAATTGGGTTATCATCTGATAAAAAACAATTACTTTTATCAATAATGTCTTTTGGTTTTAAATATGGAATTGCTAATGAGGCGGATATTGTTTTTGATGTAAGATTTATTCCAAATCCAAATTATGTTAGTGGGCTTAAAACAAAAACAGGAAAAGACCTCGCTGTAGTAAAATATGTTGAGAAACAAAAAGAATATAATAAATTTTTTGATAAAATCTCAAATCTTTTAAAAGATTTATTACCAGGATATATTAAAGAAGGTAAAAGTCAGCTTACTGTAGCAATTGGTTGTACAGGCGGAAGGCATAGGTCTGTTGCTACTGCAGAAAAATTAGCAAAATTTTTTATTAAAAACAAATATAAAGTAAAATTATATCATAGAGATATAGCTCGTATTTAATATGAAAAATAAGAAATATAAAATAGTTGCTGTTGGCGGTGGTACTGGACTTTCAACCCTTTTGAGGGGGTTAAAACATTACGATGTTGATATTACCGCAGTTGTGACAGTTTCTGATGACGGTGGAAGTTCTGGAAGATTAAGAAATGAACTTGGAGTTTTACCACCTGGTGATATAAGAAATTGTTTAGTTTCTTTGTCTGAAGAAGAAAGTTTGATGACAAAGTTGTTTAAATATAGATTCCCTAAAAAAGGTGCTCTTTCTAATCATTCTTTTGGTAACTTGTTTTTAACTGCATTATCTTCTGTATCTGGAGGGTTTGACAAAGCTGTTGCTAATGCCAGTGATGTTTTGGCAATTAATGGGAAAGTATTACCAGTTTCACTTGATAATGTTAAATTAAAGGCAACACTTATTAATGGTAAAAAAGTTCAAGGTGAGAGTAAAATATCTAAAAGCAAAAGTGCTATTTCTCAGGTAGAAATTTACCCTAAGAATGCAAAAGTATCAAAGGATGTTATTGATTCTATTATTAATGCTGATTGTGTTGTTTTAGGACCTGGGTCATTATATACATCCGTAATAGTGAATTTGCTTTTTGATGGTTTTGTGACAGCTTTAAAAAAAACAAAAGCATTAAAAATATATATATGCAATATTATGACTCAAGTAGGCGAAACTACTGATTTTAATTTGACTGATCATATAAAAGCATTGGAAAAACATTCTTATGAGGGGATGATAGATATCGCTTTAGTGAATAACGGGAAAATATCAGTACCAATAGTTAGAAGATATGCAAAAAAATGTTCAGTTCCAGTATATGTTGATAAAAAAAGCTATAATAATATTAAAATATTAAGAAAAAATTTTGTGTCAAAAACACAATATGCTCATCATGATTTTACAAAATTGGCAGAAACAATTTTTCAATTGGTAAGGGCGAAATAACATGATAAAAATTTTGATAGTATCTCATTGTGGATTAACAGAAGAATTAATTAAAACAGCTGAAGTTATTGCAGGTAAACAAGAAAATTTATTTTCTATACAAAAAACTATAGATGATGATAATCTTTGTAGTTTGCAGGAAAGAATTTCAAAAATTTTAGAAGAAATTAATGATGAAAAAGGGACTTTGATATTGACAGATATGTTAGGAGGAACACCTTGTAATGCAGCTGTTCCTATGTGTAAAAAATTCAATATAGAAGTTTTAACAGGTGTTAATTTACCAATGTTGTTATCTGCTTTATTTACAAGCAGAACGGCAGCAAATGTGAAAGAATTAGCAGATAAAGTATTGGCTGATAGTAAAAAAAGCATAGTAAATGCAAAAGAATTATTACTTGCAAGATTAAAATAAAAGAGGTGTGAATGTGTCTATTGAAATAGTAAGAATAGATGATAGATTAATTCATGGACAAATAGTTCAAGGTTGGTTAAAAACTATTCATATTACTACAATTTTGGTAGTTTCAGATGAAGTTGCAGACGATCAAATGCAACAAGTTTTATTGTCTATGGCTGTTCCAAGTACAGTGAAATTAGCTATTAAAAATATTAAAGATGCAAGTTGTGAGATTTCAAACGATGTTTATGAAGAAGAAAAATTAATGATTTTATTTTCTAGTCCTCAAGATATTATTAAGATGATTGATAATGGAGTTAAATTCAAATCAATAAATATTGGTGGAATGCATTTTGCACATGGGAAAAAACAGTTATTATCAAATTTATCAGTTGATTCTGATGATGTAAAATCTTTTGTAACTCTTATATCCAATGGCATAGAATTAGAATCAAGAGCATTACCTCAGGATGATAGATATAATATTATGGAAGATATTAAAATAGAAGCAAGAAATTTAAATATAATTGAATAAAATATGAATAAAATTAAATTTATTTTTGGAGTACATAATCACCAACCTATTGGTAATTTTGATTGGGTTTTTCAAAAAGGATATGATATTGCATATAAACCTTTTATGGATATTATGCTCAAACATAAAACAATAAAATGGAATATGCATTGTAGTGGAATGTTATGGGAATTTTTTATGAAGGAACATCCGTTACATATTAAAAATATAAAAAAGTTAATTTTAAAAGGAAATTTAGAAATTTTATCAGGTGGGTATTATGAACCTATACTATCAGTTATACCTGCTCAAGATAGAATAGGACAAATTAAGCAATTATCACAATTTATAAAAGATACTTTAAATTATGAATGTTCCGGAGCATGGATTGCAGAACGAGTTTGGGAACCTTCTTTAGTCGAAAGTCTCGTAGATGCCGGCATGAAATATACTGTTTTAGATGATGTGCATTTTTTATCAGCAGGGTTAAATGCAAAATCTTTAAATGGTTACTATACAACTGAAGATCAGGGAAAACATCTTAACATATTTCCAATAAGTCAAAGATTAAGATATCTCATACCATTTCAAGATGTTAGTGTATGTATAGATTATTTTAAACAACTGGCAAGAGAAAATAAAGAAAATATTGTTGTAATGGCTGATGACGGTGAAAAGTTTGGTATGTGGCCGGGAACATATAAGCATGTTTATGAAAATTCTTGGCTTGATAATTTTTTAACAGCTCTTGAAGAAAATTCAGATATTGTTGAAACTGTTACTTTTAAAGATGTTTTGGAAAAGAATAAACCATCCGGAAGAATATATTTGCCAACAAATTCTTATTTTGAAATGTCTGAGTGGACTTTACCTAGTGAAGTACAAAATGATTTTGAGATTCTTGTAAAACAAAATGAAAATAATGAAAATCTTAAACCATTTATCAGAGGTGGTTTTTGGAGAAATTTTTTAACTAAATATGAAGAATCAAATAATATGCATAAGAAAATGATGCGAGTCAGTAAAAAAATTCAAAATACTTTTAACGATGGAAAAGATAAACAACTTCAACAATTTCTATATGCAGGACAATGTAATTGTGCTTATTGGCACGGAGTTTTTGGAGGGTTATATTTACCTCATTTAAGAAATGCTGTTTATGAGTATCTTTTAAAAGCTGAAAATTTATACAATAAAAATGTAAAAATAGAAAATTCATGGCAACAAGTTGATTTTGATTGTGATAATGTTGATGAATTTCTATATGAAGATAAAAATAAAAATATATATGTTGATTCTGCTTCCGGCGGAACAATTTTTGAATTTGATATATTGTACAAAAATTACAATTTTTCAAATGTTTTAACAAGACATTATGAAAGTTATCATAAAAAACTTAAAGAAGCAATTGAAAATAATAAGGTAACTGCTTCTAAAGAGTTAACTTCAATACATACTGATATTGTTAAAGTTAAAGAAATAGGTCTTGAAAAATATTTATCATATGATTGGTATAGAAAAGCATCTTTAATTGATCATTTCTTTCATAATGATACTCAATATGATGAATTTTGTACTGTTAAATTTAGAGAACAAGGTGATTTCGTTTTAGGTGAGTATGAGCCAAAAATTGTTGATAATAAATTAGAATTAATAAGAAAAGGGCATGTGTGGTGTGGGGATTTACATTTACCGGTTGAATTAAAAAAAACAATAAAGGCATTAAAACAAGAAGGTTATGAAGTTGCATATGAAATTAAAAATTTGTCAGATAATAAATTAAGTTTTACTTTTGGTGTTGAACAAGTTTTTTCATTTTCACAACAAACAATAAATGACAAAGAGGAATTAAAAGATATAAAATTATGGACTAGATATGATGATAATTTGGATATTTCATTGAGTATTGAAAGTTCAATAAATTGTGATTTTTGGATAGACACTATAGAAACAGTTTCAACTTCAGATGATGGATATGAAAGAACTTACCAAGGAACAACAGTTGTAAATGTTTACAAATTTTCTTTAAATTCAAAAGAAGTATTTGCTTTTAAGTTAAAGGTAAATGCTAAGATGAGTAAAAAATAAAATGGAACTTATAATTTGGTTATCTGTAATTGGTGCTATATGTAGTGCAGATATAACAGCTTTTGGACAATTTATGATATCAAGACCAATATTTTGTGGTCCATTATTTGGTTATATATTAGGTGATGTCAATACAGGACTTTGGTTAGGATTAATTATTGAAATGATGTGGATAAATGCAATACCTATGGGAGTATCTGTTCCTGTTGATTTAACAATGATGACAATATTATCCGTAGTTTGGGCATGCACCAGTTATCAAGGTAGTCAGGAAGCAGCAATATTTGCTTTAGCTTTGGCAATTCCTTTTGCATATTTGTATAGTGAAATAGATAAAGGTGGCAGATTGTTTAATACTAAAATAATGCATTGGATAGAAAGAGGTATTGAACAAGGAAAAGAATATCGAATTACACAAGGAATATTTTTCGGATTATTTTTGTTTCTTTTAAGAGCTAGCATAGCTTACTTTTTGTTTTTCTTGATTGGTGGAATTATTTTTAAACAAGTTTATTCGTTTTTACCTTATGAAGTTATTTATGGTTTGAAAAAAGCATGGTATTATTTGCCTGTTTTTGGTTTTGGAGCAGTAATGTATAATTTTAGAAATATAAAAATTCCTTTTTTAAAGAAATAAAATGATAAAAAGAGTTTCAACAAGATTATTTTTAAGAACATTTTTTATACAGTCTTTATGGAATTTTGAAAGACTGCAAAATATTGGATTTCTATATGTATTATATCCTGTATTTAAAAAACTTTATCCGGATAAAGATAAAAGAAAAGAAGTTTTGCTTAGACATATAGGTTTTTTTAATACTAATCCCTATATGGCAAATATTATTTTTGCAATGGTTATAAATTCTGAAAAGGCTATTGCTAGCGGTGAAGATGTATCAATTAAAAAGCCTGAAATGATTAAGGCGATAATGTCTGGACCAATAGCTGCTATTGGTGATTCTTTTTTTTGGGGTACTTGGAGACCATTTGTTTCTTTCATAGCTATTTTACTTATAATATTATCTGTAAATGTTTTTGATATTTTTTACATTTGGATAGCACCAGTTGCTTTTATTTTTTTATATAATATAGTACATTTAGTTTTTAGGTATTGGATATTGTTTATTAGTTTTAGATTGGATGACAAAATGATATCGTTAATTTCCAAACTCGAGATTTCATATTTAGGTGATATGTTTAGAGTTGTGGGGCTTGTTGTAATAGTGACAGCAATATTTTTTTATTTTGAGTCTTTTGGTTTTATCCCTACGATGCATTTATATTTTTTTAATTATAATATGCCGGAGGCATTTATATATGGAATTATATTATTATTAAGTTTCTTGTTTGGAAAATTTAGACCAGTAGTAATGTTTTATTGTGCCATTTTATTTAGTTTTATTTTAGGATATTTGGAGTTATGAATGACAGAAAAAAAATTAAAAATTGTAAACAAGCTTGGGCTTCATGCAAGACCAGCATCTCTTATTGTTCAAACCGCAATGAACTTTTCTTCGAATATCTCTATTATAAAAGATGAATATACAATAGATGGTAAGAGTATTATGGGAATAATGATGTTAGCGGCTGGATGTGGTAGCGAGTTAATAGTCAGGATAGATGGTTCTGATGAAAATAATGCAATGGATAAAATAGAAGAGTTATTTAATAATGGGTTTGGAGAAGAGATATGACAAATATTACAGATATTTCAAATAAAACAAATATTATTTTGAATGGTGTCCCTGCTTCTGCTGGAGTTGCTATTGGAAAAGTTTTTATTCTGGAAGATGATGATTTTATTTTAATTGAAAAAGAAATATCTGTTGATAAAATACAAGATGAAATAGTTCGTTTTAAAGAAGCAATAGAAAAAACGAGATTAGAACTTCAAGAAAATCATGCAAAACTTAATGATATGCTTGGTGAGAATTATGCAAAGATAGCAGATGCTCATTTATTAATATTAAATGATCCTATAATAAATAAAGAATCTTTTGAAATAATAAATAATGGCAATAATGCAGAATATGCTATTTATAAAGTTGTAGAAAAAATTTCAAGATCTTTTGATTTAATAGATGATGAATATTTTAGAGAAAGAAAACATGATATCATAGATGTTGCTAAAAAAGTTATAAGACATCTATTAGGCAAACAAAAAAAAACATTAGCAGATTTAGATGCTGATTCAATTGTAGTTGCAAAAAATTTGACACCTTCGGATACTATTGCAATGAGAGAAGTAATGGTCAGGGGGTTTGCAACAGATATCGGTGGAAGAACTTCTCATACTGCTCTCGTTGCTCAGAGTCTGGAAATTCCTGCTGTTGTGGGATTAAAAAATATTTCTATACAAGCAAAACAAGGGATGCCGATTATTGTTGATGGGAATCAGGGGATTATTATTTTAAATCCATCAGATGAAACAATAGAAAATTATAAAAGAGAATATGAAATACAAATTTCAAATCAAAAATATTTGGAACAATTTAAAGATCTTACAGCTACTACATTGGATGGTAAGGATGTTACTCTTGCTGCAAATATAGAAAATCCTGAAGAAGTTCGCTCGGTTCTTAAACATGGAGCAAGCGGCGTAGGATTATACAGAAGTGAATTTATGTATTTATCAAGAAAAACTATGCCTACAGAAGAAGAGCATTATCAAAATTATAGTAAAGTTGCAAAAATGATGATGCCATATGAAGTTATTATCAGAACTATTGATTTGGGTGGTGATAAAATATCTAAGCTTGGCTTAATGGATATTGGAAGAGAAGCAAATCCTTTTATGGGACTTAGAGCTATAAGATTATGTTTAAAATATCCTGAAATATTTAAGGTTCAGCTAAAAGGAATTTTAAGAGCATCAATGCATGGTAATATTAAAATAATGTATCCTATGATTTCAAGAGTCAGCGAAATTAAAGAAGCAAATGAAATTTTAGAGCAAGCTAAACAGGAATTAAGACAAGAAGGTAAAAAATTTAATGAAAGTATACAAGTTGGTGTAATGATAGAAGTTCCATCAGCAGCGGTAATTGCAGATATTATTGCAAAAGAAGTTGATTTTATGTCAATAGGAACAAATGATTTAATTCAATATACAATGGCAGTTGATAGAATAAATGAAGATGTTGCACATCTTTATGACCCTTTACATCTAGCAATTTTAAGGCTTCTTAAGACTATTATTGATGCAGGGCATGCTGCAGGAAAAGAAGTTGGCATGTGCGGTGAAATGGCTGGTGACCCAACTTATTCTGTTGTATTATTGGGGTTAGGTCTTGATGAATTTAGTATGTCTGCTGCACAAATTCCTAAAATCAAAAAAATTATTAGAAATGTATCTAAAATAGAAGCAAAAGAATTAGTAGATGAGTTACTAAAATGCAGTACTGTTACTGAAATTTCCACTGTTATGAAGAAGTTTAAATACAGATAATTAAAATTTTGTAATAAAACTAGATAAAAGTCTTTAATAGATTTATCTAGTTTTATTTTTTTGTATTAAATTTAATAGTAATTATATTTTAGTTAGATATCCATTACTATTTTATTTCTTCCGGATTGTTTTGCTTGGTAAAGAGCTTTATCTGCAATAGAAATCACATCATTTGATGAAGTATTATTTTGATATTTTGATATCCCGATACTTATTGTAACAGAAAAAGTAAAATTATTTTCGTTGAATCTCGTTTTTTGGACAGAAGACCTTATAGTTTCAGCAATATTTAATACTTGTTCTTCTGATACCATTGGGAGTAAAACAATAAATTCTTCACCACCATATCTTCCTATTAAATCTCCAGGTCTTACAGATTTTGAAAGAACTTTTGATATAGCTACAAGTACTTTATCTCCAACCAAATGTCCATAAGTATCGTTGATTTTTTTAAAAAAATCAATATCTAACATTAAAATATAAAAATCAGTTTTATATCTTTTTGATCTTTGGAATTCTGTATATAATCTTTCCATAAAGTATCTTCTCAAATATAATCCTGTTAAACCATCAACCCTTGCTTTTTCTTGTAATTCTGCGAATAAACGGATTCTTTTTGTTCCCAAAATTAAATGAGGTAAAAATAAATGACCTCCTTCTAGATATGTTTGAACATAATCTTTTTCAACTACTAAAAAAACACAAGATATAAAAGTATTATCTATGACAATTGGCCAAGCTACTATAGGCTGATTCTCAATATAATTCATAAAATTAACCATAGTTGGTTTTGTAAAATTAATTATTGTTTGATAATGGTCTTTTAAGGCAATATCCCATTTCTTTTTAATATCTGGTTTTTGTGTTGCTAGTTGTGTTGATATTATTGTTAAATGAGTCTTTTGCGGATATTTTACTACAACTAGTATATAAGAAATACCTGGTCTGGAAGATAATACGGTAGATAATGCGTTTGCACTGTCTTCTGCTGTTATATTTTTAGTTAAATCTTTAGAAATGATATAAAGTTGTATAATCCTTTCTAATTTTTTTTCTAATGATAATCTTGCTTGGTTAAGACTTTGCTCTTCATTTAATAATTCTTCTTTAAAAAATTTTAATTCATTATTTTTCTTTTGTAAATCCGGTGACTGTATTTTGTTAGGTTTAAAAAAACAACATAAAGTTGGTATTATAGATATAAATATTGAAGAGATAATAATAGTTAAATAATTAAATCCAAAAGTTATAATGGCAGAAATAACTGCTATTAAACTAAAAATGACAATAGAACATCTATATACATAAGAAAATAATAAAGATATAGGCAATAAAAATAACAATAGAATATAATGTTCTATTTCGTTATTTACCATATTGTATATGATAAAAAAACATATAAATATTAATGCGATTTTTAAATAAAATTTTATTTTAGTATTCATTTATTTTCTGTATAGATACAAGTTTTATTTCTTCCAGTGTTTTTTGCTTTATATAATGCTAAATCAGCTTTTTGTATAATTTCATCAGTTGTCTTTTCTTTATTTAATTCTGCCAAACCAATACTAATAGTTTTTCTAATTTGTATTGGGTGATAACTCTCAACTGGAAGAAAAAATTTCTCATTTTCTATATTTTTTCTTATTTCCTCAAGTATTGCAAATCCATCAGTAATAGCAGTTTGCGATATAAAAATAGTAAATTCTTCACCACCATATCTTGCAATGATATCAATTTCTCTAAATCTTTTTCTTAAAATATCTGCAATTTGTCTTAAAAGCATGTCTCCTGCAATATGTCCATATTTATCATTTACTGATTTAAAATGATCTATATCTATCATAGCAATAACCATAGAAAGATTGTTACTGTTTGCTCTTTCAATTTCTTCTTGTAATCTTTCTATAAAGTATGTTCTTGTGTAAAGGCCGGTTAATCCGTCTGTTATTACAAGAGCAGATATTTTGTTGAAAAGTGAAGTATTATATAAAATAATACCTAATATATTAGATAGAACTGAAAGTAATCTTAAATCAGAATCATTAAATTTAATGTTTTTAATAATAGAAATACCTTCTATATATCCCCAATATAGACCTTCAACTTCTATAGGCATAACTATAATGGATGTTATATCTTTGTAATCATTATTAGAAAATCTTTTATCATCAGATGTATCAGTTATTAATAATGGGATTTTATTTGTTTTTACATACTCAATAAAAATATTCTTTTTAAAAAATCTTTTTGTTTTCCATTTGCCTTTACTGATAAATTTACTTGTTAATTCTTCAATAAGTTTTATTAATTCATGTTCGTTCATAGAAGATTCTAATGAACTGATAATTTTTTCAAATTTTTGAAAATTTGCCATTCTTTGTATCAAAGCAGAACTTCTTTTTTCATTTTCTGTAATCGATGATTGTATTAAAGCAATATCTCTATCTAATACTTCATGCTCAACTTCTAATTTCCTTTTTAAAGATATATATATATTACGATGATGTTCTAATCTAAAAAAGACGAATACCATCCATATAATTTCATATATGAGCATAATTTTATCATAAGAATTATCAATAATAGCTATTGCAAATAGTCCTGCAGATACTGTAAAAGCAAGTAAAACTCCGCCAAAAACAGGACCTGATAAAAAATAAATAATTAAAAAAATTATAAAAACTGTTGGAAAAGTTATAACTGGATATTGAAAAAAATAAAATATCCATATAACAAAACAAATCCCACCAAAGACTGGGAGAATGATAGTAGTTAATATATCAATAAAAAATCGTTTATATGCTTCAATATCTATCATTGTAATATACCTTTATTTTTCTTTTGGTGATAGAGTTTCAAAATTTCTTTTTCTAAATTATATTCCAAATTTGAATCTTTAATTATAAATAATTTCTTCCATTTGTTATTTTGTTTTTCAGATGGCCATTGTACCCATAATCCATATTTACCATTTAAAATAGTACATTGAACCTCAAGTAAATTATTAAATATCACAGATACAAATGCTTTCGCTTTTGATGGATTATCTATAATATTAAATTTATTTATTTTATAATCGATATTTTGGTAATCTTTTTTATAAATTTTTTTATTTGATTTTATTTCGGCGATTATACTATCTTTGAATTGTCTATCTAAGAACGAAAAATAAACATATTGATTTCTTTTACTTTTATAATAAGGACTTATTAATAAATCTTTATCATCAGCTACTTCTAATTTTAATCCATGTAATTCTATCGTATTATTAAATTCTATTGAAATATCTGATAGATTTTTATTGTCAATAAAAGAAATATCAAAAGTTTGGCAGTAACCTATTTGACAAAAAAACAATAACAAGAAACTAAATACAAATTTGTATATATTCATAATAATAACACTAATAATTCTAACACAAGTTAGGCAAATATACAATGATTACTTGTGAAAAAATTTAAAAAATTTCTCTGCATTAAGATTTTTATCATTACCAAGATAAAAACAATATACTTGTTTGTTTTTTATTAGTAACATTATACAAGCATATAATCTTAAAATAATTAGATAAGATTTTTGAATACTGTCTTTAAAACCTCCTATTAAAAAATATTCTATAACTTGAGGTAGCCCAAATCCAATAATACAGTTTTTAAATAATTCTTGAAATGCACAAAATCTATTTTTTTTAACAATTTCTGATGTGTTAGAAAAAAATCTTTTACCATAAAGAATTATAGTTGGTAATTTTCTTGTTTCAATTCTGTCCTTAAAAAATTCATAACTGATAAGTTTTTTTTGACCAAATTTTCTTCTGTTAAAAATAGTAATAAATTTTTCCGGTATATAATTTGTTTGAATATCATTACATAGTCCAATTCTGATAGGGAAAGGATAAATATATCCATTTTTGTCAATAAAGGGCGTATCATCTGAAAGCAATTTTACAGTATCGTTTTTTAATAGTTCCATAAGTAATGTGCTTTTGCCTCCGCCTTGTGGCAACATGCAAATATATATTTTATCTTCGAATGAAAATGCACAACTATGAATTCTGTGAAATCCTTTCATATCAAGCATTTCTCCGACCCTTGAATGTACAAAAAGATATGTAATTTCATACAGTAAGTCGGGAGATAATGAAAATATATCAGCTTGATTTTCATTTATATTATAAATAACAAGAGCTTTTCCAAGATAGTCAACATATCTTATTCCATTTTTATCGTAGCTTATGCAATCTGTTTTATACATTGAAGCAGTAATTTCTGGAATTTTTTCATAAGGTGGAGGGAAAATATTAATATTTAAAGATAGATCGATAGTTCTATTGGTATTATTACTGTTAAAATATGCGAAATCAGATAATATTTTAGCTACAACATCATTAGTACCATTGATTAATACATTTATCCCATAAATATCTAAAATATCTTTTTTATTTTCCATATAGTTCCTTGTATTATTCCTGTTATAAAACCAATACCATACGATAAATGAGATATAAAAGTAATAACCAACATCAATGCAATATCATATATATTTATATTATACAATATTGCAGTAAAAAGAACATTATAAAGGGAAACTAAAAGATAGATAAATAATAGAATAAATGTCATTTTACCAAAATATAAAGCAATCAAATAAAAAATAAAAATAGATGGTAATAAATGGAATAATCGTAAACTGGAAGGTATAAAAAAAGTCATAAGAGCTCTTCCTTTTCCTGAATAAAAAACTTGTAAAGAAAAAGGAAGCAAAGAACTTCTTCTATGATGATATACTGATAAATCAGGAGAATATAATATTTTTACATTATTATTTTTAAGTTCTTCTAATAGTAAATTTTCTTCATTATAATGTAATAACTTTTCAAATTTTAAATTATATTTTGTAAATAAATCTTTTTTAATTGCTAAGTTACAAAGTATTAATTCTGAGTCATCTGTATATCTGTCTTTGCCAATACTTACATATCTATGGCTCATTTTCCAAGATAATAAATATGTAGATAACATAATACCGCTGATTTTTTCAAATTTTGTTGAATTTATAGGTGTTAAATTAGGACCGCCAATAACACCAAGTAAAGGATATGTTTCAAATTTTTCTTGTAATATCTGGATATTGTTTTTATCAATAAAAGCATCATCATCTAGAAAATAAATTAAATCTGTGTTTATATTTTCCACACCAACATTTCTTGCATCTGATTTATTAATTTTATCATGCAGTATTGTAAAATTCATATATTGGTATTTTAATTTTATTTCTTCTAAAAAAATTACAATTTCATTATTGAATCCATTAACTACAATGAAAATGTTGCTATTGAATTTCATTAAAGAATAAATGGTTTCTTTAAGATAATCATATCTCTTATTTGAAATGATAAGTGTTGTAATTGTAATCATTTTATATTTGTTTTAAATTTTTGAGCAATGTATAAATTTTTACCTGATTTTATAGCATCTTCTAACATATTTCCATTGGTACATGTGAGCCAACAATGGCATTGCTTTGAATTAAAAAATTTTCTAATATCATTTGCCTGTTTTGAGTTCCACAAAGTATCAAAAGAATCTTTTCTTAAATCTCCTGCAAATTTATCCTTATAAACAGGACAAAAATATACTTCACCGAAAGGATTAATCATTGCATATTTTTCGCCGCAAGGACAATTCGGAAAGTATCTTTTTTGGTTGTTTATATATTTTATAATGTAGTATAAAGATAAAAATTGAGATGTTAATCCTTCATTTGATAAAAAAGTATCCTCATTAAATTCTTTAATGCCACATTCATTTGCCATTTTTGTTGTTATTATATTAATTTGTTCTTCTATAATATTTAAAATATTATTTTGCCAAACAAATTGCTGTGTTTCTTTTTTTTGTACAAACATTTGAAAAGAGACATGGTATTTGTTTTGCTTACACCAATCATAAACTTCAACAATTTTATTACAGTTATCAGGTAAAATTGTATAATTTAAACTTAAATAAATTTCCGGGAAATCTTGTTTCAAAAGTTCAAGATTTGATACCAGATTGTTAAAAGCTCCTTCTTGCCCTCTTATTTTATCATGATCTTTTCCAATGCCGTCAATAGAAGAACCTATAGAAATTTTTTGTAAGCCTACTTCTTTTTTTATTGAATTTAATTTGTTAACAATAAGTTTTTTATCAAACAAATTAGATAAAATTAATATTTCAGTTATTGGGTAATAACTTCTTAAAAATTTAACAATATCAACTAAATCGTTTCGAAGAAGAGCTTCTCCGCCGCTTAATACTATAAATTTTATATTTTTTAAATATTGTGATGTTTGTATAAAGGTTTTAATTTCTTCAAAACTTATTTCTTTGTTGTTTTTGTTTTTTAAATGCTTTAAATTACACATAATACATGCAGTATTGCAATTATATGTTAATTCAAAGTGTAACTCATCTGGTGGAACACAATCTATATCTTTTGGAATAGTTGTTTTTTCTATAAAAGCTCCAAATTTGTAAATAAAGTCTTTAAGTTCTTTCAAGATAGTGCCTCTAATTCTTTTTCATATTTAATTTTAAAATTGATATCTTCTTCTTCTTGTGCAATAAAAATTAATTTCTTACAAATTTCTTTAGATTTATATTCTGTTTCGAATGATTTTTCAAAACAATCTTTAGCTTTTGAATAATTTCCATCATAAAAATAATATTCACCAAGCAAAAACCATTTATCAGGTTTAACAGCACTAATGCCGGAAGTTTCCGGATATTTTAATTTTAGTGCTAAATTGCAAAATTTTTCATAGCGTTCAAATCTGGTTGGATAATCGTTATCTTCTGATTTCCAAAATAGATGATGATTTGAATTTATTATTCCGAATTTTTCAGGATGTTTTTTGATATAAGTTCCTTTCTCTAATGTAAAAAAAGATTGGCTGGCAAGTATAGAATCTACATAAGGTCTTACAGAAGTTAAAAATTTTAAAGTTTCGCAAAAATCTTCTTCTGTTTCAATTGGGAAACCGCACATCATATTTATTTGAAAAGATATTCCGGCTTCTTTTGTGTTTTTAAACAAATCAATAGCTTTTGATACAATAAAATTTTTATTCATTGCATCTAAAACTTTTTGTGAGCCGGATTCTATTCCATAGCCAACCCATCCGCATCCTGCTTTTTTCATTTTCGTTAATAATTCTAAAGACATATCATTTCTAACGACAGCTTGTCCTGCCCAAGAAATTTTTATATTGTTTTCTATAATTAAATCACAAAAAATTTCTAAATTTTTTAAATTGCCATTTAATAGTAATCCGTTAAAATAAAAATAATTTATTTGTGGGAAAGTTTGTATGTGTTTTACAATTTGTTCAAATAATTTTTGTCCGCTTATAATTCTGTATTTTGGCCAGAATAGTCTTTCATAACAAAAATGACAAGCATTAATACATCCTCTGCTGTCTAATAAATCCAGCCTATTAGGCTGAGAATATTTATTGTTTAAAATATCATCTTTAAAATCAGAATAATCTGGAATTGGTAAAGAATCTAAATCTTGGATAAATTCACCTTGTCCGCAATCTATAACATTTCCATTTTGTTTCATTAAAAAACCTTTACACTGTGGTAAGTTATGTACATCAAATTTTTTGTCTAACTTTTCTAAAAGATTTTTAATGGGGATATCAGCTTCACTATAGCAGACATAATCAATAAACTTTTGTTCTGCAAAATCATAAGCCATTTGAGTTTTACTTGCTTTATGCCCAATAAAAATAATAATAGAGTCTGATTTTAATTGTTTAATTTTTTTAGCTATAGCATAACTGATATTAACAGATGGCGTATGAGTATCAAAAATAAATACTTGTGAGTTTGTATCTAAAATATCTTGTATTGATTTATTTGCATTTGAAATTTGTAAAATAGTATCTGTAAATGTATTATTTTCCCAAACAGAATAAAAATCTCTATTATCCCAATATTTTTTGTTTTCATTATTACATTGATGATAAAAAATGTTATTCAAATCAAAACAAAAAGTTTGATGTCCAAATTGTTTTAAATATGTTGAAAAATAAGCCAATATGTATGGGGGACAATATCTTACCCACCAAGGGGCTTTAATTAAAGCAATTTTCACTGTTATCTTTCCTCATCGACAATCCATTTATATTCATCACAAGGACAAGTTTCAGCTTCACAAGGCATAGGTTTATCGTGTAATTTAAAATTAGGATCAAAAATATTTCCTATTGGTTTATTGCTTAAAGGTCCGCATCTTGTTACTGTACCATCTGCTTTAATTGATGCGTATATGTGTCCGGCACGACATAATTTGCCTTTAGTTTTTCTTCCTTCTAAATGATATTTTTGTCTATCCATATCTCCAAGATATGGTAACATCATTTCTCTTTCTTCTTTTGTATATGCATCAGGATAATGTTTTCCGCCGTATTCACCATGGAAAGCAGCAAGAGCCATTACAATACCATGTTTTTTAAATATATCATCATAATATTGTATTTTGTCCATGTTTGGTGGATAAGCGAGGTAACAAACACCTCCTTTAAATCCATATTTATATAAATATAGAACTTTTTTTATAAAAGGTTCTAATTTGCTTTCTAATGGATGAAAATTCATATCCAATCTTACTCTTTCAGGATTCAGTTTTCTTGCAAAAGTAAACATATCACCTGAAAGTTGGCAAGTAACTTTTACAGTATGTTTTTTTGATATTGCTTCTATTAATTCTATAAAGTTTGGATAGAGCATAGGTTCTCCGCCTGTAACCATTAAATGGCATTCTCCATACATATCATATAATCTATCCCATAAAGCTATCATTTCAGTTAATGGAGGATATTTATTTAATTTATCCATCTCATCCCAAGTTTTATCAAACCAGCAATAAGGACATCTAAAATTACATCTGTAATGAGAGTCCCAAACAAAATTAACTTTTTCCATAATATTTCCTTTTATAACTAAAATAAAACATATACAAATGGAACAACAGCACTACTTTTTGCAAAAACTATTAGAAGACCTAGTATCAAAAAGACTAAGAACATTGGAATTAACCACCATGCTTTCTTTTCCCAAAAGAATTCCCAAAAATCTTTAAAAAAAGATTTCATTGATATCTCCTAAACTTTCATTTTCCGTTTATACATATCTTCAACTTCGTTAATTGGTCCAAAAGCGATTTGTTGCCCATGATCAATATATAGTGCATTTGTACAAATCTTTTTTATATCTCCGATCCCATGAGAAATAAATAAAACAGTATGCCCATCTTCTATGACTTTTTCAAAAGCTTGGGTACATTTTTTTTGGAAAGCAATATCTCCAACAGCCAAAACTTCGTCTACTAAAATTATTCCTTGAATTGTTTGTATTACTGTAGCAAAAGCAAGTCTTGCTATCATACCAGATGAAAATTCTCCAAGTCTTGCACCCATAAAATTACCTAATTCTGCAAATTCAACGATAGCATCCATTTTATTATCTATTTCTTTTCTTGTTATTCCATGCAATGCCCCATATAAATAAACATTTTCTAAAGCAGTAAATCTCAGATTGAATCCAAGTCCTAATTCAAACATACAAGAAATACCTTCAGTAATGTTGAAAGTTCCGGCAGTTTGTTTCATTATTCCAGATAATATTCTAAATAGAGTAGTTTTTCCTGCTCCATTGTGACCTATAACAGCTATCATCTCACCTTTTTTTGCAGAAAAATTTATATCTTTTAGTGCCCACAATTCTTTTTCTGGAAATTGACCACTAAGTTTGTATCTAAAAGAAGTAAAAAAAGTTAACCTTTCTTTAGTTCCTATTTTAAATTTTTTAGATAAGTTGTTTACTTCTATAACAGTTTTATTCATTGTATTTTTTCTACAAAATAACCTTCAAATTTTTTAAATAATATATAACCGACAATTGTAAATATAGTAGCTAATATAAATACATACAATAATCCTTGAAATTCAGGACATTTTCCATCAAGTAAAATAGTTCTGGATGCTTGAATTATATGTGTCATTGGATTTAACATAATGACATTCTTTTTAAATGGAGATAACATATCTAAACTATAAAATATTGGTGTTAAAAAGAATCCCATAGTCATAAGTAAAGACCAAATCCTTCCCATATCTAAGAAATATATCCCTATTAATGAAAGCAACAGAGAAACACCAATAATTAAATATATAGTTAAAAACAATATAGGGATTAAGAAGATAACATAAATAGAAATAAATCCTTTCATTATTGAACAAAAGATAATTAATATAAATAATTCTAATATATATGAAAACAAAACGGCAAGGATAGATGCTAGTACAATACATTCTTTAGGGAAAGATATACTTTTGACAAAGTTGCTATATCTCATAATTGATGTTATTGATGAACTTGTTGCATTTGAAAAAAAATTCCACTGTACCATACCAATAAGTAAATATAGTGGAAAATCTTTTATTGTTTTCATCCAATCAGCAAAGATTGTATACAATATACAAAAGAAAATTAACGGGTATAATAAAGTCCAGGTAAATCCTAAAATTGTGCCTTGATCTCTCATTCTAAAATCAGAGAAAGCCAATTCCCAAATCATTAACCAATATTTTCTTATATTTTTTTTCATTATTATTAAACCAAGAGTAATATTTATCTTTGTAATTATAATATTATTAGCCACTAAATGCAAACTTAGAATTATTGAAAATTTTCATATGTATATTATGTTAGTAAATATTGTATTTGTCGTTTGATTTATCATATTAAATCTTGTATCATATTTAGAAAATTAATAAGTAAATTATAAAATTATAAATAAAAAGGAGAAGTATGTTATGAGAAGACCATTAATGGCTGGAAATTGGAAGATGCACAAAACTATAGCAGAAGCAGTTGCTATGGTAAATGAATTAAAGGGTAAAATAGCAGATGTTAAAGATGTAGATGTTTTAATTTGTCCTACCTTTACATCCCTTTATTCTTTATCTAATGAAGCAAAAGGTTCAAATATAAAAATAGGTGCTCAAAATTTATTTTGGGAACCAAAAGGTGCTTTCACTGGTGAAATTTCAGCAAATATGATAGTTGATGCAGGATGTTCTTATGTTATAATCGGACATTCAGAAAGAAGACAATATTTTGGTGAAACAGATGAAACAGTAAATAAAAAAACAAAAGCAGCACTAAATGCAGGATTGATTCCAATAGTTTGTGTTGGCGAAACTTTAAATGAAAGAGAAATGAATGTTACTTTTAAAGTAATTGAGAAACAAGTTAGAGATGGTATAAAAGGTTTAACATCTGATGAAGCTTCAAAAATAGTTATAGCTTATGAGCCTGTATGGGCAATAGGAACTGGGAAAACAGCTTCTCCAGAGCAAGCACAAGAAGTTCATGAATTTATTAGAAAAGTATATTCTGAAATGTATGGTTCTATTTCTGAAGGAACAAGAATACTTTATGGTGGATCTGTAAAGCCGGATAATGTTGCAGAATTAATGAAAAAAACAGATATTGATGGTGGTTTGGTTGGAGGAGCAAGTTTGGAAGCTTCTTCTTTTGAAAAACTTGTAAAATTTAGTAAGTAAGGACTTAAACATGCAAAATAATAGAGCTAGTAAACCAATTATAACAAATATATCAAATAGGCATATTCATTTATCAAAAGATATTATGGAAGTTCTCTTTGGTAAAGATTATCAATTAACAAAAACAAAAGATTTAATGCAACCAGGTGAGTATGCTTGTAATGAGACACTTACATTGGTTGGTCCAAAAAATTCTATAGAAAGAGTTAGAGTTTTAGGCCCAATAAGAAAACAAACACAAGTAGAAGTATCTGTATCAGATGCAATAAAATTAGGTATTGCTGTAAATATAAGGCTATCCGGAGATTTAGCTGGTTCACAACCAATTAAGTTAGTTGGTCCAAATGCGAGTGTAGATTTAAAAGAAGGTTGTGTCGTTGCAAAAAGACATATCCATTTCTCAACTAAAGATGCAGAATTTTATGGTATTAAAGATAAAGAAAGTTTATCATTGAAAATAGAAGGAGAAAGAGGACTTGTCTTTAACAATGTAATAGCAAGAGTTAGTGATAATATGATTTCGGAATGTCATTTAGACATTGAGGAAGCAAATTCAGCTGGTGTAAAAAATGGCACAATGGCAATACTTTTATAATAAGGTATATAAATGAAAATATCATTAGGAACAGATCATGCTGGTTTTTTAATAAAAAATAAAGTAATAAATTTCTTACAATCTTTGGGTCATGAAGTTGTTGATTATGGGACAAATTCTGCTGAAAGTTGTGATTATCCTGATTTTGCTTATAAAGTTGCTTTAGATGTTTCCAGTAATAAATCACAAAAAGGTGTTTTAATTTGTGGAACTGGTATTGGTATGGCAATTTCAGCGAATAAAGTGCCAAATATTAGAGCAGGTGTTTGTTGGAGTAAAGAAACAGCACAATTAATATCTTTGCATAATGATGCTAATATTATTTGCGTTGGTGCAAGATTTGCAAGTTTTGAAGATATTTGTGATTGGATTAAAATTTTTCTTGAAACAAAATTTGAAGAAAGACATTCTAAAAGAATAAATAAAATTATACAAATAGAAAAAGATTTTTGTACAAATAATAAATGAAAAATATTCTAATTTTGGTTACTATGTTTTTTTTATCTTCATGTGTTTCTGTAGTGCCTGTATATAGACAAGATTATGATTTTTCAAAAATAAAAACCATTTATGTTGAAGATTCCGGAGATACGAATATTGGCAAAACTATACAAAATGCTGTAATAAAACAGTTAATGGTAAAAGGTTTTGATATACGCAGTACTTATAATAGTAGTGATGATATTGATATTATTGTTTCTGTTTCTGTTTCTCAATACCAACCTTCTAAAACCTATCTCGTAAGAGAACATATTAATAGTCCTAATGTAGTAGTTTATAATGATGACCCTTTTGAACTTAGTGGATCAACTATTTATAATTCAGGTAGTGCTTTTGGGATGAATGATACAAAGTTATTTTCTAGTACAGCTGCCGTAGGCCTTTCAATTTCTATGCGAGATCCTGTAAACAATGAAATAATATGGACAAGTTCTTATACATACGAAGGTTTTGATATTGATTCATCAATAGATGGTGCAGTCAAGTATATACTTAAATCATTTCCACCTCAACAATTAAATAAAGGGGAATAAACTATGAGAAAAGTTTTTTTATCAATGTTATTGATTTGTTTATTTGTTCAGTTTGTTTTTGCTGTATCTATTACTGTATATAATGATGATTTGGCACTTGTAAGGGATATAAAGGATGTTATTTTGTATAAAGGTGAACAAAAAATAGAAATAGATGATGTTTCTTCTAAAATAGATCCTACAAGTGTTTTACCAAAGTTTTTGTCTGATGCAGATAAAATTGATATATATGAACAAAATTTTGATTTTGATTTAGTAAATACAAATAAATTATTACAACAATATATTGGTAGTAATATTGAAATAGAAAAACAACTTCCTAATTCTTCGAAAGAAAAAATTGCCGCAAAACTTTTGGCAGTAAATGGTGGGATAGTAGTTCAATCAAATGATAAAATTATTCTTAATCCGGAAGGGGAGATATCACTTCCTAAATTGCCTGAAGGTGTTAGATTAAAACCAACGCTTTCATGGTTAGTAAATAGTAAAATTATAGGTAAAAGACAATTGGAAGTTACATATCAAACAAGTGGATTATCATGGATGTCTGATTATATTGTGATTCTTGATAAAGATGATAAAAACTTAGATATTAATGCTTGGGTTACTATAAATAATTTGTCAGGAACTACATATAAAGATGCAAATTTAAAATTAATAGCCGGTGATGTTAATATTGTAAAAAACAATATTGGTCCAAAAAGACTTCTTATGGCAAAATCAGGTTCTTTTGATAGTGCTAATGAATCTTTTCAGGAAAAATCTTTTTTTGAATATCATATGTATGAGCTAGGGAGAAAAACAACAATAAAAAGTGATGAAAAAAAACAAATAGAATTTGCATCAGCTCAATTAATTCCAATAAATAGAAAGTATACATATAATGGCAGTCAAATGGATAATTTTTCATTTAGTAAATATAGCAAAACTACTAAAGATTTTTGGCAACAATCAAATAAAAAAGTTAGTATTGATATAGAATTTAAAAATGATAAATCATCTAATTTGGGTATTCCTTTGCCGAAAGGAAAGATGAGAGTTTATAAAAATGATGGACAATCAATAGAATTTGTTGGCGAAGATACTATAGACCATACACCAGAAAACGAAATAATAAGTTTAAATTTAGGAAATGTTTTTGATGTTGTAGGTGATAGAACACAAACAGAGTTTATATTGGGTGATAAATCTGCTCAAGAAACTTTTTCTATTTCTTTAAGAAATTCAAAAGATGAAGAAATTGAAGTGGAAGTAATTGAACCATTATATAGATGGTCAACTTGGAGAATTTTATCAACAACAGATAAATATATAAAGAAAGATTCCCAAAATATCGTTTTTAAAGTAAAAGTTCCTGCAAAAGGTGAAAAGAATATAACATATACGGTTAAATATAAATGGTAAATATATCTAGTATAATTGATCATACTTTACTATCTCCAACTGCATGTTTTCTTGATTTTAAAAAATTGTGTGAACAAGCTGTTGAAAATGGATTCTATTCTGTATGTGTGCCTCCATATATGGTTGAAAGTTGTAAGAAGGCATTACTTAAAACGGATATCAAAGTATGTACAGTTATTGGTTTCCCATTTGGGTATAATCATTACTTAACTAAAATTGTAGAGGCAAAGGAAGCTATTTTATTTGGGGCTGATGAAATAGATGCTGTTGTGAATATTTCTGCTATTAAATCAAAAGATTTTAAATTTGTTAATAAGGAAATTGAATGTTTAAGAAAAACAACAAATAATAAAATTTTAAAAATAATAGTTGAAACAGCATATTTAACAAAAGAAGAAAAGATAGAAATTGCTAAAATAATTTTAAATAACAAAGTTGATTTTATAAAAACATCAACAGGGTTTGCTCCGGCAGGAGCAAATGTAGATGACATTATATTGTTTAAATCAATACTTAAAAATAATGTAAAAATTAAGGCTTCAGGTGGTATTAGTACTTATAAACAAGCTGAAGACATGATAAAAGCAGGGGCAAGCAGAATAGGAACTTCAAAATCAATTGACTTAATTAAGAATAATGAAAAAAATAATAATTAAACATATACTTTTTGTATTTTTATTTACGGTAATTCTTCTTTCTTTATGGTTTTTGTTTATTTTTGAATTTTTTAATAATGAATTAAAAAAGTCTGTTTATCCGATAATACAGGATTCAAAACAAGAATTGGCAGAATTAGTAACTAAAGATTTTGCTAAAGATAAAGTTATTTCTTTTTTAAAGGATTTAAAAGAAAGTAAAGAAATTTTAAATTTAACTTTATCAAATAAAGATAAAAAGATTTACTCTCTTAATAATTTTCAAGGAAAAGAAACAATATTATCTTTTTTAAAATTTTCATACCATATTAAAAAAGATGATAAAATTGTTGGATGGATAGATATATATCCTTCTTACGAACTCTTTATTACAACTATTCTTCAAGACAAAACTTTAATAGTTTTGTTAATCTCAATCATAATTATTTTATTAATTGTTATCTTAGCATCATATATATATATTACAAAATATATTATTTATCCTTTTGAGCAAATGACTAAAATAATAAATGGGATATCTTCAGAAACTAATTCCGAGATTAAGTTGTTGCCAGAAAAGGGAATGTGGAAAGATATATTTATTGGATTAAAAAAACTTAATACAAAAGTTATAGATGTTAATACAACAATGAAATTGTTGTTTTCTGCTACAAGTGTGATAACATCTGACTTAGAGTTGACACATTCAATACATTTGATTTTTAATATAATACAAAAAAAAATAGATAATGCTGTATGTGCATTATTTATGCCGTCAGAAGATGGACAGTTAAAAGTGATTGCAAAAAAGGGGTTTTCGTCACGTGATATAAAATCAATATCATCACAATCAAATAGTCCTATTTTACAATGCTACAAAAAAAGTGAGCCAATTATAATCCAAGATATTTCTTTATTATCACGAGATAGTTTTGATATCTTTATGGATGAAAATATAGTTATGCAAATGAATATGCCATTAACTGATGAAAATCATAATTGTATAGGTGTTCTTAGTATTAGCAGTAGAAATAAAAATTCTTTTGATGATGATTCAGAAGAAACAATAAGAATAGTTTCTAAATATTTGGCAGCATTAATAGTTCATGTTCAAGATTATAAAAGAGTTAAAGAAGCTAATAGAAAACTTGAAGCAGAAATACAGATGACATCAAAAGAGTTAATAAATACAAATGCAATGTTAATTAAAAAAGTAAGAGATATAAAAGCAATTTCAGATATATCCGCATATGCTTCTGCACAATTTGATATGGAAGATATTGTAAAATACATTATAGAAAAGACAAAAGAAATATTATCTGTTGAAACTGCCGGAGTTTTTTTATATAGCAATATAAGAAATGAATTTTTTTCAGTAGAAGGATCTTTTGGAATTTATGATATAATAAAAGTTAAGAATATTGATAAAAATATTTTTAATAAAATATTTTTGAGTAAAAAATCTATTATTGTAAAAGATAGAGAAGAGTTAAAAAAGTGTTGTCTTGAATTGTTAGAAAAAGTAAATGTTAATTCTGCTGTATTTTCTCCTGCAAAGGCTGATAATAATATAGCAGCAGTAATTGTGGCAATAAATAAAATTGGGATGGACTTTACAGAATCAGATATGAAAGTTTTGGAACATATTTCAATAGTTGTTTTAAGTATAATAGAAAAAATAGAGTTATATTCTAAAATGAAAGCGGATTTTACAAAATAAATATAGCGGATTTGGGGGATGCAAATGGAAATAGCTGATTTAAAAATAATATCAGCATCAGTAAGAAAGGATATTTTAACGATGTTGGAGTTAGCAGGGTCTGGTCATCCTGGTGGAAGTTTGTCTGCTGTTGAGTTGATGGTTGATTTATATTTTAATCATATGAAAATTAATGCTAAAAATTTCAATGATCCAAAAAGAGATTATTTTATATTGTCAAAAGGTCATGTTTGTCCTGTATTATATTCAGTTTTGGCACAAATGGAATGTATTTCAAAGGAAGAATTATGTACTTTAAGGAAAATTGGCAGTCGTCTTCAAGGCCATCCGGCAAAAGATAAAAATATTCCGGGGATAGAAATTTCAACAGGTTCTTTAGGGTATGGACTTTCTATTGGTGTCGGTGTTGCCAAAGGAATGAAGACATTAAAACAAGACAATAGAGTTTATGTTCTTATGGGAGATGGTGAACAACAAGAAGGCTCTATTTGGGAAGCAGCTATGGCAGCTTCACATTTTAAATTAGATAATTTATGTGCAATTGTTGATTGTAATGGATTGCAGATTGACGGACCAGTTGATAAAGTTTTAAATATTAATCCAATAACTGATAAATACCAATCTTTTGGTTGGAATGTTATATCCATAGATGGGCATAACCTTAACGAAGTAGATTCTGCATATACACAAGCAAATTTACAAAAAGATAAACCAACAGTTATAATTGCAAAAACAGTTAAAGGGAAAGGTGTTTCTTTTATGGAAAATAATGCAGATTGGCACGGTAAAACACCAACGAAAGAACAATTAATACAGGCTTTTAAAGAAATTGATGCAACTCTTTAAAAAATTAATTTTATAAGTAAAAAGGAAAATAGTTATGGTTAAAGTTTTTGGTAATAAAGCAACAAGATTTGGTTTTGGAGAAAGTCTTGTGGAACTTGGTACAAAAGATGATAAAATTTTTGTTTTAGGTGCAGATACAGTATCTTCAGTAGCTATTAATGGTTTTCAAGATAAATTTCCGGACAGATTTGCAAATGTTGGTATTGCTGAATCAAACTTATTAGGTATGGCAGCAGGGCTTGCTATTTCAGGTTTTATACCGTTTGTATCAACTTATGGTGTATTTGCATCTGGTAGACCTTGGGAACAAATTAGGACGACTATATGCTATTCAAAATTAAATGTAAAGATAGGTGGTTCTCATTCCGGCCTTATGGTTGGTCCTGACGGGGCAACACATCAAGCATTAGAAGAAATTGCTATAATGAGATGTCTTCCAAATATGACAGTTCTTGTGCCATGTGATGCTGTAGAAACAAAAAAAGCCACAATAGCAGCCGCATACCATAAAGGACCTGTTTATATTAGATATGGGAGAGAAAATGTTCCTACTATAACAGAGGAATCTACTCCATTTGAAATTGGCAAAGCACAAGTAATGAAAGAAGGTAAAGATGTTTGTATTATGGCTTGTGGGTCTATGGTATACGAGTCATTGGTAGCAGCAGATATATTAGAAAAAGAAGGAATAAATGCAAAGGTTTTAAATATTCATACAATAAAACCTATAGATGAGAAAGCTATTATTGAAGCAGCTAAAGAATGTGGAGCAATTGTGACAGCAGAAGAACATCAAAAATTTGGTGGTTTTGGATCAGCTGTTGCAGAAGTAGTAGTGAGAAATTCTCCGGTTCCTATGGAATTTGTTGCTGTCAATGATACTTTCGGAGAATCAGGTAAACCATCTGATTTGATTGCAAAATATGGGTTGAAAGATATTAATATAGTTGCTGCTGTTAAAAATGTATTAAAAAGGAAGTAATTGTCGTAATAGTTAGTTTGACATTTTTATGTTTTTTAATGAATATAGAGATAGAATGGAGAAAAAATGTCAGATATAAATAAAATTATTATAATTGTTTTAGACAGTTTAGGTGTTGGTGAATTACCTGATGCTGAAAAATATAATGATGTTGGTTCTAATACATTAAAACATATTTTTGAGAACATGGATAATGATTATGTACTTGAAAATCTTGGGAAATTAGGACTATACAATATAGTACCATCGCCTTATGGATATAAACCAAATGATGTTATTGGTAATTATGGAAAGATGGCAACTTTATCACCTGCAAAAGATACCACGGCCGGACATTGGGAACTTGGCGGTGTCGTTTTAGAGAAACCTTTCCCAACATATCCAAATGGATTTCCACAAGAATTAATAGAAGAATTTGAAAAGAAAATTGGTCGCAAAGTTTTAGGAAATTGTACTGCTTCAGGGACAGAAATTATTCAAAGGCTTGGTAATGAACATTGCCAGACTGGGTATCCAATAGTTTATACTTCAGCTGATTCAGTATTTCAAATAGCAGCTCACGAAACTCCGGATAAATTTGGGGGTCTTAAAGAGTTGCATGACATTTGTAAAATAGCAAGGGATATGTTAGTAGGTGAAAATGCAGTTGGCAGAGTTATAGCTAGACCTTTTATAGGCGAAAGTGGAAATTATATAAGGACTGCCAATAGACATGATTATTCTTTATCTCCAACAGATAAAACTGTGCTTGATAAAATCCAAAATATTGATGGTAATGTTATTGCAATAGGTAAAATCCAAGATATTTTTAATAATCAAGGTATTAATGTTTCCTATCATACAAAAGGAAATAGTACCGGAATAAAATATACGATTGAATCTATAATAGACCCAAAACAAGCTATATATTCACCATCCGGACATATAGATATATCTTCAGATATGGATCCATTTCACAAACATTTAATTTTCACAAATCTTGTAGATTTTGATATGTTGTGGGGACATAGAAGAGATGTTGATTCTTATGCTCAGGGTTTAAAATATTTTGACAGACAATTACCAAATATAATAGATGCTATGGCTGATAATGATTTGCTTATAATTACAGCTGATCATGGATGTGATCCTACCTATACAAAACACACAGACCATACAAGAGAATATGTTCCATTACTTGTATATGGGAAAAATTTAAAACAAAATGTTAATCTTGGAACAAGAAAAACTCTATCAGATGTTGCTCAAACAATAGCAGATATTTTTGAACTTACTCCTATGAAAAATGGAACAAGTTTTAAGGATGATATATTGTGAAAACAGAAGATATTTTACAATTATTAGAAAAAAGTAAGAAATATATACAAACTAGAAAAAATTGTAATCCTAAAATTGCCATTATAGTTGGTTCCGGACTGAGTAATATAAAAGAAAGTATAAAAAATTCTAAAGTTATTGAATACAATAAAATTCCATATTTTAAGAAAACAACGGTTGAAGGTCATAAAGGTGAACTTATATTCGGACAATTAAACTCAACTGATGTTGTTTTATTAAATGGACGATTACATTATTATGAGGGATATTCAATGCAGGATATTTCATATCCTGTAAGATTAATGAAATATTTAGGAATTGAAACTATAATTATAACTTGTGCAGTTGGTGCTATAAATACAAATTATAATGTTGGGGATATAGTTGTAATAAAAGATCATATTAACTTTATATTTAACAATCCTTTAATTGGTCAGCATCATAAAGAATTTGGTGAAAGATTTACAGATTTAACGAATCTTTATGATAGTAAGTTGATACAAAAAATAATAAAAATATCTAAAAAAAATAAAATAAGAATATATGAAGGAATATATTTTGCGGTTAGCGGTCCATCTTATGAAACTCCTGCAGAGGTATCGGCCTTCAGAAAGTTAGGAGGAGATGTTGTAGGGATGTCTCTAATAGCTGAATCTATTGTTGCAAAGCAAATGAATA
This sequence comes from Endomicrobiaceae bacterium, assembly GCA_028690485.1. Lineage (GTDB taxonomy): Bacteria > Elusimicrobiota > Endomicrobiia > Endomicrobiales > Endomicrobiaceae > Praeruminimicrobium. The sequence goes on from JAQVBD010000007.1 coordinate 44,458, forward strand.
TGAATGTTTTGGCATTAACATATGTTTCAAATAAAGCAAGTGGAATATCAACTGAAAAATTATCCCACAAAGAAGTATTAACACTTGGTAAAAAAGCAAGTGTTTCTATGGAGAAAATAATTTCTAATATTTTGAAGGAAGTTTAGTGAGAGCATACGATATTATTTATAAAAAAAGAAATGGCGAAAAATTAATAAAAGATGAAATATCTTTTTTAATTGAAGGTTATAATAATTCAACAATTGCAGATTATCAAATATCTGCTTTTTTAATGTCTGTATATTTTTCTAATTTAGATGATCAAGAAACATTTTATCTTACCGAAGCAATGGCAAAGTCAGGTGAAATCTTAGATCTAAGTTTTTTGGATGGACCAACTGCTGATAAACATTCAACCGGCGGTGTTGGTGACGGGACATCTCTTGTTATAGCTCCAATTCTTGCAAGTTGTGATATATATGTTCCTATGATGTCAGGAAGAGCATTGGGACATACAGGTGGTACTTTAGATAAATTAGAATCAATACCAAATTTTGATGTAAATTTAGAAATTAACCAATTTATAGATGTATTGAAAAAAAATAAGTTTGCTATGATAGGTCAAACAAAAGAAGTTGCTCCCATTGATAAAAAAATGTATGCATTGAGAGATGTTACGGCAACAGTAGAATCGATACCTCTTATCTGTTCCAGTATTATGTCAAAAAAAATTGCAGAAGGTGCAAAAAATATTTTGTTAGATGTAAAAACTGGTAATGGTGCATTTATGTCATCTTACAAAGATGCTAAAACTTTAGCACAAAAAATGGTCAATGTCGGTAAATTGTTTGGCAGACAAATGATTGCTGTTATTTCTGATATGGATAATCCATTAGGTAATGCTGTTGGTAATTCTTTGGAAATTATACAAACAATAGAAGTTTTAAAAGGAAATATTAAAAATGATTTTTATACTTTATGTATAGAATTATCTGCTCTTATAATTTTGCAAACCGGAAAAGCAAAAAATATAGAAGAAGCAAAAAAATTTGCTGATGAAAAGATTTCATCAGGAGAAGCATTAAATAAATTTATCAAAATGATAGAGTTGCAAAAAGGCAATGCAAATGTAATAGAAGATTATTCTATGTTTGGGAAAGCAAAAAATAGTTATAATATAAAAGCAAAAAAAACAGGTTATATAAATTCAATAAAGACAAGAGACATCGGAATATCTTCTTGTATGCTTGGCGCCGGAAGGCTTAAATCTGAAGATAGTATAGATTATACAGCCGGAATAATAATTTATAAGAAACTTGGTGATTATGTTAAAGAAGGTGAAACAATTGCTCAGTTGCAATATAACAATAGACCGGTAGATCAAATAATAAATATTGTACAATCAGCATATAGTATTTTGGATATAGAACCACAAAAAATAAAATTAATAAAAGATATAATAATATAGAGGGCTCATTGCAACAAAATAAATGGTTACTTCATGAATCTAATAAAGAAAAAATATATTCTCTAACAGAACAAATAGATTTGCCGGATGTAGTGGCAAAGATTTTGCTAAATAGGGGATTTTCTAATGTTGAATCTATAAGAGAATTTGTTTATGTCAGTAAACAAAATCTAATAAATCCTTTTTTATTAGATGATATATATAAAGCTGTTATTAGAATAAAAAAAGCTATTGAACAACATGAAAAAATTCTTATTTATGCTGATAGAGATGTTGATGGTATTACTTCGCTTGTGATTTTATTTAACACCATTCAAACTTTAGGCGGAGATGTTGTTTGGTATATTCCTTCTGATGAGGGATACGGTATTTCTAATCTTGTATTAGATAAATATCATAAATTAAACATTAAATTGATAATAACAGTAGATTGCGGAATATCTTCTGTTCAAGAGGTTAAATATTCAAATGAGTTAGGTATGGATATTATTGTGACAGATCATCACGAACCTCCAATTGATGCATTACCTGATGCTTATGCTATTGTAAATCCTAAGAAAACAACATGTAAATATCCATTTAAAGAATTGGCAGGTTGCGGAATATCTTTTAAAGTTTCTCAGGCTTTAATGCAAACTTATGGTAAAGATTTTGATAAAGAACTTTTGATTGTCGCTTTAAAGAAAGAAAATAATGTTAATAATACTTATATTTTAAAAGTTGTAAATGAAATTATTATTGAAGAAAAAGAATTTTCATTCATTGATGAAAATAAAAAATCATTTTATTGTTTATTAAAAGATAAGAAAATTGTTACTTGTAATAATGATATTTTTTGCGATGTTGACAATGAAATAAAATTCATTGATATAGTTACTTCTGTTGAAAAGAATTTGAAAGATATTGCTTATGATATATTTAATCAATATAAGAAAGATGAAATAATAAATGATGGCAGAATGGCAGAATTTTTTGATAATAATGTTGATTTGCTTGCTCTTGGAACAATAGCGGATATAGTTCCTCTTGTAAGCGAGAATAGAATACTGGTTAAAAGTGGCTTGCAAATTTTGAATAGCAATCCTTCAAAAAGATTCGGATTGTTTAATATAATAGAAGAATATTTAAAGGATAAAAATAATATATCTGCAAAATCAATATCATGGTTTATAACGCCTGTTTTAAATGCAGCCGGAAGAATGGCTAAAGCTGATATATCGGCAGAATTACTTCTTGCAGATGATAAATATAAGGCTAACGATTTTTTTGTTGAATTAAAAAAACTAAATAATGAACGAAAACAATTACAAAATGAAAATATAAAGCAGTTTGAAAAAAAATTAAAAGAACAATGTGATGTTGAAAAAGATAAGATATTTATAGTAGTTGTAAATAATTTACCACATGGAGTAACAGGTATTGTCGCTTCCCAAATTGTTAAATTATATTCAAGGCCGACTATACTGTTTATTTCAGATGGGCAATTTGCGGTTGGAGCATGCAGATCAATAGAGGGTTTTGATATTGTATCAGCATTAGATAAAACAAAAGATTTGCTTGTCAAATTTGGGGGGCATTCTCAAGCGGCAGGTCTTACCATTGAAACATCTAAAATAGATGAGTTGAGAAAGAGATTGAAAGAAATAGCTGAAAATTCAATATCCAACGAGATGGTAATTAAAAAAATAAATATTGACTGTGAATTAAAAATATCCGATATAAATAGAAAGACATTAGATAATTTAATGTTACTAGAACCTTTTGGATGTGCGAATTTAAATCCGATTTTTTTGATAAGAAATGTTGAGTTTAAAGAAGTTGTTGTTATCGGACAAACAGAAGAACATTTAAAATTAAAAATTTCTCAAAATGGCGGGAACCATGTTAATGCAGTATTTTGGAATGGAGCAGAATTTAGACATAGTATGCAATACAAAGATAAATTTGATATTCTTTTTAACTTAGAACTTAATAGAGATTTAATACAAATATCAATAATAGATATAAAAAAAATATAGGGGGAAAAATGATAAAAAAAATTGAACCGGTTAAAATTGCAGTTATTGGTGGAAGTGGAATTAGTGAGATTAGCGGAATAGAAAATGTTTTAGAAATTGATATAGAAACACCTTTTGGAAAACCTTCAGCAAGTATTACAATAGGAACTTTAGATGGTGTAAGAGTAGCTTTTTTGCCTAGACATGGAAAAGGTCATGTAATTCTTCCATCAGAAATAAATGTCAGAGCAAATATTTATGCTCTTAAATCTATAGGTGTTGAACAAATTATTGCTTTAACAGCTGTTGGTTCATTACAAGAAAATATAAAACCAAAAGATTTTGTTATTCCGGAACAAGTTTTTGACAGAACAAAAAACAGAATAAATACTTTTTTTGGTAATGGTATAGTTGCCCATATCGGATTTGCAGATCCTTTTTGTAATGATTTAAGAGATATTATTCATAAATCTGTTACAGAACTTGCAATAGAACATCATTTTAGCGGAACAACCTATGTTTGTATTGATGGTCCTCAATTTTCTACTAGGGCAGAGTCAAAAGTTAATAGAGAAAACGGTTTTTCTATTGTAGGTATGACTGCTATTCCAGAGTCAAAACTTGCAAGAGAAGCAGAAATTTGTTATGCAAATATTTCTTTAGTAACTGATTATGATGTTTGGAAAATAGGAGAAGAAGTTGGTGTTGAAAAAGTTTTAGAAGTAATGGCTGCAAATGCCAATACCTGTAAAAAACTTATTAAACATATAATACCAAAACTTGCTCAAAGAGAAATAAAATGTGAATGTCATAATGCTTTAAAATTTGCTGTTCAATCATCACAGGAAACTGTAAAACAATCTCCTGCATATGCTTCATTAAGTTTGTTTTTAGATAAATATTTTTCGAAATAATAGGTGAAATAATGGCAATTCTAATAGTTGGTTCTGTTGCTCTTGATACTATTGAAGCGAACAATAAGAAAATTAAAGATGCTCTTGGCGGGTCAGCGATGTATTCGGCAATGTCTGCTTCATATTTTACTAAAACATCTGTTGTTGCTATTGTAGGAAACGATTTTCCGTGCAAATATATCCATCTGCTGAATCATCATAAGATAGATACATCAGGGCTTGCTGTTAGTGCAGGGAAAACTTTTAGATGGATGGGAAAATATTCTTGTAATTTAAACCAAGCAAAAACAATCAATACAAAATTGAATGTTTTTTTAGATTTTGCACCTGTATTATCTACAGAACATAAGAATTCGAAATATTTATTTTTGGCGAATGTTGATCCGGATATACAAAACAATGTCCTGAATTTAGTAAAAAAACCTAAATTAGTTGTGCTTGATACAATGAATTTATGGATATCAACAAAATTATCAAAACTTAAATCTGTTTTAAAAAGAGTAGATTTATTGCTTATCAATGAAGATGAAGCAAAACAGTTATCAAAAGAAAATAATATTATTAAATCTGCAAAAGTTATAACAAAAATGGGACCGGAAATTCTCGTTATCAAAAGAGGAGAATTTGGGGCAATGCTTTTCCATAAAGACAATATATTTTCAATACCGTCTTATCCATTAGAAAGTGTAGAAGATACAACTGGAGCCGGAGATACTTTTGCAGGAGGTTTTATTGGGTATTTATCTTCTTGTAATAAATTAACTTTTGAAACATTGAAGAAAGCAATGGTTTATGGAAGTATAATGGCATCATTTAATGTTGAGTCTTTTAGTTTAGAAAGGCTTAGTTCTTTGACTAAAAAAGAGATAACTAATAGATTTAAGATGTTTAAAAAATTTACGGAGTTTTAATAATATGGCTGAAAAAAAAGAAATATATAAAGAACTTTTATCTTTTGCAAAACAATCAGTTGAAAATTCGTATAGTCCGTATTCAAAGTTTCAAGTAGGTGCTGCTGTTTTATGCCAAGATGGTAAAGTATATTGCGGAACAAATATTGAAAATGCTTCTTATGGGTTATCAATATGTGCGGAAAGGGTAGCCATTTTTACGGCAGTTTCTAATGGCTCTAAAAATATCAAAGCAGTAGCTGTTTATTCAAAATGTGGCAATGTTACTCCTTGTGGAGCTTGCAGACAAGTCATATCAGAATTTTCTCAAAAAGCAGATATTATTTATAATGATAAAAATAACAAAATTAAAGTAGAAAAAATAATGTCTTTATTACCAAAATCTTTTAATAAACAATCATTAAAATGAAAATAAAAAATATTTTACTTTCTTTTTTATTTATTTTTATATCAACAGTTTGTTTTTCTCAAGAAATATCATTAGTTAAAATTTCTGGAGATAAGCAGCTTGGTATTAGAGGAATAGGTTTAAAAAATTCTTTTGTTGTTCAATTACTTGATTCTGACAAAAATAGTTTAAAAAATGTAAAAATTAATTTTTCAGTAGTAGAAACTTCTAACTTATCTAATAATAAAAACTCTTCTTATATCCAAATATCAAATAATGTTCTGACAGATGATAATGGGTATGCTTCTGCAAAGCTTATTGTAGGTAAAAAAGCTGAAGATAAAATAACTGTTATTGTTAATGCGGATGTCTTTTGTGACCCGATATATTTTACAGTTTCTGTATTAAATAAAAATTGGATGTTAATAATGCTGGCAGGTATTTTAGGAGGGGCTGCATTACTCCTTTTTGGAATGTTTAAAATTAATTTGTCATTTCAAAAAATGGCAGGACAAAACATAAGAGTAATACTAACAAAATTTACATCAACAAGATTTAAAGGTTTTTTAACAGGTTTGGGTATTACATGCTTAAATCAATCTAGTACAGCTACTCTCTTATTGCAAATTACACTTGCTAGTGCGGGTGTTTTAACCTTTTTTCAATCAATGTCTGTATCTGTTGGAGCATCAGTAGGCTCAACAATTACAGGACAACTAGTTGCTTTTAAACTTGTAGATTATGCTTTAATCATTATAGCCGTAGGATATTTTTTATCTTTCTTTTCTACAAAAAAGAGAATAGCCGATTTAGGAGATGCTATTTTTGGTTTTGGATTGCTTTTTTTTGGTATGAAAATAATGTCAGATGCAATGTTACCTATAACTCTTAATAATGAACTATTAGAACTAGTTGCTAGTGTAAAATCACCAATTTTTTCAATATTAGTCGGGTTGTTTTTTACAATGCTTATACAAAGCAGTGGAGCAACAGTAGGTATAGTAATTGTCTTAGCATCAGCAGGAATACTTTCTTTAACACAAGGTATTTGTATTTGTTTAGGTGCACAGATAGGAACATGTATAACTGCTGTTGTGGCATCAATCAATCAACCACGAAGTGGCAAAAATGTAATGCTTTGGCATTTAAGCTATCAAATTTTCGGAGTCTTATTGATTTTGCCTTTTATATCGTTTATCCATTATCATGGAGAATCTGCCTGGATATATTTCGTTAAATTTTTTACAGGAAAAATAATTTTATCAACAGATATTGCAAGAGAAATTGCAATGTCACATACACTTGTTACTTTATTTGCAGCAATGATAATTTTACCTATTATTCCATTATTTTATAAATTAATTTTATTTATTTTTCCAAGTACTTCTTGTCAGGAACGATTTGGTCCGGTATTTATAGATCAGAAATATATTAAAGAACCTGACAAAGCATTTGAACTGTCAAAACAGGAAATTTCAAGATTATCAGAAATAGTTTTAGAAATATTAAAAGAATCTATAAATGCTTTAAAAACTAGGCATGAAATAGTTGCAGAAAAAACAACTTATAAATCTTTACAAGTTACTAATTTAGCTAATAGAATTGTGCCTTATATTACAAAAGTTGGACAAAATCAGTTGACGACGAAACAATCACAAAATGAAATAGCATTATTGTATATTGTTGCTGATTTTGAGCAGATTTCAGATATTATTGATAGAAATTTGATTTACATTTCTCATGAAAAAATAAAAAGACATTTAAGATTTTCAGATGAAGGATTAAGCGATATTAAATATTTACATAATATTATTTATACAAATTGTTCTAAAATAATAGATGCTTTTGTAAATGACGATATAGCTGTTGCTCATGAAATATCAACATCTGTAGATAAATTGCATGCTATTGTTCATAAATTAAAAAAGAAGCATATTTCAAGATTGCATGCAGATTTAAAAGAATCAATAGAAACTTCAGGACTTCATATGGATGTTCTTGACCAATATACAAGAATAAATGATATCTTATCTGATATAGCTATCAATATAATGGATAAATAAGCCATATTATAAAAATTTGAAAAAAATTATTGTACTAATCTTCCACAAATTATATAATATACAAATGTTTATAATTTGAGGATAAATAATGAAAATTCTTATCACTGGTGGAGCAGGTTTTTTAGGTTCACATCTTTGTGATTTGTTTATTTCAAAAGGACATTCTGTTATAGCTGTTGATAATTTTTTAACAGGCAAACATGATAATATTAAACATCTTTTAAAAAATAAAAAATTTAAGTTAAAAGAAATAGATATAACAAAAAAATTTAATATATCCGAAAAAATAGATGTCATTTTACATTTTGCATCACCGGCAAGTCCTATAGATTATGTAAAATACCAGATAGAAACTTTACAAGTTGGTTCAATTGGAACATTTAATATGTTAAATTTGGCAAAAAAAAATAAAGCCAAATTTTTATTTGCTTCAACTAGTGAAGTTTATGGTGATCCATTAATAAGTCCACAAGTAGAAACTTATTGGGGAAATGTTAATCCCGTTGGTAAAAGAAGTATGTATGATGAAGCTAAACGATTTTCAGAAGCATTAATTATGAGTTTTCATAATATATATAAATTGGATACAAAAATAGTTAGAATTTTTAACACTTATGGCCCTAGAATGAATATAAACGATGGCAGAGCAGTTCCGGAATTTATATATCAAGCTCTTAATAATAAACCGGTTACTGTTTTTGGTAAAGGAACACAAACTAGAAGCTTTTGCTTTGTAAGTGATTTGATAAGAGGTATATACAATCTTTTGATGTCTAGGGAGCATACACCGATTAATATAGGTAATCCTCATGAAATAACTTTAAATGAACTTGCTAAAACAATAATAAAACTTACTAAAAGTAAGTCAAAAATTGTTCGTAAATCATTACCTGAGGATGATCCTAAAAGAAGAAAACCGGATATTACAAAAGCAGTAAAAATATTAAAATGGCAACCGGAAGTTCAACTTGAAGAAGGTTTAAATAAAACGATAAAATATTTTCAATTATTAGAGGTAAAGAAATGAAGAAAACAAAAGGGATTATTCTTGCCGGTGGTAAAGCAACAAGACTTTATCCAATAACATCAGTTATATCTAAACAGTTATTGCCTGTATATAATAAACCAATGATATATTATCCCTTATCTGTTCTTATGCTTGCAGGTATAAAAGATATACTGATAATTTCAACTTCAGATACTTTGCCAAAGTTTCAAGAATTATTTCAATCAGGGGAGCGTTTAGGTATAAATATATCTTATAAAATACAAGATAATCCAAATGGACTTGCTGAAGCTTTTTTAATAGGTGAAGATTTTATTGGTGATGATAATGTTGCTTTAGTTTTAGGCGATAATATATTTTATGGACATGGTTTACCTGAATTGCTGTCAAATGCAGTAAATAAAGAAAAGGGTGCAACAATTTTTGGCTATTATGTCGATGATCCTCATCGATATGGTATTGTGGAAATAGATAAAAATAAACAGCCTGTATCAATAGTTGAAAAACCACAAAATCCAAAATCAAATTGGGCTGTTACCGGATTATATTTTTATGATAACGAAGTTATAAAAATTGCAAAAATGATAAAGCCTTCTGAACGAGGAGAGCTTGAAATTACAGATATAAATCGAATTTATTTAGAACACAATAATTTATCGGTTCAGCTTTTTGGCAGAGGTTTTGCATGGCTTGATGCGGGAACATATAATTCTTTATTAGATTCAGCCTTGTTTATCAGAACAATAGAAGAAAGGCAAGGAATAATGGTCAGTTGCCTTGAAGAAATCGCATATAGAATGAATTTTATAGATAAAAATCAGTTAATAGAAAATGCAAAAATGTTTAATTCAGCATATGGTAAATATTTGTTAAAAGTGGCAAATGAAT
>JAQVBD010000007.1:54171-61181 GCA_028690485.1 Endomicrobiaceae bacterium
GAATAATATGAATTTTTTTATGGAAACTATCGGCTGTCAGATGAATGTAAATGATTCAGATAAAATATCAAATTATTTAATTGATCATGGCTGTGTATTAACTTTAGAGATTTCACAAGCAGATATAGTTATATTAAATACATGTTCTGTCCGATTTTCTGCTGAACATAAAGCATATTCTTTTTTAGGCAGAATTAAGGAACAAAAAGATATAAATCCTAATTTAATTGTTGGTGTTGTCGGTTGTATGGCTCAGCATGCTTATAAAGAAATCAAAAGAAGATGTAAATATGTTGATTTTGTTTTAGGCGCTCAAAATATTGACGATTTTTCACAAATTATAAGTAAATATATTCCATCAAACTATTTGCCAAGAGAGAAAGTTGCAAAAGAAGTTTTTCAATATGTAACAATTATGAAAGGATGTACTAATTTTTGTTCATATTGTATAGTCCCTTATGTCAGAGGACCTGAGTTCAGTATAAATCGTGATGAAATATTTAACTCAGTTAAAGAAGCTGTAAATACCGGAGTTAAAGAGATTATCTTATTGGGACAAAATGTAAATTCATATAATGATAATGGAGTTAACTTTACACATCTTTTACAAAAGATATCTGAAATAGAAAATCTAAAAAGAATTAGATTTATGACAAATCACCCTAAAGATTTGTCAGATGAATTAATAGATGAAATTGCCAATAATAATAAAATATGTAAACACATCCATTTGCCGTTACAATCTGCTTCAAATAATATTTTAAATGCAATGAACAGAAAATATACTTATGAAAAATATAAATCTTTAGTAGAAAAAATTAAATCTAAAATACCGCAAATAAATATAACAACTGATATTATAATTGGTTTTCCGGGAGAAACAGATCAAGATTTTCAAGATACATTTCAAGCATCAAAGGATTTAAAGTTTGGAGGAGTATTTATTTTTAAATATTCTCCTAGACCTAATACAATAGCAGCTAAATTCAAGGATGATGTTTCTCTTGAAGTTAAAAAACAAAGACATACTTTATTGCTTGAAGATTCGAATAATATATCAAAGACTCTTAACAATGAATATATCGGCAAAAATATTGATGTATTGGTTGAAAAGTATAATAATAATATTTGTGAAGGAAGAAACAGCCAGAATTTAAAAGTGTTTTTTGATTCTAAAGAAAATCTTACCGGGCAGATTGTTAAAGTATCTATAAACAGAGCATTAGCAAACAGTTTATCCGGAAATATAATTTTATGAGAATATCAGTTGGTAAATTAATAGGTTTTATTTTATTGGGAATATTATTGATAGTATATGTATATCTTTATATACATATAAATAATATTTCAAAGTATTCTGATATTGTTACTAAATATTCAATTCAATACAATATTGATCCTTTATTGGTTAAGGCAGTTATTAAGGCAGAATCAAATTTTAATCCTTTAGCAAAATCTAAAAAGGGAGCTATCGGTTTAATGCAGCTTATGCCATCTACCGGAAAAGAAGTTGCAGCATATCTCGGATACAAAGATTTCAAAGAAGATAGATTATATGAACCTGAAGTAAATATAATGTTAGGTACATATTATCTTAAAATTTTATCAGCAATGTTTAATAATAATACAAATTTAGTTTTAGCATCATATAATGCAGGTCTTGGACATGTAAAACAATGGCATCAGAAAAATCCTTTTATAGAATATGATTCTGAAGAAATGCCGGTTACAGAAACTAAGAGGTATGTTTCAAAGATTAATAGGATATACACGATACTTAAACTAATTGATAATAACAAATTTATAAGGTATCTTTCAGAGAATGAATAAAGAAAAAGAATTAACTCCGTTAATGCAGCAGTATCATAGTATAAAATCACAATATCCAGACATCATTTTGTTTTTCAGATTGGGTGATTTTTATGAAATGTTTGGTGATGATGCTGTAAAAGCACATCCTATTTTAGAGGTTGTTCTTACAAAAAGACAAGATGTTCCTATGTGTGGCATTCCTTTCCATTCAGCAAATAACTATATAAGAAAACTTGTTAAAGCTGGTCTGAAAATTGCTATCTGTGAACAACTTGAAGAGCCTACAGCCGGCAAAGGAATTGTAAAAAGAGGTGTTGTAAAAGTTATAACTCCGGGAACGGTACTTGAAGATAATTTATTAGATTCTAAACTAAATAATTATTTAATGTCTATAATATTGGATGATAAGTCAAATACTGTATCAATAGCCATTACAGATATTTCGACTGGAGATTTTTTTACTTACGAAATAAATTTTTCAAATTTAGAAAATGAAATTATTAAGTATAAGCCAAATGAAATAATTGTCTCGCAAAAGACTTCTGCAAATGAACAATTACAAAAAATATTACAAAATTTTAATATAGTTTTATCACCTATAAAAGATATATATGTCGATAGCACATATTGTGAAAATTTAATCAAGAAAATTCTAAAGGTTGAATCTATTGCACATTTTAATATAGCTGATAAGACAAATATTATATCTGCAGTTGGTGCAATATTTGTTTATATACAAGAAAATCAGCCTCAAAGTCTTCCAATTTTAAATAATGTAAGGTTTATAGAAAGTAATGATTTTATGGTTTTAGATGCTGTTGCAATAAAAAATCTTGAAATATTAAGATCACTATCTTCTTTAAAACAAGAAGGTTCTTTATTATCAGCAATAGATACAACAATTACACCTATGGGTGCAAGATTGTTAAGAAATTGGATAATAAAACCGTTGCTTGATATAAAATCTATTGAAAACAGACAATTCAAAACGAAGTTGTTTGTTGAAGAATCTAATAACAGAGAAGAATTAAGAGAAGATTTAAAATCAATTTATGACTTGGATAGAATTGTTTCAAGAATTGTAAGTGGTTCAGCAAGTCCTAAGGAATTATTATCGTTAAAAGATTCTTTGGTAATTATAAATAATATTTATGAAAAATTGACTAAAACTCCATATTTTAAAGATAATGAATGTTTTAAAGTTCAAACTGAAATTATCAATAAAATAGAAAGTTATATTGAACCGGAAACACCAATTTTATTAAAAGACGGAAATGTTATTAAAAGTAATATATCACAAGAATTAGATGAATTAAGACTATTAAGTAAAGATGCCAAAAAATATATATCTGAACTTGAAATAAGAGAAAAACAAAAAACAGGAATAAATAATTTAAAAATAGGATATACTTCTGTATTTGGATATTATCTTGATGTAACAAAATCAAATATTCCTTTAGTCCCTGAAACTTATATAAGAAAACAAACTCTTACAAATTCAGAAAGATATATTACACAGGAATTAAAAACTTTAGAAGAAAAAATAATTTCTGCTCAAGATAAAATTATTAAACTTGAAACTGAAATATTTGTTACTTTAAGGCAAGAAATAGCTTCTTATTCGCAACACATACTATTATTATCATCTATGATAGCAGAACTTGATATATATTTGTCTTTTGCACAAAATGCCATAGTATATAATTATTCTTGCCCTGTAATTACAAATGATAAAGATTTAATTCTGAAAGATGCCAGACATCCTGTTGTTGAACAAATCTTAAAAGATGGTTTTTTTGTTGCAAATGACATTTCATTAAATGATACAACAAAAAGAATAATGATTTTAACAGGTCCTAATATGTCCGGTAAATCAACATATTTGAGACAAGTTGCATTGATTATTATTATGGCACAAATTGGTTCATTTGTTCCTTGTTCAAATTCTACAATAGGTATAGTTGACAGAATTTTTACAAGAATAGGAGCTGGCGATAACTTGGTAGGCGGAGAATCTACTTTTATGGTGGAGATGACAGAAACTGCAAATATTTTGAATCAATATACAGATAGAAGTTTGATTATCCTTGATGAAGTCGGCAGGGGAACATCTACTTATGACGGAATGTCTATAGCATGGGCAATACTTGAGTTTTTCTCTGATTCAAGTTCAAAATATAATAAAGGAGCAAAAATTTTATTTGCTACACATTATTTTGAACTAACAACACTTGCAAATCCAGAAAATGGTATAATAAATGCCAGTGTAGATGTCAAAGAATGGAATGATACCGTTATATTTTTACATAAGATAGTTGACGGGGCAGCTGATAAGTCATATGGTATTCATGTTGCAAAGATTGCAGGAATTCCATATAAAGTAATAAAAAGAGCATACGAAATTTTGAAAGGATTAGAAAAAAACTTAAATAAGAATTTTTCAAAACTTGAACAAGATGTCCAACCTAATCTTTTTACTTCAATTGAACCTGAAATTTTGATAGAATTAAGAAAACTAAATATCGATAATTTAAAACCAATAGAGGCACTGAAATTATTATCAGACTGGAAAGAGAAATTTAAAAAATAACATTTTGGAGAGGTTGATTATGTTAAACAGAAGAAGACATCCAAGATTGCCAGTAATTAAAGATATTGCAAGAGAAGTGGCTATATCAACTGAAAAAAGTTCATTTCCGGGTATAATAATCAATTTGTCTGCTAGTGGAATGTCGTTGCTTTCTTATTCAAATATACCGGAAAAAGTTGAAGTTTGTTTAGCGCTGGATATTCCAACTATATCAACAAAACAAATATACGGAAAAATAATTAGAGTAAAATCAAAAAGTATTATGTGGGAAATAGGCATTCTTTTTACAGAAATAGATACTTTGGATTCAAAAAAAATCAACAGAGTTGCTGTTGAGTTTACAGATTGTGATAATAAGATTGCTTTAGGCGCACAAGATGTTTGTAAAAAAGAATGTAGTTATTATTTTTTATGCAATAAAAAACAGAAGATAAAATAAAAATGACAATAGAAATTTTAGATGAAAACACTATTAATAAAATTTCAGCCGGCGAAGTAGTCGAAAGACCTTTAAATGTGGTTAAAGAGTTAGTTGAAAATGCTTTGGATGCCAAAGCAACCAGTATTTCCGTTGAAATAGAAAAAGCAGGTAAAAAACTAATTAGGGTTTGCGATAATGGTTGCGGGATGGATAAAGAAGATTTACAGCTTTCTATCAAAAGACATGCTACAAACAAAATCAAAACTTTTGAAGATTTAGCAAATATAGTTTCTCTAGGTTTTAGAGGGGAAGCTCTTCCTTCTATTGCTTCAATATCTATGTTTGATATAAAGACTCAACAACAAGAGAAAAGTTCCGGATGGCAATTATCTATTGAAGGCAATAAAGTATCTAATTTACAGCCTTGGGCAGGGTCTGGCGGAACAATAGCTGAAGTCAGGAATTTGTTTTTCAATACACCGGTAAGAGAAAAGTTCTTGAAAACTGATACTACTGAAAAAAGCAAAATTATTAGTTGTATTGATGAAATTGCATTAGTTAAAAATGACATTAATTTTAAAGTTATATGTGATAATAAAACTATATCCGATTATCAAAAAACAGATTCAAAAATAAAAAGGATAGAAGATGTTTTAGGTAAAGATATGTCTAAAAAACTAAAACATATATTTTTCTCTCATCAAAAAGTTGAAATAGATGCTTTTATTACAACCAGAGAAAATTCTTTAGCTCAAAAAAAATTACAATATCTTTTTGTAAATGGCAGATGTGTTAATTATCCAAAATGGTTAATTCATTCTGTTTATCAAGCATATAAACAGGCTATTCCAATTGGTAGATATCCGGGAATTATAATGTTTCTTAAAACAAATCCTGCTGATATTGATATTAATGTTCATCCGACAAAAAGAGAAATTAAATTTGCTAAAGAAAATGAAATGTATGAACTTTTCTATTCTTTTATTAAAGGTTCTGTTGAATCAGATGCTCCTAGCAATATTATAAACTTACAAACTCAAGAAGAACCATATATAAACAGAGATTATAAAACAAACTATTCTTTTGGTAAATCATACTCAAAACCATATGGTAAGCCTTTTTCTTCTCCAAAAGATGTTACTGTTGAAGATTATAAAAATTTATATTCAACAACTCGGCATACTGTTGGTCAACAAACAGAAATAATACATGCAGACAATTGTAAATTTGTCGGACAGGTATTTACTACATATATTTTAGTTGAAAAAGATGATACATTTTACATAATAGACCAGCATGCAGCTCAGGAAAGAGTTCGATATGAGATGTTTTCAAATCAAATATCAAAAAAATCATTAAATATTCAACAATTTTTAATACCGGAAGTTTTTGAACTTTCATCACCAAAAGCAATCATTTTAAAGAGTCAGCTAGAAACTTTTAATAAATTAGGTTTTTCAGTAGAAGAATTTGGAGATAATACTTTCAGATTAACTTCATATCCTGCACTTTTAGGATTTAAGATAAATTTTATAGAAATAATTGATGTTCTTCTTGAGTTTCTTGCAGATGAAAAAACTACCGATATTGAAAGAATAAATGAAACCATTATCAGAACTGCTTGCAGGAGTAGTATTAAGGCAGGGGATAAGTTGCAAGACAGACAGGCAATAGAGTTGATGAAGGATTTGTTTGCTTGTAATATGCCGTGGACTTGTCCGCATGGGAGACCGACGGTTTATACTTTGACGCAAGCTGATTTGGAGAAGTTTTTTAAAAGAACTTAACGGCGATTTCTTTGAGAAGTTTTTTTAAGAGAATATAAAAATTTATTTTTAATTGTAAATTAACATAGTGGGTGTTTGACCCACAGCAACATACTTTTTATCACGAGTCTAAAAAGTATGCAAAAAGACCCACCGCTGAGCATATTTGTTCATATTTTTTATGTCAGCTCTGAACTTGTAAATTTCTTAATGCATAATGTAACGAAATTTACTTCAAACAGGCAGAGCTTAAAAATTTATCTGTTTTTAATTTTTACATTAAAAAATATTTCACTCATAGACATGCTCTTATGCGGTAACTACACAACTGTAAAAGATTGGGGGGGAAATGACAGGACAAGAACCTTTAAATACTCAAGGTAATCAAAATAACATAGATATAGATAAACAAAGAATACTT
>JAQVBD010000106.1 GCA_028690485.1 Endomicrobiaceae bacterium
GAAATATTTTCCATATTTGTAAAATTATTACTTATGTTTGATAACTCTGTGTATTGTTGGTATGGAATCTGAGATTTTAAAACTGTTATAAATGTTTTAAATTGTTGAGGAATTTTTTCTATATTAATACTTCTCATTCTATTCAAAAGTTCTACATATAATTTAATATTCTTATATTTATCTAATGGTTCATTAACTCTTTTTGAAATTTTTTCCAGTTCAGCATAATATTTTTTTGCATTAATTTTATTTTTTTGAAATTTTAAAATTAATCTTTCTAGTCTTCTTATATCTTTATTAAAATAGTCTTTTTTAACATTTCCTATTTCTCTATTCATTTGCTGACATATAGCAGAAACTTCAGGATATACAGATACTATCTGATTTAATAATTTTATATTATCTTCATATATATTATTATTTTCAATACCAACAATAAATTTATTTTTATCATTTACAACAGAATAATATTCTGCCCCACTTAGACGTCCTAAATTTAATAAAGACTCTATTATTTGATATCCAAAGCCAGTTTTTTTAAGAGATGAAAGCCAAGATGTATCAACATTTCCAACAGCACCTTCAAGATAAACTTCATTTAAATTATAATTTTTATCAATATATTCTATTATTTTTACAATGTTTTTCTGAGTTTCAACATGGCAATGTAAATCTTGGATATTTATTACTACTTCATCACTATCATAATACTTTGCAGATGTAATCCTGCCAATTGATGACGGAATAAAAGTGTTAAGAATTTCTTTATTTAAATTTGCTTTTTCAATATCAATTGAAGCAAAGACAATTTCAGAAAAGACACCAGTAAACAAAAAAGAAACCGTTGTTATTATAGAAATAGATTTAACTAGACTTTGTCTAATAAAATTTTTATTAATCATTATTACTCTCCCTCAAAAGAAAAAACCCACTTTAAAAAACAAGTGGGTTTTTATACATAGTTCTATTAATTTTATTTAAATTATCATATATTTTTTTGGCTGAAGCAAAAAACAATATCATTACTATAAAGTAAAAATTGACTTCTTGATATAGTATTCGATTTTCAGAAAGCAAATAAAAAGGACTGTATAATATTCCATATATTTGAAAATCTTTTATATAACTAGCTAAATTTTTCAAAACTTTAATATTTTGAGACTGATTTTCAATAATAATTATATCATTTGAAGCTTTTGCAACAGGCTGTTGATTTTTTTTGTCTTTCTCTGTTGTTGATGTTGATTTTAAACCTAATTTGTCAGACAACGATTTATTAATTTTTTCAATAGTACCGGAAATAAAAAAAATAGCAGAAAAAACATCTTTTTGAATAGATGAAATTTCTACTAAATCTGATTTATTATAATTTAATATAAAAGATGAAACAATACTATTAAAACAAAGAAAAAACACAACAAAAGCACATAGAACTTTTGACAAAGCCCCTGTAACAACAATATTATTGTTAGAATTTATAATCTTTTTTATCATAATATACTCACAAGAAGTATAAGATATTTTGAATTTTTGTCAACAACTTTATCTATTTTTTTAGACTTTTAATTTTATATTTTATTATTATACAAATTATATGAAAGAATTGGTAGAAAAAATGTAAAAATTTTATGAAATATCTAAGAAGTTATTATTTAGCAAAATCAAATTTAAATTTGCCAATTCGAACAGTATCTCCAACTTTACAACCCTTTTTTTCAAGAGCAACATCAACACCCATTTTTTTTAGTATATTTTGAAATCTTCTTAAAGCTTCCTCTTCATTAAATCTTGTCATTTCTACTAAAATTTCAACTTTTTTGCCACTAACTATAAAACCGCCATCTTCATCTATATTTATAACAAAATCCGGTTCATATATATATTTTTTTACAGGAATTGAAGCTATTTCTTCCT
This sequence comes from Endomicrobiaceae bacterium, assembly GCA_028690485.1. Classification (GTDB taxonomy): domain Bacteria; phylum Elusimicrobiota; class Endomicrobiia; order Endomicrobiales; family Endomicrobiaceae; genus Praeruminimicrobium. The sequence continues at coordinate 1,915 of JAQVBD010000106.1, forward strand.
CATCTATAGGTAAATCAAGTAATTTTATTACATCAAATATTAATTTATCAATTCCTTCTTTTGTCATATTTGATATTGTATATATATTTTTACTCTTAACTTTCTTTTTAAATAGTTTAACATTATCTAAAGACGTATCAATATCAATTTTATTTAAAGCAATTACCATATGCTTATTTGAGAGAAATTTAGAATATTGTTTTAGTTCTTTCTTTAATACTTTATATACTTCATAAGGATCTTTTCCATCAAAACCACTAGCATCTATCATATAAATTAAAACTTTTGTTCTCTTTATATGCCTTAGAAATTCAAAACCCAAACCTTTACCATGACTAGCTCCCTCTATAATTCCTGGAATATCGGCAATAACAATCTGTCTGTCATTTAAAGAAACTACACCTAAATTTGGTTCTAATGTTGTAAACGGATAATCTGCAATTTTAGGTCTTGCAGAACTTACTATTGATAAAAAAGTGGACTTTCCTGCATTAGGAAAACCAACTAATCCAACATCTGCTATCAAACGAAGTTCTAAATCAATTTCTGAAGTTTCCCCAGGCTCACCTTTTTCAGCAATTCTAGGTACAGTATGATTCTGTGTTTTAAAAGAAGAATTCCCTCGTCCACCTCGTCCACCTTTTGCGACAAGAACACTTTGTCCAATTTCTTTTAAATCTGCAAATAATTCATTATTTTTATAAATAATTGTTCCTAAAGGAACTTTTATTACTAAATCTTTACCATACTTACCATATTTATTACTATTTTCACCTTTAAATCCATTTTCAGCATGAAACTTAGGTCTGTACGATAAATCTAATAATGTGATTTTCTTATTATCAGTTTCAATAAAAACATCTCCGCCTTTGCCGCCATTCCCACCATCAGGGCCGCCCAAGGGGACATATTTTTCTCGCCTAAAAGAAATACAGCCGTCGCCACCGCGACCGGCTGTAATAAATATTTTTGCTTTATCTATGAACATTTTTTCCTTAGTTATATAGCAGTATCTACATTAACAAAACATCTATCTCCTGCTCTTCTAACAAACTTTACTGTTCCTTCAACTTTAGCAAATAG
>JAQVBD010000107.1 GCA_028690485.1 Endomicrobiaceae bacterium
TTTCATACAATCGCCTTTATAGTAGTTATTTTAACATGTTTCGCAGATCTATCTTTATATGACCCATTGTTTGGTGGTATAATGTCAGTATATCGTGTTTCCACAACTTTGAACTTGGTTCCACGATTCACTAAAATTTCAAACTCGTTTGGTAATACGCTTTCTTCTGCAATAAATAAAGCCTTTGTACCGCTAGGCAATTGCAATTCTAATAATCTGCCCATTCTTCCATTTTCATCTGTTGTGAAGTTATTTGCCATGAATGGTAATGCTGACGTTGAACTAAAGCATGGAAACTCAATTTCTGATCCAGGAGTATCCAACGCATTTACTAACTCCGGATATTTTGATAATGTTTTATTAGATATTCCCCTATACGTAACTAATGGCTCCGATAAGTCGGAATTAGTAAATAATTTATCTAATTTTTCTATGAGTTGTTTTGATTCTTTTACATTAGCTTTATCAAATACATCATTACTATTTTCCATGTCTTTCATGGAACCATTTAAATATTCGTTTATTTGATGAAATCTACCACCACTATACATAGTTAGTACATGGCGGTCATTTTTACTAAATTTTTTAAGTGGTTCTGCTGCTTTATCCAATGATACCTGTATCAGTTTGTTGGCTTCAACGTCTTGGGGAGATGAAAAATCATGATCGGCTTTGAAACCAATAAATGTTTCCGAAGCGGATTTTGAATCAGATGTATTGCTTTTTTCTTGTTCTTCCGGATTACACTTGTTGGAATCATCGACGGTTCCTTTGGGGCATTTATAGTTGAGTTTTATGAATTCTGCAACTTCATCAAGGTATGCAGAATTTTGTTTTGTTTTTATTGGTCTATCAGTTATTAGATCCATTGTTATATATTTGATGCCATTTTTATTTTCAGATTTTGTTATTTTAAATTTAGAATCACGTGGTAACAGAATTTCACTTTCGCCTACTGGTAGAGTTGCTATACTATCTGGTATAGCGAGACCTCTAGAACCATCTGGTATATGTATTTCTGCCATTACTGGAAATTTTGCAGTGTCTATAAAAATATTTGCATTTGATTCGTTATTTGATACAGAAACAAAAGCAGGATCTTTTATAGTAGAACCAACAACATCATCTTGTGATAATTCGAATGAATTATATCCCCTATATACAACGCCTTCTGTTAATATGGCTCGTTTATCTTCGAACATAGCATCTATCCATTCCATATGTTCAGTTGCTTCCGGAGTCATTGATTCCCCACCATCATGACGCAATGAATGATTAATGTTACGATATCCTTCATCTGTATAATACCGTAATGCGGCTATAACTTCATCTGTTAGTTTTTCTATTATAATAGGATTTTTATTTGATACTGTAATATCATCATTTTTCAATGATTCATTTTCAGTGTTGCATTTATTACTATCGTCGACGGTTCCCTTTGGGCATTTATAGTTAAGTTTCATGAAGTTAGTAACATCTTCTAAATAGGCAGAATTTTGTTTTTGCTTATTACGATATTTATTTAATTCATCAATATTTATTAGTGTTACTTCATATTCTTCGGGATATCTGGCAGACTGTAAAACACCACTAAGAACTTTCCATCCATCGGTTTTTAATTCATCATAATCCTTATGAAAGTCATTCCCAGGAGGAACATCATCAAAATTTGTCGTGAATGCACTATCTGGATTTGATGTAAAACTTTCGATAATAGAATTTTTATACTTACCAGATCTATATAACCTAACAGGATTTTCTTCAAATGCTTTTGTTTCTGCTATTATTTTATCATTAAGATATTTGCCAAGTTGTGTATTGTTTGTTATTTCGCTTATGATTTGTTCACGAGCTTCTTTTTGATAATTATTACTACCTGTTCTATGAATTAGTCTCATGCCTTCTAATCTTATATTTTCTGGATGTTTTGAAATATTTTGATTATATTGTATTAGTTTTGAATCAGCTATTTGCGCAGGAATTTTAAAAAATGCATCCATTTCATATTTAAAATTATTGAATGTTTCTGTTTTTGTATTAAGGGGCTGTAATTCTTTTTTATCATTATTGGGTTTACTTCCACCACAGCTTCCAGGGCCGGTGCCTTGTTTTTCTGAGTCAGGGCAGTTATAGTTAAGCTTTATGAACTTGTTAACGTTATCCAAGTATGCCAAATGTTGTTTGGCCGGATTTTTCTTCTTTGTATTAAAAAATCCTTTGAAATCTAGTTGAAATCTATTTTCGTTTAATGGATACAATAGTAATTCCGTCATATTTTTCTACCTCGTTCACTATCCAGGATTGACCTCTATCCAGTACAACTTCGTGTTCTGTGATTTTATTTTCTTTGTTTTTTTCTATATAAATCCCATTTGTGCCTTTTGGTGTTTCTATTTTTAATATACATCCGCCTTCTGATGCACCAAATATAGATGAAAATGAGAAGTCTAGGCTAGTAGACATAAATCCATTGAATTGGAATTCGTCACCAACATCAAATTCGCCAACTAATTGTTTGACACGATGTCCTGGTATACCACTATATGATGTAATATCAATAGGAACAACAGAATTTTTAATCATGTCATCTATTATTTTAACAGTTTGTTTACCTGGCCCAATACCAGTAAATAAGTATTTATTGGCCTGTTTTTGTTTTGATGCCCAATGGTCTATAACATTTTTTTCAGATGGTTTTAAGGTACTATAAAAAGATAATTCATTATCGTGCATTGTTTTTGCAACTACATCATCAACCGGTTGTAAGTATTTTTTGATACCTTCGAATTTTGTATTTTCCGATGCGGTATTATTGTTAGGATCACATTTATTACTATCATCAACAGTTCCTGCCTTGCATTTATAGTTAAGTTTTATTGTTTCAAAGGCATCAGAAAGATAGTCGGTATCCATTAATCTTATAGGGTTATTTTCGAAATAAACTAAGATATTATTACTTGCAGAAT
>JAQVBD010000030.1 GCA_028690485.1 Endomicrobiaceae bacterium
GTATATTCTCTTGTTATATTCATTATTTCTCCCTTTTAAGTATTGCTTAAACAATATACTTATTCTACCACAGATACTAGCTTTCTTCAAGCTGTATAAATACTGATGTTTAAAATAAAATGCAAATAAATAATATAAAACTAATAAAATTATATATCAATTTAATATATAAATATTGACCAATTTTCTTCGGGCTATGAACGGTTTGATTTCTCATTTTTCTCTATTTTCTCTATTTTATACTTTTTTTCTCTCACAGACTGTTATTTGACTGTAATTCTACTTCTTGTAGTTAAGTTTATCCATTCATTTTTCAAGGGTATTTTTTTTACTGTACAAAGTATATCTTAATTTACTTATATTATCAAATAACTATCACATCTTTTATTAAAAGTCTAGTAAATTATCTAAAATAAAAAAAGATAACAATTGCTAAAATACTTAATATAAAAAGCTTTTCAAGTTACAATAAAACAAACCTTTGAAATGGGTGTTTATTATGGATTATGAATTAATTAAAATGGCTTTATTAGAAATTCGTTCAGGTATAAAAAAATATCGACAAGAAAAATTGCTGTTACTTCTACAATGTATTGCTGTGATTCATGCCATTGTGCTGAACTTGAAAGCAAAGGTTATGATGGTTATTTATCAGCAAAAATTTTTTAAAATGGTGATAGTATTGGAAGAAAAATATTCTTTTCTAAAACTGTTATAGATCAAATAACAACAGGAACAGAACAAATAAACTAACTTGAGTAGTAGTATTAGAAAATACCGTTACATACCTATTAAATTTTATTTCTAACTTTAAATTATTACCACTAACATTATTATTTAATCAGCAAATCCACAAACAATGTCAAAATTTAACTCAATTTCAGTAAATTTACCATTTTTTTCTACTGGAAGTACTATTTTTAAATCTTCAACTGTTGATAATCCAAAATCCTTAATTGGAACTAACAAATATAAATTAACATCTTTATTGGGTTTAGCTTCAGTCTTATAATCTTCTAATATCCATTCATATTCTTTCATAGCCTCTGGATCCTCTTCCTCTTCTATATATTTTTCCATAACTTTTTTCAATTCATCATTTCTTAATTTTGCAACTACTTTTTTTGAAGAATTAGTTGTTGTTGCATAACCATTTCCGCTCCAGTTAATTGTAATATTTTTGGGTGCTGTTGCCGTAACGACTAAAGTCAAGTCTCCCTCATATATATCGTTTATTGTAAAATTAAAATCTCCATCAGTAGTTTTCCAATTTATTACCGCCTGCAATACATTATACAATGTAGGTCCTTTACTAATTACTATTTGTACATTATCTCCCTTTCTTATTCTCGAAAAAGGTTCAGGTGACATAGATATTATATGTCCTTGTTCAACATAATCTCTTGTAGCTTCTTGAAATTCACTTATTGATGCTTCCCAATTATTTCTTATATTATCTGAATATTCATACTTTTTTTCAATCAATATTCCCAAATTACTTAAATATCTTTCAACTTCTTCAATTTCTTGTCCTACTACATTAGGAATTTCAACTGTCGAATTATAATAGTATAAAAATCCTAATACTGGAATAGCTATAATTACAATACTTAGAATTACAATTAAAACATATATTTTTTTATTTTCCAACTTTGGTTCCTCTACTATCTCTAATTTTACAAATTGATTTTCTTCCATTATACTATTCCTACCTTTCATTTTTGCCATATTTAGCAAATTAAAAATTATCCATTTCTTAAATGCCTTCTTCTTTAATGACTATTTTTTATTCTGGCACATTAAATATCTCTAATATAATTTGATCCAACTGAAATTCTATACTATCCATTTTTTGTTTTTGCTTGTCCGCCCTTAAAGGATTAGAAAAATATTCCGCTTTTTGATCAATATTTTCAGAAACAACACGCTCATATTCAAAAAATTCTTTTTGGATTTTTTCAACATACTTTGTTATTTTATTTCTTTTCTTTGACAATCTCTGCAATATATATATTTTATTACTTAAAAGCCTGTTGTTTGATAACACTTCTGCTTTTTTCTCAATTGGATTTATATATACATACTCTGTATTTTCAATTTGTTCTTTCAAATTTTCTACCATACTTATTAATTTCTCGTCAAGTATTCGTTCATCGTTTTTATTTTGAACCCACCAATATCCTATAATAAGAGCTATTAATAATGTAAGAAATTCACCTATAGTAAATGATAAGAAAACACAGCTATTAACACATAATGAATGAATCGCAAATACAATTAAAATTACAATTATCAAACCAAACAATAGTTTATTTTTCATATTGACTCTTTTCTGCCATTGCATCTTCCATATATGTGTATACTTGCTTAATTAATGCAGGTTCTTCATCTGACTTTACTATTATTCTATCTTTTAAATTTTTTATTTTATCTGTTGCAATTTGCTCATCGAATAATCTCCTTATTAGTCCACCAAATACTTCTTCAAGAAAAGATGAACCATATCCATAACCACCATCTAAATCAACTTCTATTTTTTCTTCCGTATCAATTGCATTTAAACATTTGTTAAGTAATATATTTTCTCTAAAATCCTCACCAGAAAACTTGCCTTCTTTTCTTGTTCTTCCGCCTGGTGTTTCCGTATAATCCTTTGCTATATTAATTTTCATTATTTTCCCCTTTCATACATTCTATCTTCCAATAGAACATTGTTCCATTAAGTGAATTTTTTAAATCTTGTCCATTCTTCTCACTATAAAAAGCTTTATTTGATATTATTGTTAAATCTTTTATATTTCCATTTAAGCTTGGTTCATATATTTCGGGCAACCCTTTTCCTCTATTTTTATTTTTGGTTTCGCTTCTAAATTCTCCTTTAAGTGCTGAAAAAACTAATTTATGTTCACTCATAATTCCACATATTTTTAAAATTTTTTCAGTATTCTTTTTTCTAATTGTATTTGGTATTCCTAATCCATTATCCATAAAAGTAACTCGCATTATATTCTCATGCTTTTCTAGAAAAATGTACCAAGAATGAAAAAAAGTAATATTACTATTAGTATATGCATGTTGAGTAGTATTAGACATTAACTCAGTTAACATTTTATATAAAAACTTAGTAGATACGCTTTCATTTGACTTTTCTTTTACAAAATCACATACCTTTTTCATCACCTCAGTATCTACATTCGTTCCATGTGTTATATTCATATTATCTACACATTCTATTGTATCAATACTTTGATGTTGCTCAAAAAAAATTATAAATCCTGAATTTTGTAAATATTCTTTTGCTTTTTTATCTGTCGGAGAATTAATCCTCCATAAAATCGTTTTCTTTTTAGCTCTTAATCTACTATTCTTTGCAATTGTAAGCAAGTACATTAAAGCATCTTCAGTAATTTCCATTACACATTGCATTTCAATATGTATCACATATGTCTGTATCTCTGTATGCATTATATTTATTTTTTTTACCTTTTCTAATATATTATTAAAAAATTTTATCGTGGCTTCTGGATTCTTTCTAACGCTAAGAATAGTGGGTGGACTAAAACTCTCAATTTTCTTAAATCTTTCCTTACTATGAAAAGCTTGTTTCTTTCCATGCACTCTATGTAATCTATTTCGTAATTTTTTCCTATCATTTCTCTTTTTCCATTCTTTACGTAATGGATTATTAATACGTATATCCAACACCCCTATCTGCATAAATTAATATTTATGTTATTATTATATCATATTTTGCCAATTTTTGTCTATAAATACATTTTATTAAGTAATCTTAAAACTCTTTTGTTAAACCTTATTCAATTTTTTTATTAAGTTAACATACACACAACTTTAAAAGAAATGGTTTTACTAAAAAATAACAAACGTATGTTAAATATTATATTTGAGTCTCATTTTGATGAGCTTGCTCGCATAATGCCTGCAATGCAACTTTCCGTTTTCAAAAAAATATTATCTGCAAGTTTTAGCATTTAAATTTGTTTGTTATCCTTTCGATATTTCTGGGAATTATACCTTTTTTAAATTCAGAAAATTTTTTTATCATTTGAATATCCTATTATAATTCTCTTTTTTTATAAAAATAACATAATGATAGCTAGACCCCTTCACTTTATATTCAACCACTTCTACATAAAAATAAAAATATAAGTTTTTACATTTTTATCACTTTCAATATTGTATATTTTTTATTGTGCAAATTGTAATTTATTATTTATAATATTCTAAAAATTTTTCTTCATTCTTTTCGTAATAATATCCATCTCTATATTTCATTAGTTCTTCATCTTGCATAATAGCGCAAGGCAAAATTACATTTAGTAATGGTTCTTTGTTTTTTAAATATTTCATTATTGAATATGCTTCTAAAATTATTGCTTCTTTTTCTGTCAATTCTTTATACAAAAATTCATATTCAATTTCGAAGTTATCTTGCAATAACTTATATGGCTTTCCTTTATATTTTTTGGGATTCTTTTTTAAAACATTTATGTCCCATAATATATGTTTATACCTATCCTTTTTACCTTTACCTACATAAAAATATTTTTTAGGATTGCTTTTAATATACCACGCATAAACATAAAAATCATTAATTGTATCATTACAAGAATCCACTTCAAAACCAAACATATCTAAATCATATTCATGTTTTAAATATATATCTTCAATAAAACTTTGCATATTTTATCTCCTATAAGTCATTATCTATTTTTTTAATTATCACAAATTGGCTTGTCATAACAGTTTCATTAATCTCTCCACAATAGGGACACTCAATATCTTCATCAAATTTTCCACCAGGATATACTGTTCCTTGAAGATCATAATAGAATTCTTTCTGACACTTTTTACATTTAATTTTGTCCATTACTTACTCCTTTTGAAAAGTCATATTCTTCATCATTCCAAACCTGCCTCAAATCAACTTTTTCTAATTTACTCAACTTTACTTTTCGTAATACCTCACTTATATATTTTCGCTCATCAATTCAGCTTGTTTTATTACAGTTTGTACAGCTTCATCAGCCTTTGTTGGTGGATAATGATACTTTCTAAGTAATCGCTTAACTTCCTTTCTCATAAATGCTTTTGCAGATTCTTTCTTATCCCAATCAACAGTCCTATTTTTTCTTACTGTTTCTGTTAATTCATGTGCTAACTGTATTAATATTTCATCTTCCATATCTTTTAATACAGAAGGATCCTTAACTAATGCATCATAAAAAGCATATTCATCTTCAGATAATCCTTTTTCCTGTCCCTCATTTCTTGCTTCGATTATTTCTTGAGATAAATTAAGTAATTCTTCAATTACTTCTGCACTAGTAATTAATCTATTATTATACTTTTTCATTATATTCTCTATTTTCTGAGAAAACAATTCTGATTTTACTAAATTTGTCCTTTGAAATATCTTAATATTTCCTTCTAATAATTTTTTTAATAATTCAGTAGCAATATTTTTATTTTTCATATTCTTTATGCCACTAATATATTCATCAGAAAGTATTGAAATCTCAGGGTTATTTCTTTCTGATGCTTTAAATAAATCTACTATTCCATCTTCTTGTATAGCTTGTTCCAGGATATTTAATATTCTTTGATTAACTTCTGTTGTTGTTAATTTACCTGTACCTGTAATCTTATAAACACCAACTTTAACTGATTTAAAATATTCAACCTCTAACTTAGTTCTTTCATCTAACAAGCTACGTGATAATGTTTCTGCCTGTAATAAGGCTGTTGCTTCTTTTACAAATTCTTTTTTATCATCTTCAGTTTTAGATAGTACATAATTTATTCCATCAGATAAAATATTTAATCTTTCTTTATTAGAACCATCAAAAAACTTAGAATAATCAAATCCATAAAACATATCTCTCATTATTTCTAGTTTTTCTCTTAGTATTACATATGCTGATGTTATATCAGGTATCTTATCTCTATCCCTATTAGTATATTCATTTAATGCTATTCTTAAATCAGCACCTATGCCAATATAATCTACAATTAATCCTGCTTCTTTATCTTTATATACTCTATTTACTCTTGCAATAGCTTGCATTAAGTTATGTCCCTTCATAGGTTTATCAATATACATAGTTACTAAATCAGGAACATCAAATCCTGTAAGCCACATGTCTACTACAATCACTATTTTAAACTCACTATTTTCATTTTTAAAATCAATTGCTAAATTATCTCTATATTGTTTATTTCCAACTAGATCATGCCAACCTTCTGGATCATTATTATTATCTGTTAAAACTAATTTAACTTTTTCTTTCCAATCTTTTCTTAACATTAATATATATCTATATAAATCAATTGCTATTTTTCTACTCATACATACAATCATTGCTTTACCATTTAATATATCTTGTCTTTGTCCATAATGACTAACAATATCTTCTGCAAGCATTTCTAATCTTTGATTTGATCCTATTATTGTCTCCAACTTTGCTAATTCTTCCTTAGATTGTTCTACAGTTTCTTCTGTTGCTTCTTTATTTGTCAAAATATAGTTATATTCGGCATCTAATTCCTTCAATATATTTTCATTTAATTTTAATTTTGCAACTCTATTTTCATAATAAATAGGAACAGTTGCATTATCTAATACAGCTTGTGTCATATCGTATATATCTATGTAATCACCAAATAATAATCTTGTGCTTTTATCTGCTATTTCAATTGGAGTACCAGTAAATCCTATAAATGTAGCATTTGGAAGTGCATCTCTCATCTTCTTCGCATATCCAATTTTAAAATCACCTGTCTTTTTATCAAACTTTTTATCTAATCCGTATTGACTCCTATGTGCTTCATCTGCAATAAATATAATATTCTCTCTATCGGATAAAACATCATCTGATTCTTCGAACTTTTGAATAGTTGTAAAAACTATTCCTCCTGCATTAACTTTTAAAAGTTCTTTTAACTCATCTCTACTTTCTGCTTGTTTACAAGATTGTGGTAAAATTTCTCTATTGCAGTTTACAAATGTAGTAAATAACTGATTATCTAAATCATTTCTATCTGTTAGTAAAACTATTGTAGGATTACTTAACTTAATATTTTTAAGTAACAATCCCGCATAGAATACCATAACAAAACTTTTACCACTACCTTGAGTATGCCAAACAACACCAGCTTTTCTACTATGACTTTCTAATGCATTTTCAGTAGATAAAACTGATTTTTTAACTGCAAAGTATTGATGATATCCTGCTAATATCTTTATATCTTTTCCATCTTTATTTTGAAATAATATAAAATTTGTAATTAAATCTATAAATCTATCTCTTCTAAAAACTCCATTTAATAAATAATCAATTTGATTAATATTTTCTTCTGCTCTTTCACCATCTTTTGATTTCCATGTCATATATCTTTTAAAATCTGCTGTAATTGTCCCAATTCTTGCATTTATACCATCAGAAATAACATTAAAAGAATTATAGTAAAACAAACTTCTAATATCTTGTTGATAATTTTTTATTTGATTAAAAGCATTCTCAATACTAGTATCTTCTCTAGTAGCACTTTTTAACTCAAAAACAACCAAAGGAATTCCATTTATAAAAACAACAACATCAGGTCTTTTTTCTTTATATTCAACAACAGTATATTGATTAATAGCATTAAAAATATTTCTATCTATATTTTCTCTATCAATTAATTTAGCAGTATATGTTCGATCTCCTTCAATTGGAACCTCAACACCTGCATATAACATATGATAGAATTCATAATTTACTAAAACTAATCCTATATTATTAAAGTTTATTATTTTTCTATAGACCTCTTCTGCAATATCCATTGTAATATCTGGATTAATTTTAAACAAAGCATCATAAAAGGTATCTTTTAATATAACTTCATTATATTCTCTTTCAATATCTGGTCCATATAAATTTTCATATCCTAATCCTTGTAATCCTTCAATTATTGCCTGTTCTACTTGTTCTTCTCTAAACATAGCTTACTCCTTATTTATTTTTTTACTAATTCTAATCTCTCATTTTTTATTTTATTTACTTCTACACTTCTTATAGCATGTATCATCATTAAAAAACATTTGTCATACCATTCTATTAATTGGCCATTAGTAAAAGATTTATATGGTTCTTCATTAATTGGATGATTTACTCCCATTTTATTTACTATAGTTCCTATTGAATCTAGTAATGTATTATCAACAATCTTTTTAAAGATTAATTTGTCTTTCTCAATATATAGATCAATATCCTTTAATATGCTTTTTTTAGTCTCAATATTGTTTGTATTACCAAAATCATTATATTCTAATAATAATATCGAAATATCTTTTGGAACCATTGTTAATACTGAATCAACATCTGCATCTCTTTTAGTTATTATAGTTTTATCCCTAATTTTCTCTTCATTATAATTCAGCTTTTCTAATATAAAGGGTATATTAAGAATTGTGGCTAACAACAATTTATCTGTTTTTCCAAAATTCATTTTTGCAATTGAAATATTTATAATGTTTAGAAGAAACTCCATATATCTTAAAAAAAGTTCTTCTGATATTGGTATTACAAAAGATAAAATATGTTTACCAATTCCGATATTTTCCAAATATTCCAGGATTGAAAGTGACGTCCCCCTATATTCCCAAAATTTAAAATATTCCCTATCTATGTAGTCTATAAATGTTATATGGCTATAAGAATCAATCAATAGAGATGAGGAATGAAAAACTTGAACAAATTTTTCAAATTCTTTTTGTATATTTAAACGATTTTCAATTTCAAAAATATTCTTTCTCATTTTTTCCTCCAATTTTTTTATATATAAAAAATTCCTTTTATATATTTTCCATTACTATTAAACATTAAAAATATTATATAATAAATCATAATTTTTCTAACTGAATTTCTATTCTTCTGACACCATAAAGCCAATCTTTCTTCTTGGATTTTCTTTTTTTATTGGCACTGATGTCAATAAAAAATTCAATTGATTTATATGTTGTATTAAAGTTGATTCTTGACCATTTACTTTACCTTTAAATACAAGTACAACAGATTTTTCATATGTTATTTCAGTAACTTCCATTAAAATAGTTTGTCCAAAATTTGTAAGCATTACACCCACAGCATGTTCAGTATCTAAGGTCAATTCAAATTCTTGTATATATTTTTTTGTTATTTCAAATTGCGTATTTGAAAACATATAGTGTATCGGTAAATCATAATTTAAATTTTTCACAATTTTGCTATAATCACCTGTTTGCGATTTCAAATTTAGTAAATTCATTCTGATTCCTTCTATCATTATATTTTTTCAATATTTATGTCATCGTTCATTAGTTCGGGTAATAATATATCTCTTAATTGTTCTAGCTTTTTATTTTCTTCGCAATTACTTATAATTCTATTATATATTGGATTTACCATTTTATAGAACTTACTCAAATCACTTTCATAAATATCATTAATTAAAATTTTTTCAATATCCAATGTACTTATATTAGGTTGAGCACTGCCATATCCCTTTGAATTAAGTAATATTTGAAAATTATTTGATAACATTAATATTTTCAAATATAAATTTTTTTTCTCATTATTTCCTTTTATCACACCAACACGCTGATTTAAATAATAATTACCTTTTCCATATAAGAATCCTGTCTTGCCAAGTTCGGCACCTGTCATCGCAATTACTACATCACCTCTTTGTAATTTAAACTTTATATCAAGATCTTTAACTACATTATCATCTATGAACTGTGAATTACTTATATCTATATCTATGTCACTCCTTATGTTTTTTATTTTTATTATTTTATTACTTGTAAACTCATCTTTTAGGTCTTTACTCTTAAAAGCATATCCACCCTGTACTTTGCCAAAATGACTAATATTAACCATTTTATTTCTTGCTAAACTTTTTAAATAATTTATTGAATATTTGTACAAATTAGCATTTATTTGATTGTTAAGTTCTATTTTTTTATCAAAAGTTGATAATATTTTAACTATTCTATTTTGTATAATAATATCAGGCAAGCTTATTTTTATATTAGAAAAGTCATTCTTATTTAATATTGGCATTGTAGAACCACCTGCTATACTTTTTAAGTATTTTTTTTGTGTCCTAAAATAATAATATAAATATTCTATATTACATATAGTATCATCCACATTAGTTATTGAATTTATCTGTTGGTTTGTAACAGCATTACCTTCTATTAAATAAACCTTACCCATATCTGAACCAATACAACTTATACATAAACTTTTATTTTTTAATATATAATTGCTATAACTTTCTTCTATTTTTGATAATAAATATCTTTCTGTTCTTCTAATATATTTCTCATCATTTTTCATATCTCTTGGAGTTACAAACATGTATTTATCTTTTTCAACTATAAAAATATCATTTTCATTTATTGAAGGAGTTTTTCCAGTAATAATATTTCCTAATTTAATTAATTTACAATTCATTTTATTCTCACCTCTACCATGAAAAAATTATCTCTTGATTTTCTGGGTTATAACAACTTATAAAACCCATTGTCTCGTCTAATACAATAGTAACTTTTTTAGTTTTTCCTTTGTCTACAATTAAAGAAGTTATATGAATATATGTAACATCTTCTTCTATTTTCTTTTTAATACTTTTGAAAGCAACTTTAAGACTACAATTCAATGCTTTTTCTATTTTTTCTTTAAAATATGTGTCATCTGCAAATTTAATATATTCAGAGAAATCATCCAATTTTAATTCTTTGCATAAATAATCGACCAATGCTATGCCTTGATCAAAATTAATTACTTTCACTTTATTATCATTAATTTCACTTCTCCAATTAACACTTTCTAAATATTTATCTTTAGTTAATATATACTTTATAGAATTCCTGTTTTTGCTATATTTTTTAATAATTTCCAAAAAAATTGCATCCTTAAATCCTGCATCTGTAAAATCCTTATCATTAGTTTTTCCTTTAAAAAATGGTAAATCTATATTTAATGACCTTTTTACTAAATTATTTAGTATTTGCTTACTAGAATATTCCAAAATTTGAAAATTACTTTTCTGATTATTTATAAAGTTATTATATTTTTCTATTAAATAATGAATATATTCTTCTTTATTATTATATAATCTTTTCTTTATCTTGACTTCATATCCTAGTTTATGTACTTGTTCATTCACTTTTTCTAATTCTTTACACAGATTTTCTCCAAACAGTTGTTTAAATATTTCATCATATTCTCTAATATATTGATAAAATAATTCTTCAATAACAATTTTAGGAATTATAATCTTTATATGATCATATCTATTATCTTTAATAAAACTAACTAATCTATAGTATGTTTCATTAAATTTAAATTCTTCTAAGCATCTATCTGTTGAACACATTAGTATATTCGTATCAATAAAAATTTCCACTTTTGAAGGTTTAGATTTCATATCCTAGTACCTCCAATACTTTTTTTATTTTTTTATCTAATTCATTAGATTGCTTCATTTGCATTGATAATTCTGATGTTAATCTTTTCATCTTTTCTTCATATGGTTCACCATCATCTTCTTGTTCTTCTGTTCCTACATATCTTCCTGGCGTTAATACATTTTTATTTTCTTTTATTTCTTCTTTAGTTGCTGATTTGCAAAAACCTAAAATATCTTTATAATTTTCATTTTTTCTCCAATTATAATATGTATTAGCTATTTTTTGTATATCTTCTTCTGATAATTCTCTTACTTTTCTATCTATCATAATTCCTAAATTTCTTGCATCTATAAATAATACTTTTTCTTTTGTATCTTTATTTTTTGTTTTTCTCAATATCCATAAACAACATGGTATTCCAGTTGCATAAAACAATTGACTTGGCATTGCTACAATACAATCTACCACATCTTTCTCTAACATTTCTGTCCTAATTATTCCTTCGTTCGATGTATCACTTGATAACGAGCCATTTGCAAGTACTGTTCCTGCTACGCCTTTCTCTGGTGATAAATGAAATAACATATGTTGAAGCCATGCATAATTCGCATTTCCTGTTGGTGGAACTCCATATAACCATCTAATGTCCTCTCTTAATTTTTCTCCACCCCAATCTGATATATTAAATGGTGGGTTTGCTAGTATATAATCCGCTTTTAAGTTTTTATGTAAATCATTATGAAAAGTATCTGCATTATGACTTCCTAAATTATTATCTATTGCTCTTATTGCTAAATTCATTTTTGCTAATTTCCATGTTGTTGGATTTAATTCTTGTCCGTAAACAGAAACATCTCTTAAGTTTCCCTGATGTTCATTTATAAATTTTGCTGATTGAACAAACATTCCACCAGAACCGCAACAAGGATCATATACTTTCCCTTTAAATGGTTCTATCATCTCAACCAATGTTCTAACGATACAAGCTGGAGTATAAAACTCTCCTCCACCTTTTCCTTCAGCAGAAGCAAATTTACTTATAAAGTACTCATATACTCTTCCTAGCATATCCATTTCTTTTGCTCTATCTGTTCCAATTTCTAAATTTGTAAATAATGTTACCAATTCGCCTAGTCTTGTCTTATCTAATTCTGGTCTTGAATAGTTTTTATTTAAAACACCTTTCAATGATGGATTTTCTTTTTCTATACTTTCCATTGCATTATCTATAACTTTTCCTATTTCAGGTGTATTGGAATATCTTATAATTTCACTCCATCTTGCTATTTTAGGAACCCAAAATATATTTTCTGCTGTATATTCGTCTTTATCTTCTTCATTCCCATATTCATCTTTAACTAATTCTTTATATTTTGATTCAAATGCATCTGATACATATTTTAAAAATATTAAGCCTAATACTACATGCTTATATTCTCCGGAATCCATACTTCCTCTTAATTTATCTGCAGCTAACCATAATTTATCTTCATATCCTAGCATTGTATCATTATTAACTTTAGCCATTTCATTCCTCCTATTATTTTTATTCATATATATTTTATCATAATAAATCTATTAAAACAATTATTTTATCAATGCTTTGGTGGTATTTTCTTATTTCTTCTCATTAACTTCATAATGGCTGGTATTTCATATTTGTATAAACAAAAACAAACTGCAAAAAAGCCGAGTTACTCCTTACTAATTTAAGAGTCCTCGACTTATTTTCTTTATATAATTCTTCTACTAAACATATTTTCGAAAAATTGATTTATTTAATTTTTGTCTTTCTTACTCTTAATGCATATATAATATCAAAGAAACAACTTAAAATCCATATTTTATTGATATTTCTGTAATATTTTTTATTAATCTTCCTTTTTTACTTAATTATAACATTATTCTTAATAGATATTTAAAGAATAATAGTAAAATTATCCACTCTTTTATCCACAGTTATCCATATTGGTATAATTTTATATATTATATACCTTATTAAAGTAATCTTTTATTAAGTCTATTTTAATTTCAGAATTAATCTTTGTTTTTTCCCAAGGTTCCTCTTCATGAGTAAAATCTATTAATTCTGTTGCTTCTATTCCTCCATATGTTGTAATTACCATTTCTACGACTTTTCTTAATCCTTCAGAAATATCTTCAACATTTTCATCTTCTAAT
>JAQVBD010000108.1 GCA_028690485.1 Endomicrobiaceae bacterium
ATATAAAGTAGAAGGATTATGGCCAATAGAAATTTCAGATATTACATTTGCGGTTGAAGATGATGCTCCAATAGAAATTCAGATTCAGTTTGCCGCTGATAAAATGTATATTGAATCATTACAAAATTAAGACAGAAAGATTACTGCCTTTAGGCTGTAATATGAATGTCAAAAATAATTAAAAATCAAATACCTAGGGAACCTAGGGAATTCAAGCCTGTGGAGACTATGAACCTTGTAGCCGTTGAATCAGGAAGATTACAGCCTAAAGGCTGTAATTAGTTCACAAAATAGTTAAATTTAATATAAGTTAAAATTTATGAATTCGCTATTATCTACATCTATTGCAATATATAGCTGTAGATAATTTGCTAAATTTATACAGTAAATAAAGTTGGTGAAAACATATGGCAGATGATTTAATTAAAGGTGAATGGTCTAAATCAAAATTTCTTGATATGATGAAAGAGTATCCAGAAAAAATAGCTAAGATTAACGATGAAACAGTAAAAGTTCTCAATGAACAGTTAAATAGCTGTGATGAAGTAAATTTGTTTAAAGAAGAAATCAGTAAAAAAAAACTAATTAGTTCTAAAGAATATGAATTAAATAAAAATATATTGTTTGCTTATGACACAGGAGTAACGGTATCTCAGCCGATTACTCTTAGTCATGATCATAATTTATTGTCAGCTGACGAAGAAGTTCAATCAGATGTTGAAGAATTGGGATATAATGTCCCGAATACGATTGAACAGCCTAAACTTAAAGTAGGTAAAACTATATGGAAAGGTATTAAGCATTTTGCAAAATCTTTTTTAAGAGAAGGGTGGAATGCTGATATCACAGATTTCTTTGATGGTACGGTAAGAGAATTATCCGATTTTACTATGCTTGTCGGTGAAACATATGATAAGGATAGCAGATTCAGAAATAATTTTGATGGTGTTTTTTCTAAGGTAATAGGTAATAGTGATAGTCAGTACAGTAATATTATTAATAATATAGTTGATAAATGTATTATTTCAAAAGTCATAGAAAAAACAGAAGATATATCTTCAAAAGAGCCGGCTCCGTCTCTAGGGCCGGAACATGATGTAGAGAGTGGCTTTGGAACTCTGCCGAATTCGAGTGATGAAGAAGACGAAGGAGACGATCTTGATGGAATCAATCTAGATTCTTCTAAAAAAATATTTGAT
Source organism: Endomicrobiaceae bacterium (assembly GCA_028690485.1). Taxonomy (GTDB): domain Bacteria; phylum Elusimicrobiota; class Endomicrobiia; order Endomicrobiales; family Endomicrobiaceae; genus Praeruminimicrobium. The sequence goes on from JAQVBD010000108.1 coordinate 1,200, forward strand.
AAACTAAATGAAATAAAACCATTGTTAAGTTTAGATGTTGATACAGAAAAAAATATTATTTCTAAAGACCCTAATAATCCAGGGTATTATAAATTTAATTTTAATCCAATTGATAAATATAGTATAAATGATATGATAAGTATTAAAAAATATAATGTAATAATTAATTTTACAGACTATCTAATTAACAAATGGAAAAAAGGTGCTTTATTTAGTCAAATGACAAAAAACAGTAAAGCTGTTAATTATCCTAAAATTTTGACTAATTTTATAAACAACATCAATTATATTATACAGCAAGAACCTGATGAAGTAAATAAAAGTATGAAAACTGTATTATTATATAAAGAAATGAAAGAAACTGATCAATTAGATAAAGCATTGGCTTTTATGTTGTATGTTATTTATTTGGCTAAAGCAAATTTTGATCAGTATAGATATACTAATAAAAATGTTACAAGAAATATTAATATAAAATTACTTAAAGGAATGTATAAATCATTAGGTGAAATGGTCAATAAAAGTGATAGTAAAATTTTATTATATGATAATAATAATTTAACAATAAAAATTAATAATACATTAGAATATAATATCATTAATTGGGATAAATTTATTGATAATTCTACCACATTAATTAATGAAGATGATAAATTATATAAATTTTTAACAGAATTATCTAACGCTGATACACCTACAGAAATAACTAATATTAAGTCATACGAAAATATATTTGAAGAATTTTTAACTGATAATAAAAATATTAAAGATTATAAATATATAGTACTTGATACTAAAACAGAGGTTAAATAATGATAAATTCTAACAATTATATCTATACCAATAAAGGTATTCTATCTGTTATTGAATTATATACTATTTATCAATCTAAATTAACAGATAACACTATAGTATTGCCTAAAGTTATGACTTACGATTTAGATAATTTCAATTATGAATTTGTAGATATATCAACTATGAATAAGACAGATATAGAAGAAAATTATGTACATATTTATGAAGTTAAAATTACAGATGTGTTTTCAAATAGAACTGTGACTTTAAATTGTACTGGTGATACTCAGCTGTTACAGTATAATGTTATAGCTACCGATACTTATCCAATAGCTAATAAATTTATTGGTGTTAATAAGTATCTGGAAGGTAATAAAAACAGAAGTAAAATTAATATAGGTTGGAAAAGTATTGGTGATTTAAGAAATTATGCTAATCAGATGCCTTGTATTAGTTTAGGTGATACTGTAACTAAGTATGTCAGTAGATTATATAAGAAACAGGAAATAGGATATTCTATATTGAATAGTAATGGTGATAGTATTCCCATATTCTGCTGTATGAATAATTCAACATTTTATAATTTTATTTTGATTAAATAAATAATATTAAAGAGAGAGTAAATATACTACTCTCTCTTTTTTATATCTTACGCTTTCTTTCTATTCTTTAAAAAGTCTCTTATATCTGATATCTGACTATCATCAGATGATTTTTCTGTATCTTCTTCTACAGTGTCTTCATCTTCTTCCGAATCAGGTTCAACTACTGTTTTTGACACTTTGGATTTTTTAGTCTTTGTTTCAGACATTTCTGGTTTAAACTCATCTTCTTCTGTCAGAAGATTATCATTACCACTACCAGTATCAATCAAATATGGTTCATAATCAAAAGTAGGCGCAAAAGATTTAATAACCTGTGAATACGTATTATT
>JAQVBD010000109.1 GCA_028690485.1 Endomicrobiaceae bacterium
TAGATGTTTTAACAGCAACATTCGGGAAATCATTTGCTTCAGTAGGTGCATTTTGTGTAAGCAATAAAACAATTACAGATTATTTAATTAATAAAGCATCATCTTTTATTTTTTCAACAGCTCTTGCATCTGTTAATGTTATGTGGACTAATTGGCTTATTGAAAATAAATTTGAACTGCTTAAATCTAAAAAAAATAAACTGAATGTTCTTTTTAATAAAGTGCATAAGTATTTAAATGACAGCGGTAAATCACAGATTATTCCTATTATTTTGGGAGACAACAAAACAACAATACAAACTACAAATTTGTTACAGGAAGCAGGTTATTTTGTTTTGCCGATAAGACCGCCGACTGTTCCGACGAATACTTCAAGAATAAGATTATCGTTAACTGCCGATATAACATTTGAAGAAGTTAAAAATATTTTAGATATAGTATTTAAAAAATATAAGGAATTGCAATGAAATCTTATTGGCTCAATAAAAAACAAAATGACGATTTAATTATTTTTTTTAACGGTTGGGGTATGGATCAAAAATCTGTGCAGCATCTTGATTGCGGGAAATATGATGTTGTTGTTTTTTATGATTACAGAGATACTAAAATTGAAGATTTAGAATTAAGTAAATATAAAAATAAATTTTTAATTACTTGGTCTATGGGAACTTTTATGAGCAATATATTCTTTGATATGTTTAATGATATCAAAACTAAAATTGCTATAAACGGGACTCTTAAACCAATTGATAATGAATTCGGAATACCTGTTGATATTTATAATTTAACAGTTAACAATTTTAATGAACTTTCCTGTAAAAAATTTATTAAAAGGATGTTTGTCGGTTTGGAATTCCCTGTTATTTCCGGCAGAACCATTGAAGAATTAAAACAGGAATTAATTGATATTCAAAATTATACGGTAACTAAATATTTTTCTTTCAGCAAAGCTGTTATTTCGGGAAACGATAAAATTATACCGACAAAAAATCAGCATAATTTTTGGAATACACAAAACAATGTAGAAGTTAAAAATATTCAAGGCGGGCATTACCCATTTTTAAATTATAAAAAATGGGATGATATATTAAATGGTTGATAAAAAGATAATAAAGAGCAGATTTAAAAAAAGCTTAAAAACTTATAATGACAATGCTGATATTCAAAATAATATGGCTGAAAAACTTATTAATATGCTTAAAAAAAATAAGTTTAATTCTGTATTTGAAATCGGTTGCGGTACAGGAAATCTTACTAAACAGATTAAAGAAAAATTATCTTATACAAATTATACTGCTAACGATATTGTAGATGAATCAAAACGATATATAGATAAAATTATACCTGACAATAATTTTATTGCCGGAGATATTGAAGAATTACAATTGAATTCTAAATTTGATTTGATAATTTCAAATGCTTGCCTGCAATGGTGCAGTAATTTTGAAGGAACTATTTCAAAATTAATGAAATTACTTAATCCTGGCGGGATTTTGGCATTTTCAACTTTTGGCAACCGGAATATAATAGAAGTTAAAAATATATTAGATATAGGGCTGCAGTATTGCAGCCGTGAAAATTTAAAAGAAATATTAAGCAGTTACAATATAATTTCATTTGAAGAAGAGGTTTCAAAACTTTATTTTGAAACTCCGCATAATGTTTTACAACATTTGAAATATACAGGTGTAAATACATTTTCAATGACATCTTTCAATAAGACAAAATTAAAAGCGTTTGAAAATACTTACAAAAAACATTATTTGAAAGATAATAAAGTATCTTTAACATATCATCCAATCTATGTTGTTTTATGTTCCAAGTAATTATATTACAGTAAAGAAGGCATTTAAATCTTAATATAATCTTAAAAATTTTCAGTATTTCAAAATATCAAAAAAATATTGAAAATATATGAAAATTTTGGTATATTTTTTGAGTCAAAGTTATTATAAAAGCAGATAATCACATATATTTTTTTGGAGGCAACTTATGAGTAAAATCAATTGTTTAGCAATTACAATTGTTTTGATGGCAAATTTTGTAATGTTTAGCGGGTGTAAAAAGGCTTCACAAACTCAAGTTCAGATGCCTCCTTCGTTAGTAAGCGCTGCTGAATCAATCAAATTAGATATTCCTTGGGATACAGTATATCCTGCGCAAGTAGCAGGTTCGCTTGAAGTTGAAATCAGAGCTCAAGTCGGCGGTATTTTAAAGGAAAGACTTTACAGTGAAGGACAGTATGTCAAAAAAGGTTCAATTCTTTTTACAATAGATCCTGAACAATACAGAGTAGCTTTAGATAGAGCAGAAGCATCTCTTGCACAGGTAAATACTGAAGTTCAGAAAACCCAAAGAGATTATTATAGAATGAAAGAGTTGATAAAAGATAATGCTGTCAGTCAAAAAGATTATGATGATTCTTTATCAGCTTATGAAAAAGCTCAGGCTGATTATAAAGCATCAGCAGCTGTTGTTGAAGATGCAAGAATCAGTTTAGGGTATTCAAAAGTTAAAGCCCCGATATCAGGAATTGCCAGAAAAGAAAATCATTCAGTTGGAAGTTTGATATCTACAAATGGTGACAATTCTTTGCTTACTACTATGGTTCAAATCAATCCTTTGTATATCAATTTTTCAGTGCCAAGCAGTCAGTTAAATGCTTTAAAACAACAAGTTATGATTAAAAAAAGAATGGAAGTATCTAAAGATATAAGAGTTGATGTAGTATTACAAGATGGAACTATATATAAAGATCCGGGAAAAATTATATTTTTTGATAGTTCGGAAGATCCGAATACAGCTTCTATTGCTGTAAAAGCAGAAGTTAAAAATCCAACTTATTCCAGAGACCTTACACCGGGACAATTTGTAAGAGTTAAAATTGTAGGTGTAACTTTCAAAGACGCTGTGATTATTCCTC
>JAQVBD010000110.1 GCA_028690485.1 Endomicrobiaceae bacterium
TTAGAATTGGTCGTGTTTGGCCGGTATCTAATCTAAGTCATTTTTTAGTTAATGATAATAATTACTTTTTTTGTAATTCAAATAATAAAATAAATGCTTATACAAATACAGGTGTTTTATATTATACTACCGAAAAAGATTATATCGATATAGAAAATGTTATAATTGGTGTAGGGAATAATATATATATAAAATATGATGTTAATAAACTAGATTGCTTGATAGTATTAGGTAATATGTTGGATATCACATGGACTATAATTAATGATGATTTTGGTAGTCAAATAACTTCTGATGATAATTACTTATATATTAACAGTAAAGAAAATGAAACAATAATATATGTTGTAGATCCTAGATTAGCTGATACAGAAAATTATATAGTAAGAACAATTACTATTGATGGTTTTGATGAAGACCATATTGTTGATGAACCGTATTATATATCTAAATTAGATTTATTTACTGATGATATTTTATATAATTTTCTAGCTAATGACAAATTTACTAAAGTTACCAGTAATTTATTTATGATTAATAATATAACTTATTTAGCTAAACACAATGTATTATATAAAATGGAATTAGATAAAGATATTGAAAACATGAAAATTTTCACTGATAAATGTGATATTGTAAAGATAGATAAAATAGATGATAATCGATTATTTGTTATGACTAATGATAATAGAGTGGCTATTATTGATATAAGTGGAGAATATTCAAATGATTTAGGCTTGATTATATTTACTTATGATGATAGTGAAAACACAGATAAGATATTATTGAATGTAGAAATAGATAAAAAAGATAAGAATTTTTATTTTGCTTATCTTAATTCAATTGAAAAAGTTTATCCAAGTTTAATGATAAGCCCTTACGGTATTATAGGTAGTCCTTGTTATAAATTTGATGGTGGAAGTAGCTATATTGAATTTAGAACAATGCCTATGAATAATAATAATTTTAGTACTTCAGTTAGTTTTAAACCAACTAAAATAAATAACAGTAAAAGTGTATTATTTGGTGGTGGAGATAATTATAACTGGTCTTCTATATGTTGGTCAGATTATTTAAATATATTTTGTGCTATAACTAAAAATGATAATATAACATCAATTATGCCGGATGATGGTTCTGAAAATTGGTATACTACTAATACAAGAACTTTACCGATAGCAGATTGGAACTCTATATGTTGGGATAATGTTTATAATTTATTTTACACAATATCTACAGATAACAAATTTGCTTGTTCTTCTGATGGTTTACATTGGATATTAATAGATAATATACCTAATTCAGGTTTATGGAATAAAGTGTATTACGCTGAGGTTATTAATAATACGTATATATTACAGAAAAATTCAAATAAATTATTATATGCTATGAATGTTAATAGTACTTGGAGAGAAATCACATTACCTATAGTTAGTGATTGGAAAGATATAGTATATAGAAATTCTGATAAAATGTTAGTGTTAGTTAATGGTACCAACAAAATATATACTGTAAAAAGACACTCAGTTTTTAATTCTATAGTTGTTGGTGAAAATGCTAATTGGACCAACGTTTGTTACTCTAAAGAACTTGATTTATTTGTGCTTATAGCTAAGGATTCTAATGATATAGCTTATTCTTCCAATGGTTTAATTTGGACTTTAAGAAAATTACCATACGCTGATTCATGGTCAACTATTATTTATGATGAGTTTAATTTTAATAGATTCTTTATTTTTGCTAATGATAGTAATAAGTACATATCTTCTTCTAATTTAATAGATTGGAAAATAGTAGATAATGAACTAAATCAGAATTATAATATTACAAGTGTATCAGCTGGAAATAAAATGATATGTGCATTAATAAATGATGCTGATCTATCTCTTAAAATTATGAGCGGTAGCGATATTATAATAAATAATAAATATCAAAAAACATTAACTAACGTATTTAATAGAAATGTTACTAAATCAACCTTTCAATTGTATTTTGACGGCAATGATAATTTTATGTATGTTTTATATGGTAATTATAAATTTAAATGTTATTTTAAAATAGATAACAGTAAAATAGATAATTGGTATAATATAACAACTATAGTTAATAATAATAAAATTAAAGTATATTCTAATAGTACATTAATAGGTAATTTTGATATTGATGATGATATTGGTGTTTATAATTATACAATGAATGATACAGAAAATGATAGATATTATTTTATTATGCCAGATTTAGATACTTTTAGTAATATATATACTTTTAGAATAGGAAACTCTGTTTTTAATAATAATCATAATAATTCTTTATATGGCTATGTAAATGATTTTATTTTATTTAACTATATTATTACTGAAAAAGAAATAGATGAAATTTCTAAAATTAAAGTATTGCATTGTAGATTTAATTATGATTTTAAAGATCCTATATATAAAAATATTATACATGATATTAGTTGTTATAAACATGATTTAACAGGTACTGCTGATTATTCCAGTACTGAAGAAGCTTTTAAATTTGATGATTATGTAAATTTAAATGTAGCTAAAAACAATTTTTATTTTATTAATGATAAATTTACACTGTCTTTCTGGTATAAGAATGAAATAGATAATAATTTAGGTAGTAAAATATTAATGAGTAACTATAAGAATAAAGACCCTTATATGTTATTATTAGCTGATCAATTTAAACCAACAACTGATTTACCTATACAGTTAGTACAAAGTAAATATGAAGTAAGAGAAATGTCATTATTATTAGAAACAACTAAATGGGTAAATAATGATGGTTATTATGATTATATAGTTAGTAATGAGCATGTAGATGAAAATACTGTTATAGATATATTACCAAATATTTATATAAGTGATTATGAATTTGATTCTCTATTAGAAAC
>JAQVBD010000111.1 GCA_028690485.1 Endomicrobiaceae bacterium
GCTATAAGTGGTATTATAGATAGAAAAGGGAACAGATTTAATGGTGAAGATATTGTTAAATCTATTGCTCTTATGCATGAAAGATCTAACGGTCTTGGCGGAGGTTTTGCAGGATATGGAATATATCCACAATATAAAGATTTTTTCGCATTGCATATATTCTATGACAATAATGTTGTAAAAGCCAAAACAGAAGACTTTTTAAATGAACATTTTGAAATAGAAAGTGCAGGAAATATCCCAACTAGAAAAGTTTCAAGTGTTAAAGATAAACCTTTAATTTGGAGATATTTTGTTCAACCTAGAATATATAAAGTTAAAGATCTTAATATGGACGAGGAAGAATTTACTGCCAGATGTGTAATAAGAGTTAATAAAGAATTTGAAGGAGCTTATATTTTTTCCAGTGGTAAAAATATGGGTGCTTTTAAAGGTGTCGGATATCCGGAAGATATCGGCGATTTTTTTATGTTGGAAAATTATGAAGGATATATATGGACGGCACATGGACGATTTCCTACAAATACTCCAGGTTGGTGGGGAGGAGCTCATCCTTTTACAATGTTAGATTGGTCTATTGTTCATAACGGAGAAATTTCTTCCTATGATGCAAATAGAAGATTTGTTGAAATGTACGGATATAATTGTTCCTTGCAAACAGATACGGAAGTAATTACTTATTTACTTGATTTATTAGTAAGAAAACATAAACTACCAATAGAAAAAGCTATACAAGTTTTAGTTGCACCTTTTTGGAATGATATTGAAAGAGAAAATCCTAAAAAAGCAGAAGAATTAAGAGCATTAAGGGCAGTGTATTCCAGTGCTTTAATTAATGGACCTTTTTCTATTTTAATAGGGTATGAAGATGGCTTGATTGCGCTTAACGATAGAATAAAGTTAAGATCTATGGTTACAGCAGAAAAAGGTAACAAAGTTTATTTTGCCAGTGAAGAAAGTGCTATAAGAGTTATTTGTAAAGATCCTGAAAATATTCGCCATCCAAAAGGTGGTGAGCCTGTTATTGTAAAGTTGGAGGTAAAAAAATGAGTTTGAATTTAATTTCCCCTCAATTTGAAGTTTTAAGAGATGAAAATAAATGTGTACAATGTAAAGTTTGTGTCAAACAATGTGCAAATGAAGTACATTCTTATGATGAAGAAGATAATGTTGTAAGAGCAAACGATATGAAATGTGTTAATTGTCATAGATGTGTAACTTTATGTCCAACAAAAGCATTAAAAATAAGAAAGAATTCTTTGGAATTCAGAGAAAATGCCAATTGGACCGGACAGGCAATAGACGAAATTTACAGACAAGCTGAAACAGGCGGAATCCTTTTATCAAGTATGGGAAATCCGAAGAATTTTCCTATTTACTGGGATAAAATGCTTTTAAATGCCAGTCAAGTAACAAATCCGTCAATTGATCCATTAAGAGAACCAATGGAAACAAAAGTTATGATTGGAAGAAAACCGGATAAACTTGAATTTGATAAAGATGGTAAACTTGTTACAGAAATGCCTCCGCAAATAGAATTGAATATGCCTATAATGTTTTCTGCTATGAGTTATGGCTCTATTTCTAAAAATGCTCATGAATCATTAGCCAGAGCTGCAGAAAAGCTTGGCATATTGTATAATACAGGCGAAGGTGGACTACATAAAGATTTTTATAAATATGGAAAAAATACGATAGTTCAAGTAGCATCAGGCAGATTTGGTGTGCATGTAGGATATTTGAATGCTGGTTCTGCTATAGAAATTAAAATTGGACAAGGCGCAAAACCTGGTATCGGTGGACATTTACCGGGTATAAAAGTTGGTGAAGATGTTTCAGCAACAAGAATGATTCCTATGGGGTCAGATGCTATTTCACCAGCACCTCATCATGATATATATTCTATAGAAGATTTAAGACAATTAATATCTTCGCTAAAAGAAGCAACAAATTATCAAAAACCGGTATTTGTAAAAATAGCTGCTGTTCATAATGTTTCTGCAATTGCATCAGGTATAGCAAGAGCAGGTGCAGATGCAATAGTTATAGATGGATTCAGAGGCGGAACTGGTGCAGCACCTACAAGAGTAAGAGATAATGTCGGCATACCTATAGAACTTGCTTTAGCAGCTGTTGACCAAAGATTAAGAGATGAAGGGATAAGAAATTCTATATCTATAATTTGTGCCGGTTCTATCAGAAACAGTGCAGATATTGTAAAAGCTATAGCGCTTGGAGCTGATGCCGTTTATATAGCAAGTGCTGCTTTAATTGCTATTGGATGTCATATGTGCCATTCATGTTCTACCGGTAAATGTAACTGGGGGATAGCAACACAGGATGCAGATTTAGTAAAAAGATTAAATCCTGATATAGCTTGCCAAAGATTAGTAAATTTAATTACAGCATGGGATCATGAAGTAAAAGAAATGCTTGGTGGTATGGGGATAAATGCTATAGATAGTTTAAGAGGCAACAGATTAATGTTAAGAGGTATAGGATTAAATCTTAAGGAATTAGAAATATTAGGCATTAGGCATGCCGGAGAATGATAAAAAAACAGATTGTAATATGGATAAACAATATTAAAAATTGAAAAATTATTAAAAAAAAGCCCCTTGAATATAAATTATTCAAGGGGCTTTTTTAAATTAGAGTTTAAAATTATTTTTGTACTGTTGTTTCTTGAGAAGCTGTAATTATTATCTCAACTCTACGATTTTGTGCACGATGACTTGCTGTATCGTTAGGAACCAAATTATCATGAGAACCTTTTCCTATTATTGAAATATAATTTTTAACATCATAATCTTTTTTCAAGACAACAGCAATTATATTTGCTCTTTTCTCTGATAGTATTTGATTAT
>JAQVBD010000112.1 GCA_028690485.1 Endomicrobiaceae bacterium
CTTCAATTTTAGATAAATCATCAACTGTAAAAGATTCTTTTCTATCAAAATCGTAATAAAATCCTTCTTCTATAGAAGGGCCTATTGCAACTTTTGTTTCAGGAAACAAAGAGACAACAGCTTCAGCCATTATATGCGATGCAGAATGTCTTAATGTTTCTAATTTATTATCCATTTTTTTATCCTATAAAAACTTAATTTAAGCAAATTTTTTCCTTAAATTATCCAATTGATTTTTTAATTCTTGTGGCATTCTATCACCAAACTTTGTATAAAATTCTTCAATCATTGGAATTTCTTTTTGCCATTCTTCCTTAGAAACATGCAATAATTTTTCCATTATTTTGTCAGAAATATCAAGATTTGATAAATCTAGATCTTCTAATTTAGGAAATAATCCCAATTCTTTTTCTTGTGCAGAAACTTTACCTTCTATTCTATCTATCATCCATTTTAATATTCTTGAGTTATCTCTGAAACCAGGCCACATAAATTTGCCATCTTCATCTTTTCTAAACCAGTTAACCATAAATATTTTAGGAAGAGTTTTTGCTCTTTTTTCAAAACTTAACCAATGTTTAAAGTAATCGCCCATATTGTATCCGCAAAAAGGAAGCATTGACATTGGATCTCTTCTGACAACACCTGTTGCACTTGATGAAGCAGCTGTAGTCTCTGAACCAATTATTGAAGCAGTAAATACACCATGTTGCCAATTAGAACTTTCATAAACTAAAGGTATTGTACTTTTTCTTCTCCCGCCAAAAATAATTCCAGATATAGGAACACCTAATGGGTTATCAAATTCTTCTGCTAATGTAGGGCAATTATACGCTGAAACTGTAAATCTTGAATTGCCATGAGCTGCAACTTTACCGGAAGCTTTATCATGTTTTTCTCCCTGCCAATTTGTTAAATTTTCAGGAACTTCTTCTGTTAAACCTTCCCACCAAGGATTATTTGTATCATTGTCTATCGCTGTATTTGTATACAATGTTGGAAAAAATTTATTATTTTTTAAAGTTTCTATCATTATAGGATTTGTGTTTTCACCGGTTCCTGGTGCAACTCCAAAAAAACCCATTTCCGGATTTATTGCATAAAGTTTTCCATCAGGTCCAACATTTATCCAAGCAATATCATCCCCCAATGTCCATACTTTATAACCTTTAATAACCGGATTCAAAAGGGCTAAATTTGTTTTACCGCATGCTGAAGGAAATGATCCCAAAAAGTATGTTCTTTTACCTTTAGGGTCTTCAACAGCAATTATAATCATATGCTCCGCAAGCCAACCTTCTTGATAACCTAAATAAGAAGCTGTTCTTAATGAATAACATTTTTTCCCAAGTAAAGCATTTCCTCCGTAACCTGATCCAAAACTAAGAACCATATTTTCATGAGGGAAATGCATTATAAATCTTCTTTCCGGATTTATATCTCCTACTGAGTGAACTCCTTTGAAAAAATCATTTGAATCACCTATTTTTTCAATAGCTGCTGTTCCAACTCTAGTCATAATCCTCATACTTAATGCAACATATAGAGAATCAGTAACTTGCACACAATTTTTTGAATATGGTGATTTTGGATTACCCATTAAAAAAGGAATAACATACATTGTCCTTCCTTTCATACAACCTTTGAAAAAATTCCCCATCTTCTCTTTAGCATCTTTAGGATCCATCCAATTATTATTAGGACCTGCATCTTCTTTATTTGGAAGACATATAAAAGTTAAATGTTCTGTTCTTGCGACATCATTAGTATTTGACCTATGATAATATGATCCTTGAAAATTTTTATCATTTAATTTTTTTAATATAGGATGCCCATCTCTTTTTTCCTCTTCAGCAAGATTAACAAGTTCTCTTGCTTCTTCATCTGAACCATTCATCCAATATATTTTATCAGGTTGCATTATAGCAACTTGTTCATCTACCCATTTTTGTAATTGTGTTTTCATTTTAACTTATATCTCCTATGCCCAAACTTTCTTTTCTTCTGTTATTTTTTCTGTTTTTACAGGATAAACATTTTCCGTTAACTCTTCAGGATTAAACCAAAGCTTAATTTCTCTTTCTGCTTCAATAGGATCTGATGAACAATGAACAACATTTTCATAAACGCCTTTTGTTGTTATTCTTCCATAAGCCCCTCTAATTGAGACTGCATCAGCTTCTTCCGGATTGGTTGCACCTGCTATTTTTCTCATTCTGGCAATAGCATCTTCTCCTTGATATACAAATGCAAATACTCTGTCATAAGGAGCGCCATACATCTTGCCTTGAATATAATCTATAAGTTCTCCAAAAAAAGGTTTATCTTGAAGTTGCTTGTAGTGTTCGGAAGCTAACTCTCTACTGACTTTTACCGCTTTGGCACCAATAATTGTAAGTTTTGCCTCTGAAAGTTTTGTTAAGATATTTCCAGTTAAAGATTTTTTTACTCCGTCTGGTTTTATCAAAATCAAAAGCCTTTGAATGTTTCCCATTTTAATACTCCTATTATATAATTTTTATAATATATAAAAAAATTGTAGCAATGATTGCTACAATCAATAAAACCTCAATAACAATCAATGTATTATAAAAAAAATAAAGATTTTTTGCAATAAATATAATACCATGATTTTGACAAATATACTTTCATAAAAAACATAAGCTCTTCAATATACAAAAGCACATTAATTTTATAACAAATTATAATACCAATTAATGTTTATTAGTTGTACTATATTGCAATTATTAGTGATGATAGAGATAGAATTTAAACAAATAAATATAATTTACTTAAATATCTATTGACAATCTTTTTTTTTTTTTGTAAACTTT
>JAQVBD010000031.1 GCA_028690485.1 Endomicrobiaceae bacterium
GTATCTTCTCTCTTCTTCATAACAGTTCCTTCTTTCTTGCTTGCATCCATAAACTCTTGTGCAAGTTTTTCGCACATTGGTTTACCAGTCTTAGCTCTTGCTGTTTCCATGATCCAGTTCATTGCTAATGTAGTTGATCTTACTAATGGAACTTCCATTGGAACTTGATATGTTGCTCCACCAACTCTTCTTGGTCTAACTTCGAGTAATGGTCTTGCATTTTCAATAGCTCTGTTAAAAACTACTAATGGATCTTCACCCATTTTTTCTTTTATTATTTCAAATGATTTATAAATTATTTTTTCTGCTATACTTTTTTTACCGCTATGATCTAATTTATTAATAAGTCTTGCTAACAAAACTGAATTATAAATAGAATCTCCTTCCGGCATTCCTCTTTTTTCTCTTGGCTTCAATGCTTTACGTGGCATATTTTCTTTCCTCTATACTTTTTTTAATTATTTTTTTGCTGCAGCTGCTTTAACTCTTTTTGCACCATATTTACTTCTTGATTGTTTTCTTCCTTCTACTCCTGTTGAATCAAGACTTCCTCTAACAATATGGTATCTTACACCCGGAAGATCTTTTACTCTTCCGCCTCTTATAAGAACAATTGAATGCTCTTGCAAGTTATGACCAACACCCGGTATATATGAACTTACTTCATAACCTGATGTCAATTTTACCCTTGCAACTTTTCTCAAAGCTGAGTTAGGTTTTTTTGGAGTTGTTGTATAAACTCTTGTACATACTCCCCTTCTTTGTGGACAGCTTTTCAAAGCTGGTGATTTAGTCTTTTGTATAACCTTTTTTCTTCCGTCTGTAATCAACTGATTAATTGTTGGCATTTTCTTCCCTCAAACTATATTAATTTATTTTTTCTCAACCAAAGGCTTTAGACCAGTACCAGCAGGTATCAAATGACCTATTGCCACATTTTCTTTCAACCCTCTGAGAGTATCTATTTGCCCAGAAACTGCTGCTTCTGTTAAAATTCTTGTTGTTTCTTGGAAACTTGCAGCAGATATAAATGAATCTGATGATAGAGCAGCTTTTGTGATACCTAAAAGAACAGGATGTGCAACAGGCATTTTTCCACCTTTTTCTTTTATAGCTTTTCTTTCATGTTCATATTTATATCTTGAAATAATTTCACCACTTAAGAACTTACTATCTCCTGCTTCTACAATTCTAACATTTGATAGCATTTGTCTTACTACAACTTCAATATGTTTATCGTTAATTGCAACTCCTTGCAATCTATAAACTTGTTGTATTTCATTTACCAAATATTCTTGAACAACCTTTGGTCCTTTAACTTTAAGAATATCATGTGGATTTACTGCACCATCTGATAGAGCTTCGCCGGCTTCCACTTTGTCACCTTCATAAACAACCAAATGTCTGCCTAGCGGAACTGTATATTCTTTTTCCATTTTTGTATCTGGATCAACAATCTTAACTTTTAAAGCGCCTTTCTTTGTTGCTTCACCAAATTTAACTATACCGTCAATTTCTGATACAACTGCAACATTTTTAGGTTTTCTTCCTTCAAATAATTCTGCAACTCTTGGAAGACCACCGGTAATATCTTTTGACTTTGAAAATTCTTGTGGAATTTTAGCCAAGACGTCACCTATTTTTATATCTTCACCGTTCTTTACAACAAGTGTTGTACCAACCGGTAAAGGATATTCTACTACTGTTTTACCATCTTTTTCAACTACAAATTTTGGTTTATTCTTTCTTGTTCTGTCTTCAATAATCATTCTTTCAATCTGACCGGTGATTTTAGACTTTTCTTTCTGTAATGTTATACCTTCTTTAACACCTACAAACTTAAGTTTTCCATCATATTCAGAGATAATAGACTTTGAATGCGGATCCCATTTTACAAGGAGAATATGCTTTTTATCTTCTTTTAATTTAATTTCTTGTCCATCTTTTATTTCTATAATTGCGCCATAAGGAATCTTATAGACTTGTCTTCTTCTTGGAGAAGTTTCTGTAAATACAAGTTCTGTATTTCTACTTACAACTAAAGTTTCTCCGTTTCTGTTTTTAATTATTTTCAAATTATAAAAATCTGCTGTTCCGTCTTTTTCTGCATAAATTTCAGATTTCTGTACAACTCTGCTTGCAGTTCCACCGATATGGAAAGTTCTAAGTGTAAGCTGTGTTCCCGGTTCACCGATTGACTGAGCAGCAACAACACCTACTGCTTCACCAACTTCTGCCAATTTTCCGGTTGCTGGACTTAAACCATAACATTTTGCACAAACTCCGTGGTCTGCTTCGCAAGTTAATACGCTTCTAATACCTATTTTATCAATACCTGCTTCAAGAAGCTTTTTAGCATTCTCTGCAGTTATCATTTCGCCTCTTTTAACAATGAGTTCTTCTTTAATATCATCACCTGATTGGATAATACCAACGACATTGTCTAGAGCTACTCTACCATAAATTCTCTCGTCTATCTTTTCAATAATTTCATCGCCTGTCTGTAAATTACCAATAAATACTCCGTTAGGTGTTTTACAATCATACTCTCTAACAACAACATCATGAGATACATCAACAAGCTTTCTTGTTAAATATCCGGCTTCTGCTGTTTTCAAAGCTGTATCAGAAAGACCTTTTCTACCACCATGAGTAGATAAGAAATATTCCAACACAGATAAACCTTCTCTGAAGTTTGATAAAATAGGTGTTTCAATAATTTCACCAATACCACCGGAAAGTTTCTTCTGAGGTTTTGCCATAAGACCTCTCATACCTGCGAGCTGTCTTACCTGTTGTCTAGAACCTCTAGCACCAGAATCTGCCATCATAAATATTGAGTTAAATCTATTTGTATTTGGCTTATAATCTTCTAACTCATCTTTTTTCATTTCGTCAAACATTATGTCTGCAACTTCGTCTGTAACTTTTGTCCAGATATCTATAATCTTATTGTATCTTTCACTCTCTGTAATAAGACCAAGTTTTGCCTGTTTTTCAATTTCTTTAATTTTTGCTTTTGCTTCTTTAATTAAAAGATTCTTTTTAGGCGGAACTTTCATAGCATCTATAGAAATTGAGATACCTGCAAGTGTTGCATATTTATATCCGAGTTTCTTAATTTCGTCTAACAAAATAACTGTCTTATATTGACCTAATTTCTTAAAACAAGTATCAACTATGTTGACAAGTTCTTTTTTATTCATTGCTTTATTTATATAACCTAAAGCATAAGAACCATCATCATTCTTTGGTAAATGTTCGTTAAATATTACTCTGCCTACTGTTGTATATCCTGGAGCTTCATCTTTATTATTTTTCCATTTTGTTACATCTTTTTGTTCATTATCTTTAAGTTTTGGATCTCTTAAAGTAGTTATACCTGCAACTTTAATTCTTGCATGTAAATCTATTTCTTCATGCTGATAAGCACTGATAACTTCTGCAACTCCTGATAATATACTGCCTTCTCCCGGAACACCGTTCTTTTCTTTTGTCATAAAACAACTGCCCAAAACGATATCTTGCCCTGGAACTGTAATAGGCTTTCCAGATGATGGAGAAAGAATATTCTTTGTTGTCATCATAAGCATCTTTGCTTCAAGCTGTGCTTCTATTGATATAGGAACATGCACTGCCATTTGGTCACCATCGAAGTCTGCATTGAAAGCTGTACATGTTAATGGATGCAATTGTATTGATTTTCCTTCAACTAAAACCGGTTCAAAAGCTTGAATACCGAGTCTGTGGAGTGTTGGAGCTCTGTTCAATAATACTGGATGATCTTTTGTAACTTTTTCCAATATACTCCAAACTTTAACATCCCCTCTTTCTAATATTCTTCTTGCTGATTTTAATGTTGCACCTTCTTGGTTAATAAGTTCTCTGATAATAAACGGCTTAAATAATTCTAATGCCATTTCTTTAGGAATACCGCATTGGTTAAGTTTTAATGTCGGACCAACAACGATAACACTTCTTCCTGAATAGTCAACTCTTTTACCAAGTAAGTTCTGTCTGAATCTTCCTTGTTTACCTTTTAAAGTATCAGATAAAGATTTTAAAACTCTGTTTCCTGCACCTGTTACAGGTCTGGACATAGAGTCATTATCAACTAAAGCATCTACTGCTTCCTGTAACAATCTCTTTTCATTGTTGATCATCACAGTTGGAGCTTTAAGTTGTTCTATATGTCTTAATCTGTTGTTTCTATTAATAATTCTTCTGTACAAATCGTTTAAATCTGATGCTGCAAATCTACCACCTTCAAGAGCAACTAAAGGTCTTAAATCCGGTGGAATTACAGGTAGAACTGTAAGAATCATCCACTCAGGTCTTGTAGCAGAATTTTTAAATCCTTCTACAACTCTAAGTCTTCTTATGAGTCTTGCTCTTTCAGCATCTGAAGTTATTTTTGAAATTTCAAGCTGTATATTTTTTTGTTCTTCTTCTAAGTTAAGTTCTTCCAAAAGTTTTCTAACAGCTGAAGCACCAATATCTACTTTTAAGCTGTCACCAAAACCTGTTTGGAACTTTTTAACATCACTTTCTTCAAGCAAAATAGGAGCTTCTGGCTTTGAAAAAGTTTTGAGCATTGGCATTTCCATTCTGAAAACGTCAACTTTAAGTTTGCCGTCAAAAGGTTTTAAACCTTCTGTATTCTTTCTCAATTCATTAAATAATTTTTCTTTTTCTAAATCAAAAAATTCTAATCTTACTTTTTTGTCCGGTTCTGTTATTGAAACTTCCGGAGTTTTTTCAAAAGTAGCAGTTAATATTTTCTTAAGTTCTGATTTCTGAGAACCTTCAACATCGTAAAAATATATTGAATGAGGTTTAAAATAACATTTTAAATATTTACAACCTTTTTCCAAGATATTTTCTGCAATTTGTTTAACAACATCAGATTTCTTTTCTACACCATAATCTGCCATTGTTTTAACTAATTTTTCTAATTGTTTTTTAAGGTTTTTTTCGTCACTGTCGTATTCAATTTCTTCTACAACTATACCATCAAAAACACTTTTTAGTTCTTCTTTAACAACTGCACTATTCATTCCATAATGGAATAAATTATATTCTTCTTCTTTTAACAAAGCTCCTTTATGTAAAAAAGGAACAAGATTTGAAGAATCTCTTAAAGTATTAGTGACAACATATTTTGTATAATAAATAACCTTTTCAAGATCTGATATTTTCATATTCAGCAAAATACCTATTCTTGAAGGTGGTTTCTTTAAAAACCAAGGATGAGCAACCGGTACAGCTAAATCTATATGACCAAATCTTTCTCTTCTGACTTTAGCTTCTGTAACTTCAACTCCGCATCTGTCACAGATTGTTCCTTTATGCTTTATGTATTTATATTTCCCGCAATGGCATTCCCAGTCCTTTGTAGGTCCAAAAATACCGTCACAAAATAAACCGTCTCTCTCAGGCTTAAAAGTTCTATAATTAATTGTTTCTGGTTTTTTAACTTCGCCATAAGACCAAGATCTGATATCATCTGGACTTGCAACTGTTAATTTTACAGCATCAAAATCTGCAAAATTGAGATTTTGTTGCTTTTTCTTTGAATTTTTTAAATTATTTTTTATACTCATTTATAGTTGCCCTTCTATATTATCTTATTTTTGTTCTTCTCTGCTACTTACATTATTCTTTAGAAGATCTACACTTAACCCCAAAGCTTTTAATTCGTTGACAAGAACCTTAAATGATTCAGGTATTCCCGGCTCAGATATAGGTTCTCCTTTAATGATAGAATCATACATCTTTACTCTACCTTCAACATCATCTGACTTTACAGTTAAGAATTCCTGCAACACATGAGCTGCACCGTAAGCTTGTACTGCCCAAACTTCCATTTCTCCAAATCTTTGACCACCAAATTGAGCTTTTCCTCCAAGTGGCTGTCTTGTAATAAGAGAATATGGACCAGTTGACCTTGCATGCATTTTATCTTCAACAAGATGGTTAAGTTTCAACATATACATTACACCTATGGTTACTTTTTCCATAAATGCTTCTCCGGTTCTACCATCAAACAATGTAACTCTGCAATCATCTGTTGGCAAATACTTGAGTTTGTATTCTTCAAGAGCTTCTAAAAGTTCTGTCCCTTTTATTCCTCTCTTTTCGAATTCTTGTTTCTTTTGTTCTAAAAGCATATCTTTTGCTTTTCTTATTTGTTCTTTTACTTGTTCTTCGCTGGCACCATCAAACACAGGGGTAACCATTTGTGTATTTAATACTTTACCTGCCCATCCTAACATAGATTCCAAAAGCTGACCTACATTCATACGCGATGGAATAGCAAGTGGTGAAAGCACACAATCTACCGGTGTTCCGTCTGGTAATCTTGGCATATCTTCAACAGGAAGTATTCTTGAAACAATACCTTTGTTACCATGTCTTCCTGCTAATTTATCTCCAACTTGAACTTTCAATTTTGCAGCTATATAAACTTTTACGATTTTATTAACAGATACCGGTAATTCATCACCTTTTTTAAATCTGTCTTTATCTTTTTCGTAATTTTGTTTAAGAATTTCTTCTTTTGCTAAGTATAAATCTTCAATTTTTTTCTTTTCAGATTTACTTGCATTATCTAAAAGTTCTTTCTTCTCTTTTTCTAATTTAGATTTTGCTGCTTTATATATTGATGACACTTCATCTTGTTTCTTTTTAACTTCTTTTTCAGAAAGTTTTTCCCTTCTTACAAAAGTTCTTACACCCAAAACCTTACCTGCTGTTCCCGGGTCAACTCTTAAAGAAACATCTTGAACATCTTCTGCTTTTTTACCAAACAATACTCTTAAAAGTCTTTCTTCAGGAGTTGTTTGTTGTTCACCTTTTGGTGCAGTTTTACCGACGAGAATATCTCCTCTTTGAACTGTTGCACCAACTCTGATAACTCCATCTTCATCAAGATTTAAAAGATCCTCAGCACCAACATTTGGAATATCCTTTGTTATTTCTTCAGGTCTTCCTTTTGTTTCTCTTGCTTCAGTCTCAAATTCTCTTATATGAACTGATGTAAATTTATCATCATGCACTAATTTCTCAGATAACAAAATAGCATCTTCAAAATTATATCCGTCCCAAGGCATGAAAGCGATAAGAAGATTTTGGCCTAAAGATAACTGTCCATTCTTAGTTGCTTGACCATCAGCTATTATATCACCTTTTTTAACTTTATCTCCAACTTTTACTATTGGAATATGATTTATACATGTATCTTGGTTAGATCTTAAATATTTACTTAATCTATGTTCTTTTATACCGTTCTTCTCACTCCAAACTATAATTTCGTCAGAAGAAACAGAAACTACTTCTCCATCTATTTTTGACAATACAACAACACCTGAATCTTTTGCAACTTTATCTTCAACACCTGTACAAACTAATGGCTGTTCTGTAACAAGAAGAGGTACTGCTTGTCTTTGCATGTTACATCCCATAAGTGCACGATTTGCATCATCATGTTCAAGGAAAGGAATAAGACCTGCAGAAACAGAAACAACCTGCATTGGAGAAATATCCATATAATCAACTTTGTCTGGAGATTTAAACAAGAAGTCATTCCAATGTCTTCCTTGTACAGAATCTATAGAAAATTTACCGCTATTATCAATAGGTGTATTTGCTTGAGCTACAAAGAATTCATCTTCAGTATCTGCTGTCATATAATCAATTTTATCTGTAACTTTACTATTTTCAACTTTTTTATAAGGTGTTTCAATTAAACCATATTGATTGACTCTTGCATAAGCAGACAATGATGTTATAAGACCAATGTTTGGTCCTTCCGGAGTTTCAATAGGACATACTCTACCATAATGGGTATAATGTACATCTCTAACTTCAAATCCAGCTCTTTTTCTGTTAAGACCTCCAGGGCCTAGTGCAGAAAGTCTTCTCTTATGTGTAAGTTCTGCCAATGGATTAATCTGATCCATAAATTGAGAAAGTTGTGAAGTTCCGAAAAATTTTCTTATTTGAGCAACAAAAGGAGTAATATTTATAAGTGATCTTGGTGTTACTGTTGCTTTATCTTGATTGTTCATATATTCTTTTACTAATCTTGCCATTTGAACAAGTCCGATTCTTACTTGGTTCTCAAGTAATTCACCAACAGATCTTACTCTTCTATTACCTAAATGGTCTATATCATCTAAACCTAACTTTATTTTTTCACCATTTTCTTCAAATTCCGTTTCCCCATTATAAATCATCAAAAGATATTTTATTGTTGCAACAAGATCTTCTCTTGCAACTGTTCTTTTGTTATCTGCCGGAATTGTCAATTTGAAATGATTTTTATAAAAATTATAAATTGGTCCGAGCTTCTTTAAAATTTTATATCTTCCGATAGCTGTAAAATCGTATCTTCTAACAGATTTAAACAATAATTCATCTAAAAATCCTTGAGCTCTCTCTTGGACTATAAATTCTTGTGTTTTTAATACTTTATAAATATGATTTACGGCTTCTTTTTGTGTTTTAACAGTATCTTTTTTCAATGTTAAAAAAATCGTAGAATCTTTAAGAACAACTACAGATGTTAAACCTTTAGCTTTCATCTTTTCAATAGCTGTTTCAGTTAATTCTTTACCTGCATCAAAAAGAATTTCACCAGTAGCTTTATCATAAATATCATCAGCAAGACATTCATTTGCCAAAGCTGATGCTGGTGTATCTAAAGATACTTCTTTAGTTTCTTTAAAAAGATTTAAAATATCACTATCATTCTCAAAACCAATAGCTCTAAGAAGTGTAGTAGCAAGTATTTTTCTCTTTCTGTCTATTCTAACAAACAAAAGACCATTTTGGTCGAATTCAAATTCAACCCATGCACCTCTGTAAGGTATAATTCTTGCGAAATATAAAGGTTTACCAAAAACAGTAACCTTTTTTTCTTCGTCCTCTTCGAAAATTACTCCAGGGGAACGATGTATCTGACTAACAACAACTCTTTCTGCTCCATTTATAACAAATGTTGCAGTATCAGTCATTAAAGGGATATCGCCAAAATAAACTTCCTGTTCAGAAAGTTCTTTAACTTTACCATCTTCTTTCTTATGTAGTAATCTTAATTTTATTTTTAATGAAGAAGAAAATGTGTCATCTCTAGCAATAGATTCTTCTACGGAATATTTTGGCTCTCCAAAACTATAGGAGATATATTCCATAATTAAACTCCCATCTGAATTTGTCAGAGGGAAAACATCTCTAAAAGCACCTTCAAGACCTTGAAATTTTCTCTTTTCAGGGTCTATATCCATCTGAAGAAAATCTGCAAATGAATTTTTCTGCATGCCAAGCAGTAAAGGTGGATCAATCGGTGAACTTATTTTTCCAAAGTTAACTCTTTTCATTACTTATAGATCCATTATTTTTATTTTGACAAAAAGATAAAATTAAGTATTTATTATACTTAATAATTATCTTTTGTCAAGTATTTTATATTAATTTTACAATCATTTTTTAACTTATTGATATTACTTAAGCTCAACTGCTGCACCTGCATCAGTAAGTTTCTTTTTCATTTCTTCTGCATCTGCTTTAGAAACATTTTCTTTTACTGTTTTTGGAGCTCCATCAACTAAGTCTTTAGCTTCCTTTAATCCAAGTCCTGTAATTTCTCTAACAACTTTAATTACATTTATTTTACTTGCACCTGAATTTGTTAAAACAACATTAAACTCTGTCTTTTCTTCTGCTGCTGCCGGTGCTGCTGCGCCTGCAACTGCTGCTACTGCTACTGGTGCTGATGCTGAAACACCAAACTTTTCTTCAAGAGCTTTTACCAATTCTGCCATTTCCAAAACTGTCATAGCTGAAATTTCTTCGATTAATTGATCTTTTGACATTGCCATTTTACTAATCCCCCACTTTTTTATATTATTTTTTTATTTTAAGCATTTACTTGTTTTTCTTTAATTGCATTTAAAACATATACTAAATTTCTGGTTGTTCCTTGCAAAACATTAACAAATCCTGAAATTGGAGACATCATACTTCCAAGCATTTTTGCAATAAGAACTTCCTTTGAAGGAAGAGATGCCAATGACTTAATTTCTGCTGCTCCTAAAATTTTACCATCTAACAATCCTGCTTTCACAACAAACTTACCATATTTTTTAGCAAATTCAGAAACAATTTTTGCTGGTTCAACAGGATCTGTTGATTCGACAACAACTGCTGTTGGTCCATCAAAATACTGATTCACTGTTTCCAAACCAACTTCTTTAAGAGCAATTTTACTTAAAGTATTTTTTACAACCAAATATTCACAGCCGCACTTCCTGAGTTCTGATCTTAATTCTGAAATTTCACTAACTGAAAGACCATGATACTCTGTCATTATCATACCTTTCATTGCTTTAAACTTGTCTGCTAAAACTTTCACATCTGTCTGGTTCTTTTTATTTGGCATTTTATATATTCTCCTTCTTTATTTTCAATTTATTAACAACTTCTATTCTTTTTTGAACTTTTTTACTATTATTTAAAAAATCTTTATTTATTCCAAATTTTATTTGATCTTTAGTATCAGATTTATCTGAAGTTTCACATAATCTGCATGCTATCTCTGAATCTTTAAGTTTCATTAATTCTAATATCTTTTTTCTTTCTTGTTCTATTTTATCTGAAGAATAATGGTCTTCAAATAAATTACCTAATTTATGCTTTAATTCAAAATCATTACAACATAAAAAAACATCGCCATTCGGCAAAACAACATTCTGATAAACAGAATTACAAAGGCAAACAATATTACCTGTTTTTTTCTTAATTTTAAACAGTGCCCCTGCTCTTGATACAACATTTCTTACTTCAACAATTTTAGAAACTTTAACTTTTATATTATTTCTAAAAAATTCAACCATATCATAAAACTTATCTTTTTTAAAAACAATATCTGATGATTTAAAAAAATGAAAAGCAACTGCATAAAAACCAACCTCAGCTTTTTTCAATTTTAAAATCTTTGATTTAGTCAAACCAACCATTGTTGTAAAAATATCAATTTTAAAACCTTGCTGATATGCATATATCAACATATCAATTGCATATCTATTTACAAAGCATTCTGAAAAGCCTGCAAATATAAGTTTTGTATCATTTTTATCAACATTTGACAATATCTTTTTAAAATCAGATAAAGTCATATTTGTTTTTGCTTTCAAGTTATCATATGCTCTTACAATCTTATCTTGAGGGCAATATTTACAAAGAACTTTACAACCAATATATGTCGTAACTTCTAAATTTTTTTTCATAGTGTTTTAAAATAAAAAAAGCTTCTCACGAGAATGAGAAGCAAAAAATAAAGGCTAATAATATACTCAGTCTCGGCAAGAATATACAGGTATACTGTATAAAATTAAACCTTCTAAAAGGTTCTTGCTGTCTTTGACAAAACTTTTATCTGCAAGTGCTAAATTAATAGCACTTGCAGATTATAATGAATCTGGCAACGACCTACTCTCCCGGCACCCTGCGGTGCAAGTACCATCGGCCCGTATGAGCTTAACTTCCGAGTTCGGTATGGGATCGGGTGTGTCCTCACAGGTATAGTCACCAGAAATATTTATAATTTAAAGAACAACATTTATTAACTTAATAGGCTAAAGCATCTTACATATTTTTCACATTAAAAAATCACTTAGATTAGAGAATGTGACCAAGCCAAACGGTCGATTAGTACAAGTTAGCTGAATACATTGCTGTACTTACACTTCTTGCCTATCAAACCCGTAGTCTACGGGTGACCTTTAGGGAAATCTTATCTTGGGGCAAGTTTCACACTTATATGCTTTCAGTGTTTATCTTAACCATACTTGGCTACTCGGCAATGCTCCTGGCGGAACAACCGAAACACCAGAGGTATGTTCATTCCGGTCCTCTCGTACTAAGAACGAGCCCCCTCAAATTTCCTGCGCCCACGGTAGATAGAGACCGTACTGTCTCACGACGTACTGAACCCAGCTCACGTACCCCTTTAATTGGCGAACAGCCAAACCCTTGGGACCTGCTCCAGCCCCAGGATGGGATGAGCCGACATCGAGGTGCCAAACTTCATCGTCGATATGGACTCTTGGATGAAATAAGCCTGTTATCCCCGGGGTAGCTTTTATCCGTTGAGCGACGGCAATTCCACACTGAACCGCCGGATCACTAGTTCCTGCTTTCGCATCTGCTTGACTTGTAGGTCTCGCAGTTAAGCACCCTTCTGCACTTGCACTCTACAGACCATTTCTATTGGTCCTGAGGGTACCTTTGAACGCCTCCGTTACTATTTAGGAGGCAACCGCCCCAGTTAAACTGCCCACCTAACCATGTCCTCTCGGTTGTTATAAACCTGAGAGTTAGAACCACAGAACTAAAAGGGTGGTATTTCACATTGCCACTCCACACAGCCCAAAAGCCATGCTTCGAAGTGTCCCACCTATTCTACGCATCCAACTCCATAATTCAAGGCTAAGATACAGTAAAGCTCCACGGGGTCTTTTCGTCTAGCCGCAGGCAACCCGCGTCTTCACGGGTACCACAATTTCGCCGAGTCTTTCGTTGAGACAGTGCCCTCTTTGTTACGCCATTCGTGCAGGTCGGAACTTACCCGACAAGGAATTTCGCTACCTTAGGACCGTTATAGTTACGGCCGCCGTTTACTGGGGCTTAAGTTCAACGCTTCGCCTTGCGGCTAACATCTCCCCTTGACCTTCCAGCACCGGGCAGGCGTCAGACCCTATACATCATCTTGTGATTTCAGCAGAGTCCTGTGTTTTTGTTAAACAGTCACGAGGGCCATTTCACTGCGGCCTATGTTGCCATAGGCACCCCTTATCCCGAAGTTACGGGGCCAAT
>JAQVBD010000113.1 GCA_028690485.1 Endomicrobiaceae bacterium
AAAGATGTTTTTGATTATTTTAAAACAAATAACGAATAACTAATAACCTTCTTGTTCGTCTTCAGCATTTTCTTCATTGCTTTCAGGGTTATCTTTGTCTAGTTTCTCTTTTTGATTACAATACATTTGAGGGACAGTACCTTCAAGAAATGCTTCAAGATATGCATTTGGAGTTTTGCTTAATGCTAGAAGGCCCGTTTTAGGGTCTATTAATGTCCATTCAATTCCTTTTGGCTGTGCAAAATCTACAATAGGATATCCTTTTAAAGCTTCTTTCATAAAGGATGTCCATATTGGACAAGCTATACTTCCACCGGTAGCTTTAGTACCTAATGAAGTTCTGTCATCATATCCTACCCATACACCTGCAACAATTTGCGGAGTGTATCCTATAAACCAAGCATCAACGCTGTCATTTGAAGTTCCTGTTTTTCCTGCACAAGGTCTTCCTAATTCTCTTGCAGCATATCCGCTGCCTTTGTCAACAACACCTTTAAGCAGGTTCGTCATTATATATGATGTTTGTGGATTTAGTACTTCTTTTTCTGTAGGAATATTTGATTCTAAAACTTTTCCGTTTTTATCAACAACTTTTACTATAAAATAAGGGTCAGTTTGTACGCCACTGGATGCCAATGTTCCAATTGCTGATACCATTTCTTGCAGAGTAACATCACTGGAACCAAGTGCCAAAGATAAAGAATTTACTAAAGGACTTTTAATTCCCATTTGTCTGGCATAGTCAATAACTTTGCTGGGACTGATTTTATCTATAACTTCAATAGCGCATGTATTTATTGATTTTGCGATAGCTTCTCTTAATAAAATGTTACCTCTGTATTTATTACCGTAATTTGAAGGGTACCAAATTTTCATAGGGTCTATTAATTCTTCATCTGTCATTTTTTCTGCTAATATTTCAACATAAGATAAATCTCTGGATACTAAATTCCAGTTTTTGCCGTCAAAAACAAATACCATTTGTTCATCTTCCAACAGAGATGCCGGAGTCATTTGTTTTGTATCTATTGCAGCAGTATATAAGAAAGGTTTAAAAGCAGAACCTGCTTGTCTTTTTGCTTGGATAGCTCTGTTAAATTTTGTTTCTTTAAAATCGCGACCGCCTACCATCACTCTTATGGCACCGGTTTTCTGATCTATTGCCATAACAGCACCTTGTACTTTTTTAGGTGCAATGCCTGCCTTTTCAAAAACAGCAAATTGGTGTTCATCAAATTTATCTAAATGTTCTGCTAATGCTTTTTCTGCTGCTTTTTGCATATTAATATCAAGAGTTGTATATATTGATAAACCGCCTTTGTGTAAAACATTTGTTCCATATTTAGGTTCTAAAAGTATTCTTAAATATTCAATAAAATAATCGCCGGCAGTTTGTTCAGGGCTATTTTTTTTATCAGGTATAGGATAACTGTTTGCTTCATCTTCTTGCTCTTGAGTAATGAAGTTTAGTTCTTTCATTCTGGACAAAACAACTGATCGTCTTTTTTTTGCTCTTTCAATACTTTTTAAAGGGGAATAATAATTTGGTGCTTTAGGAAGACCTGCTATTAGAGCACATTCTGCTAAATTTAAATCCCTAACAGATTTGTTGAAATATATTTTTGATGCGGATTCTGCTCCGTATCCGCCGGCTCCGAAATATATTTGGTTTATGTAAAGTTGTAAAATCTCTTCTTTTGTATAGTTTCTTTCCAGTTGAATTGTTAAAAGGACTTCTTTTAATTTTCTTGTAATAGTTCTTTCGGATGTTAGAAATATTGTTTTTGATAATTGCTGGGTTATTGTTGAACCGCCTTGAGCAACTTTGCGTTTTAGAAAATTTGTTGCAGCAGCTCTCAAAATGCCTTTTGTCGAAATTCCCCAATGGTCAAAAAAATCGTTATCTTCTATTGCTATAAAAGCATTTTGTAAATTTAATGGTATTTCGTTTAACGGTACCAGAACTCTTCTCTCAACAAAAAGTTCTGAAATTAAATTTTCATCTTTATCAAAAATTTTTGTAACAATATTAGGAGTGTAATTTTCTAAATTGGATATTGAAGGTAAATCTTCAATCAAATTTTTTGTGAATTTTGCACAAAAAATAGCAGCAAATGATAATATGATAGTTATTATTAGAATTATTTTAAATTTCATTATATATATGTATGTAACCCTTTAGTATGTATAAAATCTAACTGTATTATTATACTTGAAAAATAGATATTTAACAAATATAATATACAAATATTATACAAAATAAATTAGTAGTTGACTTTTATTGAGTTTTTATATAAAATTTGCTAAACTCTCCTTTCAGTATGTGGGAGTTGTTCTTTTTTTTGGGTAGTTCTTAATATGGGGGTGTGGCAGAGTGGTCTATTGCATCAGACTGTAAATCTGACGGGCTTGCCCTTCGGTGGTTCAAATCCATCCGCCCCCATTTCTTGAGCTGCGGGAGTAGCACAGTGGTAGTGCTCCAGCCTTCCAAGCTGGCCATGCGGGTTCGATTCCCGTCTCCCGCTTTTATATCTATCTTAGTCTGAGTTTGCCGAGGTGGCTCAGGGGTAGAGCACCTCCTTGGTAAGGAGGTGGTCGTGGGTTCGATTCCCATCCTCGGCTAGTGTTTTTAAATAATAAATGTTGCAACCAATAAAAAAATTGGGAGGAATAAGAAAATGGCAAAAGAAAAGTTTGACAGATCAAAACCACACGTAAACGTAGGAACAATAGGACATGTTGACCACGGAAAAACGACATTGACAGCAGCGATAACGAAAGTGTTGGGAGATAAGGGAT
>JAQVBD010000114.1 GCA_028690485.1 Endomicrobiaceae bacterium
CTTCGTAATGCATCAAAAAGTATTTAAAATCTTCTTTGTTTTTTATATGACTAATTCTATCAGTTAAGAACTTAAAAAAGCTATCTGATATTGTCTTTCTTCCTTTCTCATAATATATTTTTGACTCCAGAAGTTTTAACTTTATAGAAATTTCTTCAAATGTAAGATCTTTATATGATAAACATTCTCCATAGAAAGACCTTATTTTTGTATAAGAACCATTAATTTCATTAGCCAATTCCTTTGTTTCTTTTCCTATTAATTCAGGGTTAATTTGATTATTTTCTGAATAAGACTTTATATTAAACATATTTATTTTCTATTTCTATATAGCGCATATTGCGCTATAAGAGAAAGATTATTTCTTATTATATTGAACAAAGCAACCTCATTTTCTTCTAATTCCTTATTCATTCCTAATATTTTCTCAGTCCAGACTTTAATTTCTTCTTTTTTCTCTAAATTTCTTCCTATGCTGTATGCGAGATATGGTTGCCACATCATTAAGTTTTTATTTTCTTTTGAGTTTGTTATCATCTTACCATAATTTAATAGCCCTCTAATGAATTGATTGCTTACATCATTTTTCTCCATCCAGTTATCTAGCATAGAAAAATGCTCGGGATATATTTTATTAAATTCTTCCCATTTTAAACAGTGATCAAATAAACATATGGAATCTTTATTATTATTTTTTGCTTCCTCTAATAATTCTTCTGCTCTTTGAATAGATCTAAAAATTGGATAATTATGGCTACAAAAGAATATACCGGCCGATAATGTAATATCTTGATTATTAATATATCTCTTAAATTCATTATTAATTTTCTGAGATGAAGATATAATTTGATCCCACGGTCCCATGATTACTAAATCATCTCCTCCAGAATAAAGAATATAACAGTCGGGATAATTTTCTTCAATAATATTATTTATGTATCCTGAAAAAAACAAATCTAACATTCTTGACATCGTTGATTGCCTTGAAATGGTATTATAATTAGTGCTATTATCTCTATTTAACCCTATGGAAAATATTTTTCCTAAATTATCAATATCAGCTTTTAAGATTCCTAGCATTTTCATTCCATTACCACTTTTATCATTGCATGAGTTCATTGATAATTCTTCAAAATCTCTTTGCGATATGTAATTTCCTAGATAGCTTATAATGAAATTATTTTCTAAAATATTTAATTTTATATTTTCGATATTAGGGTTTAAAGCAATAATAAGATCATAATTTTTATTAATTTCTGTTTCTATATCAAAACGACTTTCAAATAATTTAAACTTCCCCTCGTTAGAGAAACAAATAAAAAGAGAAACACTCTCAGTTAATTTTTCTCCTATTTTGATATCTTGATTGCACAATAAACATGACGAAATACTAGATTTTTCATTTGGAAATTTTCTACACAAATTGCATAGTGATTTCCCTTCAAAATTTTGATTAATTGTGAAACCATTCTTTTCATTAGTTAAATAATCTAATAAGGGACTTTCTTTTTTAATAGAGAGATTTTCTAGCGAATTTTCTAAAACTTCCTCAAAATTTTTGAAACTTAAAATATCATTACCTCTTCCAGAGAACTCATCAGAAAGACCTAAGTTTAAAGCTATTTCTCCATTAAAATTATTTATTGATTCATTATTAATTCTCTTTTGGATTTCGTTAATTCTAGATTCTACATTTTTAGTATTAGGCAAAAGAATAAAAAATTTCCCGCCAGATTGAAAAACAACATTAAATATTGGAAGATCAAATTCTTTTAAAATAATATTTTTGACATCCTCAAGAAGCATTTGGACAAAGAAAGATCTTGCTCTAATTCTTTTACCAGAACTTTTTTGCTTAGATATATCAAAAATATATTTTTGTATGCCAGAAAAATCTCCGGAAACCAATCTAAATCTAGGAATACTATCATCTGATATTTTTTCGTAATTTTCTAATTCGTTTTTTTCCTTATGATAATCATAAATACAAGTTGATATTGCGCTAGTGGTTTTTAGGTGATCATATAGTGATATGTCGGGATAATCTTCTTTTGTGTTCGCAGGAATGCACCAAAAGTAATTATAAATTAAATAATTTAGACCGTAGTCAATATTTTTTATTTCCTTGTTCTTTAATAATTCTTCTAAATTTTTATTAAAATCTTCAATTAGTATTTTTAAATCATTAACAGAATTATAATTTCTTTGGAAGACATTGTTGAAGTTTAGTTTTTCGAAATTAAAAAAATCAGTCATTTTTTGATTTTCTTTTTCTAATTCAATTCTTTGAAAAATAGAATAAAGAGGTTTAACTTTTTGTTTATTCCAATTAAAAATTTCTTGGGATGATTTATCCCTTTCTGAAGAAGAGAAATTATCAGCTCTTGAAACAATTGTTGCCAAGCACTTAATTCTATTATCTATTATTTTATTAGCTAGATTTTCTTCATTTGAAAAATATTTTTCATTCTCATGATGGGCTTGTATTAATTTAAGGAGTAACGATATTTCATCTTCTTCTAAATGATTTTTTAATAATTCTTTTTTGGCCAATAAAAATTTATAACCCTGTTCTGGGTGAGATCCATAATATTTTTCATTTATAAGTTCTGTCGATGATCTTTGTACGGCCTTTCCTATGTCGTGCAAGAATCCTCCGAGATATAAAATTTTTCGTTCATTTTTTTGGTTTTCCATATTTTAAAAAAATTAAAACACCTCAAAAAGAGGTGTTGCATTATTAACTATTAAATTGGTATTAATTATTTTTACCATGCAGGGGC
>JAQVBD010000115.1 GCA_028690485.1 Endomicrobiaceae bacterium
CTGCAAAGTAAAAAAACACATCTAATATACTAGGTTCTCCTCTGTGACATGCTTTATCAATTTGTCCATTAGAAAGAAGTAATTTAGGTGTTATTATTCCAATTTCTTTATTTTCTTCTAAATAATCTACTAATTCATCAACATTTGATTTATCTGTTAACTCCATATCTGAATTTAATAACATAACAAAATCGGCTTTTGATAATCTTAGTGCTAAATTATTTCCTGCAGAAAAACCAATATTTTTGTCAGACTTTATTAAGTTTACTCTTGGATAGCATTCTTGCAGCATTGAAACTGTAGCATCAATACTTGCATTATCAACTACAGTAACAATAATATTGTATTTTGAATACGGCAAATAAAAACTATTTAAAGAATCTAAAGTTTTCTTTAACCACATTAATGAATTATAACTAACAATAATGATTTCTAATGTTTTCATTTTTAAATTTATTTAAATAATATTTATATAAACATCTTTCTCTTATTTAATATTTATATTAAATATGTACTATAATAATAAATATCATCCTGAAGTGAAAACTTTATAAATTTTTAACTATTTTTGAGTGGTTTCCACCAGGATTTATTATCTAAATACCATTGAATTGTTTTAATTATGGCATCTTCAAATATATGTTTTGGCTGCCAATTAAGTTCTTTGTTTATTTTTGTTGCATCTATAGCATAGCGTCTGTCATGCCCCAATCTATCTTGAACATACCTAATTAAAGATTTATCTTTTTTCAAATAATTTAAAATTGTATCTGTAATATATTTATTTGTTTTTTCGTTATTACCGCCGATGTTGTATATTTCTCCATCTTTTCCGGTATGTAATACTTTATCAATAGCAGAGCAATGATCTTCAACAAATAGCCAATCTCTAACATTTAAACCATCACCATATAATGGCACTTGTTTGTCATCCATAGCATTTGTTATAAATAGAGGTATTAACTTCTCCGGAAATTGATAAGGACCATAATTATTTGAACATCTGGTAATATTAACATTTAAACCAAATGTATGATGATATGCTAAAACTAATAAATCCGCACCAGCTTTACTTGCAGAGTAAGGGCTGTTTGGACTTAAAGAAGTAGTTTCTGTAAAATATCCTGTTTTACCCAAAGACCCGTAAACTTCGTCTGTAGATATTTGAAAGAACTTTTCTATTTTATATTTTTTAGCAATTTCTAATAAATTTTGTGTACCTAAAACATTAGTTTTAACAAAAACATCCGGATTTGTTATGCTTCTATCGACATGAGATTCTGCAGCAAAATTCACAATGATATCAACACCATCTGATACTATTTTATCTACTAACAAACTGTCACAAATATTACCTTTAATAAATGTATAATTTTTATTATCTTTTATATCATCAAGACTACTAATATTGCCTGCATATGTTAGTAAATCCAAATTAACAATTTTATAATCATACTTGTTAAGCATATATCTAACAAAGTTACTGCCTATGAACCCTGCTCCACCTGTAATTAATATTTTTTTCATTTCTTTCTAATTCCCGTAAACTGCATATCTTTTATAAAGAGTTCCTGTCATCATTTCTGCAGTTCTCTGTGTCATAATATTATCATCTAATATCCAAGAAAGCTCACACTCTTTGTATCCACATTTAACAGCATTTCGTAAAGCTTCTATTGCCATATAAGCTTCAACACCTTTTTTTCTATATTCCTTTTTTACACCCATTATCATAAGTCTAAGAGCTTTGATTTTTTTTCTATAATATAGGAATTTAAATATTCCAAACGGGAATAATTTCCCGTTTAATTTTTTAAAAACAAAGTTATAATCAGGTGCTGCAACTAACATACCTATCGGCTTTTCTTGATCACAAGCAATCATTACAATATTTTCATCAAGTAAAGTCACTAAATCCTTTGCTATTGATACAAATTCTTCATTTGTCCAAGGAACAAAACCCCAATTTTTTTCCCAAGCCGAATTATATATTTCCATAACATCAGCTAAATCTTTTTTAAAATTCTTTTTATTGAATGTTCTTACGATAATACTTGGATTTCTTTTCTTTACAATAGATAATGCCTTATTAAGTCTTACCATTCTATCATCAAGAGCGACAGGTATATCATAAGCATACAATTCTTTAATTTTAGTAAGCCCTGATTGTTCTGCTAAAGAAATATAATATTGATGTGTGTAAGGCATCATTATTCTTGGTGAGCTGTTAAATCCTTCATATAAAAATCCAACTTCATCATTTGTTGACGGATTCATTGGTCCCATCATTTTCTGTAACTTATTTTCTGCCAGCCATTCTTTAACAGCATTAAAAAGTTGTTTTGCAACTTCTAAATCATTAATACATTCAAAAAAACCAAAAAATCCAATTTCGTTTTTTTGAAAATCAATATAATTAAAATCTATGATACCTGCAATTCTGCCAACAATATTTCCATCATTATCATATGCCAGGAAAAGTTGTTTTTTTGAATGTTGCCAAAAAGGATTTTTATCTGATAATATTTTTTTGATTTCTGAATTTAAAGGCGGGACCCAAAAAGAATCGCCTTTATAAATTTTATAAGAAAAATTTATAAAGGCATTAATTTGATTGAAATTTATTTTTTTAACTATAATAGGCATCTACTTAGTAAACCAAAGTCTTTTGAGCCATTTTTTTGTTGCAGCTGCAAAATCTGTATCTGAAAAAGAAAATTTTCTCTTTTTATTTAGCATTGTCTTAGAAGATTTTCTTGTTGTTCCACCT
>JAQVBD010000032.1 GCA_028690485.1 Endomicrobiaceae bacterium
TACTGTAGTTGATAATGCAAGTACTGATGCTACAGTTTCAATGCTACAAGAATGCTATCCAAGAGTAAATTTAATAAAATCTGACAAAAATGTTGGTTTTTCTGCAGGAAATAATTTAGCACTAAGACTATCGAAAGCAGATTTTATTATGTTATTAAATTCAGATATGGAGTTAACAGATAAATCAAATGTTGATGAATTAATCGATTATTTAGAAGAAAATAAAGAAATTGGAATAATAACACCTAAATTACTTCTTTCTAATGGACAAATTGATAAAGCATGTCACAGAGGAGAACCTAGTATATTAGATGTGTTTTTTTACTTTGCAGGATTTGAAAAAATATTTCCACGATTTAACTTTTTCACAAAATATCATTTACTGTATAAAAACTTTTCATTAATTCATGAAGTTGATGCTGTAACAGGTGCATGTATGATAATGAAAAATGAAATTTTAAAAGAAGTTGGCTATTTTGACGAACAGTTTTTTATGTATTCAGAAGATATGGATTTGTGTAGAAGATTTAGAAAAAAAGGATATAAAATTGTTTTTTATCCAAATATAGAAATTATACATCATAAATATAAGTCGGGTTTGTTGAGTAAAGATGAAAATACTAAGAAAAAAATATCAAACCATTTTTACAAATCTTTTTTATTATATTATGATAAGTATTATATAAATAAATATTATTATAAATTAATGAGGATATTTCTTTCTTTTTTTGTACATTTAAAAATAAAAAAATAAGTGAAGAATAGAGGTATATATATAATATGAGAATTTCAAAGAAAAAAATTATATTTATATTAAGCTTACTTATCGCAGATACTTTTGTATTAATTTTATCTGTTTATCTATCTGTTTATCTACGATTTTTACTTTTTGCTGATTTCTTTCCATATCCCAAAATAGATGATTTATTTATTTTAAAATATATTCAAACATTAAGGTTTATAATTCCAATATGGTTGTTATTTGTTAACTTTTCAAATAGTTACAAGTCATTTTTTGTTATGCCGGCAGATGAATTTGTAAGAATTCTTAAACTTTCAACTTCATTTATTTTGTCATGTATAGTATTATCTTTCATTATAAAAGTAGACTATTCAAGAACGGTATTTGTTCTTGTGTGGTTAAATTTACTGATTTTTATGTTTTTATCAAGACAAATATTTAAATTAATTGTTGGTTATATTTTAAAGTTAATCAACAAAAGAAATATTATCTTAATGATAGGTAAAAATGTAAAAAAATATAGAGATATCTTTAAAAATAATTTTATAAATAAGGTATTCTATTACCCATTAATTTTAAAATTGGAAGATATTGAAAAAATCAAAGTATTTATTGTAAAAAAGCAGATAAAACAAATTATTATTATTGATTATAATATAAATGATTATGAGCTTTTGTCGCTTTATGATTGGGCAGAATCTAACAATGTTATTTTTAAAATTTTACCTAGTGAAGTTAATATTTGCAGGGGGGAAATTACTGTAGATTCTACATTAGGAGTTCCGGTATTTCAATTTATTTCAAATTCTTTGACAGGTCTAGATTATTTTCTGAAAAGAATGTTTGATATTATTATTTCATTAACAGTTCTGTTATTATTATTTCCTTTTTTGGCAATACTTGTTATTCTTATTAAGATGGAGACTAAAGGTAATGTTATTTATACACAAGTAAGACAAGGCTATAGAGGTAAAGAATTTAATTTTTATAAATTTAGGTCTATGGTTCAAGATGCTGATGATAAATTAAAAGATATAAAAGTTGATAATTCTTTAGAAGGCGGAGTGTTTTTTAAAATACATGAAGATCCAAGAATAACGAAAATTGGTTCTTTTATAAGAAAATATAGTATTGATGAAATTCCTCAATTGTTTAATGTTTTAAAGGGCGATATGAGTCTTATAGGTCCTAGACCACTGGTTTTATGGGAAGCAAAGCAGGTAGAAAATAAATATTATAATAGTTCCAAGAAAAGATTAAGAGTTCTCCCTGGAATGACCGGGCTTTGGCAAGTTTCAGGAAGATCATTGTTAAGTGATGAAAGACGAATAGAACTTGATGTTTTTTATGTTGAACATTGGAGTTTCGGAATGGATATAATAATATTATTTAAAACTATATGGGTTGTTTTCTTTCCAAAAGGTGCTTATTAATAAATATTAATTTTTAATAGTTAAGTAAAAAAAGACATATATATAATATGTCTTTTTTTAAAGTCAATAATCCAAATTTTTTGAGCGAGAATAAATCAGTTAGTCAAGCTTTGGTAATAAAATATTATTTAACAGAAATTCTGTATACCCATTTCGAAAATGTATCCAAAAAATTCTTTAAAAACTCTTGAGTTGATTCATTTATAAGATTTCCACTGTTATCAAATAGATTTGCAGCATTTCCAATATAAGCTTCAGGTTGTTGCATAGTCGGGATGTTGAGAAATGCCAGTGATTGTCTCAAATGGTGATTCGCCCCAAATCCACCCATTGCTCCCGGTGAAACGCTTATAACAGCTCCTGGTTTCCCGTTCCACACACTTTGACCATAAGGGCGAGAACCAATATCTATTGCATTTTTTATTACAGCAGGAATGGAACGATTGTATTCAGGTGTAATAAAAAGAACACCGTCAAATATTTTAAGATGATTGCGAAACTCTGTCCATTCAGTAGGTGGTGTTTCATCAAGATCTTGATTATACATTGACAATCCGCCGATTTCTAGTATTTCAAGTGCTAGCGATGTTGGAGAAATTGTTATAAGGGTATTTGCCATTTTTCTATTAAAAGACTCTTTGCGAAGACTTCCTATGATAATTGCAATTTTTTTAGATGACATGATTAATTCTCCTTTTTATATTAGATTATGATTTTATCATTATTAATATCATTTTAAATTTTTTTATAGCTTTAAGCGAGTGAATTTTTTTTGCAGGCATTATGATTGATTCTCCAGATTTTACTCTATTAGGTTTGCCTGCGATTGTAATTTCGGCTTCGCCATCTAGTATCTCTACCATTGCATCAAATGGGGCACTATGTTCACTCAGTCCCTGCCCTTTGTCAAAAGAAAAAACTGTAATTGTACCAGTCTTTTTTTCTATTATGGTATGACTTACAACAGCACCTTTATTGTAATCAACTAAATTTTTTATTTTTAATACCTTTGATTTTATATCTTCCTTCTGCTCTTTATCCTTTTTCAAATGTTCCTCCTTACTTATATTTGGTAGGATTTTGTAAGGTGAAGTAAGTATATGAATTGATGTCTTTATAAAGTTTTGATTGAAAATATTATGCAAATTTTGACAAATAATAAACTTATGTAATTATTATATCTAAACCAGATAAATTTCTCAATATTATACAAAATAAAAATAGAACATTATGATATGTATCATAATGTTCTATTAAATATATTAAAAATAAAAACTCCGAGACTAGGATTCGAACCTAGACGAAGGGATCCAAATTCCCTTGTGCTACCTTTACACTATCTCGGAATTAAAGTTTATATAGATTGTTGTTCTTGAGGAGCTTCTGATAATTTTTTATCATAGGCAGCTAAGACAATTTTCTCAAGTTCACTTCTAAACTCATTGGTTATAGGGTGAGCTATATCTTTAAATGTGCCATCATTTTTCTTTTTTGAAGGCATACAAACCATTAGCCCTTTTTCACCTTTAACAATTCTTAAGTTGTGTACAACAAAAACATTGTCAAAAGTAACTGCGGCATAGGCTTTTAACTTTTCTTCACTTTTTGGAAAAACTCTAACTTCTGTTATTGTCATCTTACTGTACCTCCAAATGCACTGTTGTTATACACTTCAAATGAGCTTGCAGCCCATATATTCCAATTATATTGTTTTAATTTATCAAATACATAATTTAATTCTTCTTGATTTGACATTAATCCAAAGACAGTAGCACCTGAACCAGACATTAAGCTAACACAACCTAAGTTTTGAAGAACATTTTTAATTTTTAATATTTCCGGATATTCATCAAAAACAAATTCTTCAAATCTATTAAAAACAAGATCCCTAAAATCTTCTTTTGAAAAAAAACTATTTTTAAAAACTTCAGTAATTTTATTAATTTTGCGTGGATTTGTCAACGGAAATTTTATTTTTGAATAAGCATGTACTGTAGAAACACCAAAATTAGGTTTAACTAAAACAAAAAAATAGTTATTTTTACATGGAATTTTGTCAACTATATTTCCTATTCCTGAAATTTTTGCTGTTCCTCCTGTTAAAAAAAACGGAACATCAGCGCCTATTGTTGCAGCAAATATTTCTAAATCTTTTTTATTTGCATTAATTTTCCAAAATTTATTTAAGGCTGATATTGTTGCAGCAGCATCAGAAGAGCCGCCGCCAAGTCCTGCTCCCATAGGAATATTTTTAGTTAAATTAATTTTAATACCTTTAGTAATATTATATTTTTCTTTAAATTTCACAGCAGTTTTATAAACGAGATTTGTTTTATCAACAGGAAGATTTTTATCATTACAAAATAGTTCAATAGTATCTGATGGCAAAAATTCAAGAGTATCAAATAAAGAAACAGTATGCATAACAGATTCTATATTATGATATCCGTCTTCTCGTTTATTTATAATTTCAAGATACAGGTTAATTTTTGCCGGAGCTTTTATTATCATTGCTGACAGTATCCTTTGTATTGAAATCACTTTTATCCGGGAAAGAATATGTAGTTAATATAATACTACAATTGAATTTATTTTTTTTAGAATTAAAAATTAGTTTGGATGGAATTTTAGAAATTTTATTAAATTGTTTGTATGAAGATATCTTTAATTGTAATAATCCATTTTTTGTAAATTCTTCAAACATTCCTGTTTTTTTATTAATCTTTATTACATAGTCTTTATTTGAATATATTAATGTATTTCCATTTTGTACTATTTTTGATGAATAGAGAATTTTTATAAAATCTTTTGATAAAACAAAATTAGCAAAATTGAACATCTCAATAACATCATCAGGTAAAATGTCTTTTATTGCTTGAGGGGAGAATTCTATCTGTCCATTATTAAAAAATATACTAAAAGCCGGCATTGAAAATTTTTGCGCAACATTCACTGTTAAGCCAAATTTATTTCCGTATAAAACAGATAAGAAAGAATTTGTTTTTAATTGAGGGGTTTTTATTTTTAATTTATATCCGGCTTTTAAAGCGACTATTCTTCTAAAGTTATGTATAGCTCTTTCTGCTACAACTTTATTAACATCTTCTTTCGGGATTTTGTTTTCTACTAATTTCATTTTTTTTCTAGAAGAAATAGATCCAATGTCGCTTGCAACAGCATAGGAAAGCCAAGCTTGAGGTAATTTGTTCAATTCAATGCTAATATCACCTAAATGTTCATATAATGTTGAGTCAAGCAATATAGGTTCAGTATTGATTGCCATAAATATATACTTTTCAGCTTCTTGATATTTAGATGTTCTATAATATAACCATGCAAGTGAATCTAA
Organism: Endomicrobiaceae bacterium; assembly: GCA_028690485.1. Lineage (GTDB taxonomy): Bacteria > Elusimicrobiota > Endomicrobiia > Endomicrobiales > Endomicrobiaceae > Praeruminimicrobium. Next base: position 5,525 of record JAQVBD010000032.1, read on the forward strand.
AAAAGCTGAATCATTTGGTGAAATTTCTATAACTTTTTTAAGTAATTGTTCGGCTTCATCTAATTTTATATTTTGCTCAGCATAACTATATCCCAAATAATTTAAAACTTTTACATTGTTTGGTTGTACTTTGAGAATTTCTTTTAATAATAATTCTGTAGCAGTAAAATTATTTAATTTGTCATTTACCATTGCTAAATAGAATTTAGCATCAATAAAATCAGGTTTATATGTTAATGATTTTTCAAGAGATAGTTTTGCTTTGTTATAATTCCCTATATCTATATAATTTAATCCGGCAAGATAAAAAAATTCTGGATTAAAAGGTTCTAATTCAATAGCTTTATTAATATAAAATTCAGCTTTTTTAAAATTTTGTTTTAAAGCATAGTAATAGCCAAGTCTGGCAAATGCTGGTGATGTCGGCTCATTTTTAGCAATATATTCAAAAGTATCAATAGCTTTATCAATGTTTGCTTGTTTTTCATAAACCATACCAAGTAAATAATGTAATGTAATATTATTAGGTGCAATTTTTTTAGCTTTAATTAGTATATTTTCAGAATCAGAATATCTCTTTTCTTCAAAATAACATTTACCTAAATATAATAAAATTGATATATTATCAGGAAATACTTCAATGTATTTTTCATATTCTTGTACAGCAAGATTGTACTGCTTTTTTGTCTCATATATTCTTGCTCTTGCAAGGTAAGCTTCCCTTGCTTCTGGTTTTAATTCATTTACTTTTTTATATGATTCAAGTGCTTCTGTAAGCATCCCAAGCTTTTCTTGTACAAGTCCTAATTGAAAATAACCTTCAGATGATTCTGGTTGTTGTTGTAAAAATTTATTCCAATAATCTGCTGATTCTTTCAGTTTGTTATCTGAATAATAATAAGCAGCAAGATAAACAGTTGCAGTTTCATTTTTTGGATCAAGTTTTAAAATTTTTTCCCAAGATTGTTTTGCAAGATCCATTTCATTTGCTGATAAATAAAAAGTTCCAAGAAATGTATTCGTTTTAATGCTTTCTCCATCTATTTCTTGTAACTTTTTTGTCATTTCCAGAGCTTTCTGTCCGTTTCCTTTTTGCCAATAAATATTAGCTAATTCTTTATATATAGAAATTGCATTTTTATCAAAAGAAAGAACCTTTGTATATTCTTCTATTGCTAAGTCAATATTACCATATTTTAAAGCAAAAAGTCCTTTCAGGTAAGATTTATACCCATCATAATTAGCATAACATGTATTGCTATTTAAAATCAAAAAAGAAATTAACAAAATAATTATTGTTTTTTTCATATAACCACTCTATTTTTAATGTATTTTATTATTATAACATTTATTTGTATAAAAGTCTGTATTTCAATTCTCTGATTTAATGATATTATCAATATCTATATTGAATTTTTTTAAAGTTTCTTTTTTGTTTATAATCTCATTCATACTATCTTGAAAGAAAGTAACAGGAAGATAATTATGTAAATTATTATTATTAGATAAAGTTGGTATAAAAATTAAAATAAATGGTAATGAATATTTATGATAAATATTATATTTTATAACTTCGGTAATATTAGTTTTTTGGCTGTTAATAATTTCTTGTTCAAGAGATTTTATATATTTCATCCAAGATGCTCCATAGTAGAAAGAGTTCATTAAAATTATGAAACACAATATTATATTTATTGTTTTTATATTTATAAAGTTTATTGCCAGTTTTAATTTTTCGGATATTAATATTAGCACAATAAAAAATAATGGTGAATAAAATCCTAAAATTCTATAAGTAAAACCTACAGAAGTTCTGACATTAAAAGTTAAAATGTTTATGATAAGAAAGCAAAGTATAATAAATGATATTTTACAATTGTAACATTTTTGATTTCCATTCCTTGATAATGAAATATATAACATTAATAAAGTTGATATAAAAAATAATATAAAATTTATATTTTGAAATATTTTAAAGCTAAAGTAATCTTTCATAGGAAAAATTGGATTAACTATAAAATATGTATTAAATAAAAAAGCATAAAATAATAAAATAAAGCTGGCAATAAGTACAATTTTATGTGATAATTTTATTTTTGTAGTATTTATATACTTTTTTATTCCTAAGATTAATAATACAGGTATGAAAATAACAACCATGGGATGACTGCTAATAATAATTATTGAAAATAAAAGTATAGATACAATATTTAATATTGATAAATTATTGAAATCTGCATAGTAATATATTACAAAAATAACCCATAAAAATAATCCGGTAATGAGATTTTCTGTCCAAATTTGATATATCATATATACTAAACATATTAAAAAAGATAATAATATAAGTTCAAATACACTTTTTTTATCTTGAGGTATATTAAAATAAATAATAAGTAGAATCATTAAAGGTGTAATGTAAGATACAAATGTAAATATAAATAATAAATATTTTATAGAAAAGATACCTAGATAAATAGGAATACCTACTGATAAATGAGCTAAAATAGTTGGAAAATATCTTGAATTGTATGGGAATAGACTGAATCCTTCATGACCAAGAAAAATATTATTAGTAGTTAATGCTTGCCAAAAATGGTGATGACCATCTTCAAGTAATCCGATGTACATAACGGAGTTTATGATAGTTACTATTAATAATATTATGCTGACAACTATAATAGATGAGTTATTTTGTAGTATTTTTAAAAATTTTTTTATATTCATAAAGTTTTTTTCATTAATATTGCATCTTCATTATTATAGTACTTTTTTCTAATACTATACTCATTAAAACCATATTCTTTATAAAGATTTATAGCAACTAAATTACTTTTTCTCACTTCTAAAAAAATATTTTTGATGTTCTTGTTTAAAAAATCTGTAATTGCATTGTTTAATAATTCTTTACCAAAATGTTTTCCTCTGAATGGAGTGTCAACTACTATATTGAGAATTTCTGCTTCGTCAAGAATAATACGATAAATTATAAATCCAATTATATTGTTTTGAATGTAAGCAATTTTAAAAAACGATGATTTATTATTATATTCATCTAGAAACATTTGTCTAGTCCATTGATTATAAGAAATTTTGTTTTCTATTTCTAATATTTTTTCTAGATTTTCTTCTTTAAAATTGGAAATAATTAATGTGTCCATATTCATATAATATATATTTCTTTATTTTAAGGCAATTCTAATTAATGTAGCACATTGATATTGCATAAATAAAAATAATTTGGTAAAATCCTTTTGAAATATAAATGGTAATGTTATTGATATGGGTGGATGGCGGAACTGGCAGACGCACAGGACTTAAAATCCTGAGGCTCGCAAGAGCCGTGAGGGTTCAATTCCCTCTCTACCCATATTTTTTATTTTGGTAGGGGAAAAATGGCAAGTAAGAAAAAGAATGTTTTAGTTGATTTCACATCTATAGAAAAAAATTTACCGACATACACATTAAAAAATAAAGGTATTCAGGCAATTTCTATAGATCACATAGTTGGGAGTTTAGGAAGATATTTTGACTTTTCAGAGACATTACTGCCAAAAAGAGATGATGGCAGTTCAAGATATGATTATATGAAATCATTGATGGAGCAAGGCGTAAATCTTCCTCCAATACAAGTTTATCAAGTTTTGGATAGTTATTTCATAATAGATGGACATCATAGAGTAGCTGTTGCAAAAAATGAATTTAAAGCCAAATATATTGATGCAGAAGTTATGGAAGTTAGATTTCATTTTGAACTTTCTAAAGATAAACAATATACCTTTGATACAGAAGTAACTAAAAGATTTCTTATTAAACTTGAAGAATATGCTTTTGAAAAAAGTACTTTATTAAATAATAATATATTAATTAGACCTTTAAAAGTTACTGAATTAAAAAGTTATACAAAACTTCATCAAGAAATAATAGATTTTAAACAAAATTATAATGATGGAGAAATTTCTAAAAGGTCAATGATGTTTGCATCTTATACATGGTATGCAAAAAGATTTTTACCTGCAGTTATGTTAATAGAAGAAGAAAAAATATTATCAAAATTTTCAGATAGGACATACACAGATTTATATGTTTGGATACAAAAACACAAATATTTTTTAAGTCAGCAAGCTGGGCATGATGTCGGTTTTGACTTTACAGCTCATGATTTTATAGAAAAATATAAAGATAAAAAGTTTTTTGATATTATACCATCGGTTTTTACTGATATTGTCAAAAACCTAGTAAAATAATCTATATTAAATAAATACGGTATTTATTATGAAAATTCTTGCTGTTTCCGATAAAGAAGATATACAACTTCAAGATTTTATATTGAAAAAATCAAGTACTTTTAAAGATTTAGATTTTATTATTTCTTGCGGGGATTTAGCTAAAAATTATCTAGAATTTTTGGTAGATAGTTTAAAAAAAGAATTTTTTTTTGTGGAAGGTAACCATCCTCTTTTACATAAATGTGAAAGTAAACATTATCTAGATAAAATAGTCACAAAAGTATATGAAAAAGATGACCATTTTATTATTGGTGGAGTTAATCTCCATGCAAGATTAGAAATATATGGTGATTATATAATAGTTGGTTTTGAAGGTTCAATGAGATACAATCCGGGAAAATTTCAGTTTTCTGAAAAAGAGATGTCAGCAATAGTAAACAAAATTGAAGATAAAATTAGAATAAAAAACTTTATTGATTTTATTTTAAGACGAAAAAAGAAAAAAATAATTGTAGTTTCGCATGCGCCAATAGCTGGTGTTCATGATAAAGAAGATTTATGCCACAGAGGTTTCAAGTGTTTTGAAAAATTTTTAAAAAAATTTAAACCTTTAATTTGGTTTCATGGGCATGTTCATTATGAAGGGCAAATGAATGAGCAAATTTCAAAAGTTGATAAAACATTAGTTGTAAATGTCTATGGTTTTCATATTGTCAATATAGTTGATGATAAAATTGAAATTATTTCAAATATAAAAAACTTTTCAAATTTATAAAGGGGTCGTTTTTATGTGTAAAAAAATTGTAATATTTATTTTTTTATTATTGGCATCTCACATTATATATGCAGATGTCCCTAATGAGATTAGATATAATGGAAGAGTTAAAGAATATAGAGTTGATGTAAATGGCACGAGAAGTATTAATTTTAAAATATATGATGCTTTGTCTGGTGGGACTGCAAAATGGGAATCAGGAAGTAAATCTGTAGCCATATCAAGCGGTGTTTTTTCATATACTTTAAGCCCAGATGTTTCGTTAGTAGATTGGAGAGCAAAAGATTATTATTTAGAAATAGAAATAGATGGCAAAAAATTGGAGCCTAGAGAAAAATTAACAGCAGTACCTTATGCGTTACATTCAAACACGGCAGAAAATATAATTGTTAAAAGTAATGCTGAATTTTCAGTAACAATAGGGAGTGATAAACATTTTATAGTTGATAGTGATAATGCAAAATCAATAGTAGGGACCACTGAATATTATATGGTACCAAAGGGAGCAATTATAATTTGGTCTGGGGCAATTGATAAAATACCCAGTGGTTGGGTATTATGTGATGGCTCAAATGGAACCCCAAACTTAACAGATAGATTTGTATTAGGAGCAGGTAATAGCTATGCAGTTGGAATTTCAAGTGGAGAAGCAACTCATACTTTAATTATTGCAGAAATGCCAAGTCACAGTCATACTATAGCTGTACAAAATAATAGTGAAAATGGATCTAGTAATAGCATAAACACTGTTGGTAGTCCAGGTACATCTTATGAGTTTAATAATACATGGACAACAAATGATTCAGGTGGAACTGTTCCACATAATAATATGCCTCCATATTATTCATTATGTTACATAATGAAAAATTAAATTTTTAGGAATATATAATGCTAAAAATTTCAATAATAGTTCCAGTATATAATGTAGAAAAATATTTAAGACAATGTTTGGATAGTATATTAAGTCAAACATTTAAAAATTTTGAGTGTATATGTATAAATGATGGTTCATTAGATAGTTCTTTAAGTATTTTAAAAGAATATTCAGAAATAGATAAAAGAATAAAAATAATATCTCAAGAAAATAAAGGACTATCTGTTACTAGAAATGTTGGAATAAAACAATCATCAGGGAAATATATAACATTTATAGATTCAGATGATTGGATTACAAATGGTTACCTAGAAAAACTTTATAATGTAATAATATCAACAGATGCTGATATTGTTAGAGCTAGTTATAAATTTTATTATCAGAAAGAAGATATTTATCAATCAGCAAAGATTAGAGCAATACATAAAATAAATAATATTAATAACGATCTCGAAAGATTGTATAAAGGATATGCAGGTGCATTTGTTTGGGGTAAATTATATAAAACAAATTTATTAAAAGATAATAATATTTATTTTTATGAAGGAAAGTCTTCAGAGGATTGTCCTTTTTCAGCCTTAGCTTTTTTGTATGCAAAAAATATTGTTTTTATAAATTATGAACTTTATATTTATAGAAAACAAGTAATAAGTATAACAAGTAATAACGAAAAATTACGAATAGATGCTTTATTGAATTTTATAACATTTACAAAAGAATTGGTGAAAAGAAAATTTTGTAGTAATGAAATAAAAAAGTTTTATATAGATACATTTATTTATAAAATTGGCAATATAGATAAAAGTGTTTCAAAAAACAAACAAAAAAAAATATTAAAGCCAATAATTGAACATTTGATATATTTACAGTCTTTCATAAAAAACACTAATAGAATAAACATTATAAAAATAAAAGTTGTTTTGTTTTTATCTAAATATTTAAATATTCATATTTTTAAAATATTTAGAGTATTAAAAAATCTAAAGATTTAAAATCATTTTTTAACGATAATTTCTAAACAAGTTACTACTATCATTTGTTCATTCATAATATATAAATGATTTTATGAATAATTTGGTATATAAATATAAAAATAAAATTAATATATTATGTGAGACAAAAAGAACAATACTTTTTACTAATTAAAAATGGATAAAAATAAAATCATTTCTTTTATAACAAAAAAAACTGATAACTCTTATTTTCAA
>JAQVBD010000033.1 GCA_028690485.1 Endomicrobiaceae bacterium
GTTTTTCAAGGTGAAATAAGATATGGTCTTGCGAAACTTGGAAGTAAATTGTCATATTATAACCATGCCACTCCAGTACAAACAAGTTTTTTAGAAGAAATTATAGAAGCTGCTATAGAAATGAGCAAATCAAGAACAGGCGCTTTAATAGTTTTAGAAAAAGAAATGGGTTTAAAAAACTATACTGATACAGGTATTAATATTGATGCAAGAATATCGCAGGAATTAATTTTATCTATATTTCAAACGAAATCCCCTATACATGATGGTGCAATAATCATTCATGAAGAAAGATTGCATTCTGCCGGATGTGTATTACCAATCAGTACAGAAATTGAAGTGAAACATCTAGGAACCAGACATAGAGCAGGTATAGGATTAAGTTCAATAACAGATGCTGTTGTTTTAATAGTTTCAGAAGAAACAGGGAAAATTTCTATTGCTGTTGATGGAGAAATAGAAATAATTCAACAAAGTGATTTACTAAAGACTATATCAAAATATTATTTAAAAAAGGACTAGTCATGAAATTAAATATATTAGCAGAAAGATATAGACGAAAGATTATGAGAAACTGGAAAATGAAATTAACAGCATTGTTTTTAGCTGTTGTATTTTGGGTTTATGTAATATTTTAATGTTAATTATGAAATTTTTAATGATACAAGAAGATCTGTCAGGAAGTAATCGGATATTAATATTAAAATCATAGAAACCATTACAGAACTAGTCGTTGCTTTACCAACACCTTCAGCTCCTCCGGAACATTTAAATCCTTTATGACATGCAACTATAACCAAAATAGCGGCAAAGAAAAAAGACTTTATAAAACCATGCCAAAAAGTTTTTACATCCATTACATTTAAAATATCACCCATATAAACAGTTGATGGGATATCCCAAGTCATTGTTGTAACAACAAGACCGCCATATATACCTATGATATTAGCTAAAGCTGTTAAAAGAGGAAGCATTAAAATACAAGCTAAAAATCTAGGAACAGCCAAATATTTGACAGGGTTAGTTCCTAATGTATACAAAGCATCAATTTGTTCAGTTACTTTCATTGTTCCTATTTCTGCGGTAATTGCTGCGCCTACTCTTCCGGTAATAACAACTGCTGTAAGAACAGGACCTAATTCTTTTACCAAAGCAAACCCGGTTATCATACCGATATATACAGGTTCATTAAAAAGTCCGGATGTTGCAGAACCAACTTGTAAAGCAAGTACCATTCCGGTAAAAAATGAAGTAAGCATAATAATAGGGAAAGATTTATATCCTACTTCAACCATTTGTATAACTGTATTTTTAATATTTATTTGACCTTTAAATATACATAACAAAGTTTCTGCTGTAATTTGCGTAGCATGTCCGACACCTTTAATATAATCTTTAATTGTATAACCAATCATTGAAAAAGGTTTAGATGCATTTTTTTTAATAATAATTTTAGTTTTATTTATCATTTAATTTAAACAATAATCCTAGGAATTCTTGTTGATATAGAACATGTAATTTCATAACTTATTGTATTTTGCAATTTTGCGAGTTCTTCAGTTTTAATTGTTTCTTTTCCTTGAGTACCTATTAAAACGACTTCATCTCCAATACCGACACCTTTAATACCGGTAACATCTAACATCATCATATCCATAGTTATTCTTCCGGCAATAGGGCATCTTTTGCCTCTTACTAATACATCTGCTTTATTTGATAATATTCTACTATATCCGTCAGCATATCCGACAGGTACAGTTGCAATAACAGATGCTCTGTTTGTGACAAAAGTTCTGCCATAACTTACACAGAACCCCGCAGGAACTTTTTTTAAATAGACTATTTTTGTTTTCCAAGATAAAACAGGTTTTAATTTCATTTTGTATTTAGTATGTTCAAAAGGACTAAGACCGTAAAGTCCAATACCAGGGCGTACCATGTCCAAATGAGTTTTCTTGTTACTGATTAATCCTGCTGTATTTGCGGCATGTGCTAAAAATTTCAAACCTAATTGTTTAGCATATTTTATAACTTCATTAAATAAATCCAATTGATTTTGGGTATATGAAAGGTTTGTATCAGCAACGGCAAAATGAGTGTACATTCCTACCATTTTTATATCCGGCATATTTGCTATTTTTTGTAATATTACATATGCATTGTCTCTAGCTATTACACCAACTCTCCCCATACCGGTATCTACTTTTAGATGAAATTCTAATTTTTTACCAAATTTCTTTGATAAACCAGATAGAACTTGTAACCCTTGTAAACTGGAAATAGTCGGAGTTAAGTCCCAGAAAGAGGCTACTGATAAATGTTCTAAAGGATATCCGCTTCCTAAAACTAAAATATTTATTTTAATACCGGCTTTTCTAAATTGAATTCCTTCTTCAATTGAGGAAACTCCTATACCATAAATACCACCTGCTTTTATTGCTTCTTTAGCAAGTTCAATTCCTCCATGTCCATATCCGTTTGCTTTTATTATAGGTAAAACTTTTGTATCTTTTTTTAAGTATTCTTTGATTTTTTTCAGGTTAAAGAGAAAATCACTTTTATCAACTTCAACCCAGGTTGGGCGGAAAAAATTTTGCATACTTTTATTTTTGGCAGATGGTGGTTGTTCCTTCATTAATCTTCCTCCGTAGATGCTGCTCTATTATAAAATTTTGTGTATTCGCCCTCATATATGAGAGGTACTGTTCCTGTAGGACCATTTCTTTGCTTACTTATAATAACTTCTGCATGATTTTTTTTGTCAGGATCTTCTTTGTTGTAATAACCTTCTCTGTGAACAAACATAACAATATCAGCATCTTGTTCAATAGCACCGGAATCTCTTAAATCTGATAACATAGGGGTTTTATCTTTGCCTCTCTGTTCTGTTTGTCTGGAAAGTTGTGATAATGCAATTACCGGAATATTCAAATCTCTAGCAAGAGCTTTTAATGACCTTGAAATTTCAGCAGTTTCGATTTGTTTTGATTCAAATTTTTTACCGGAACCGGAATCTTTTAATAATTGTAGATAATCTATAATTATTAATTCCAAAGGATTACCTTTTTTTTCAAGTTTCATTGCTAACTTTCTGGCAGATGCTCTTAATTCAACACCGTTCATTTCTGTTGAATCTGAAATATATATAGGGGATTTCCCAATTTTATCAACAGCACTTGTAAGTTTTGGCCAATCTGAAGCTTTAAAATATCCTCTTCTTAAATCTTGTCCGTTGATTCTTGAACAGGAAGCTAAGAATCTCATCATCAATGCTTCTTTTGCCATTTCTAATGAAAAAATCGCAACAGCTTTTTTAGATGTAACAGCTACATATTCAGCAATATTTAATGCAAATGTTGTTTTCCCCATTCCAGGTCTTCCTGCGACAATAACAAGTTCTGCTCTCTGCAAACCCGTAGTTAATTTATCTAAATCATCAAAGCCTGTTCTTAATCCGGGAATATCTCTCTTATCTTGATGTAATGCTTCAAGTTTTTTTAATGTTGAAGCAACAAGCTCTTCCGGAGTTGAGAAATCATTTAAAACATTTTGTTTTGATATATTGAAAAGAGTAGCCTGAGCTTTGTCTAAAATTTCTTCTGAAGTTTTATTCTCAGAAAAAGCATCAGTAACCATGTTAGAACCGGCATTTAATATTTGTCTGAGAATAGCTTTATCTTTAACAATGTTTGCATAGTATTCTACATTAGCAGAAGTTTGGGCATTATCCATTAAACTAACTAAATATTTGCTGCCGCCAACCTCAATATACATAGGATTATTTTTTAAGCGATTGTTGACTGTAATCACATCAACAGACTGAGTATCATTTAACTCTATGATAGCTCCGAAAATCTGTTTATGAACTTCTTTATAAAAGTCTTCTTCTTTTACTAATTCCAGTGCTTTGATAATAGCATCTTTTTCTATTAACATTGCACCTATCAATGCCATTTCGGCATCTATTGATTGAGGAGGAACTTTTTTTTCTAAATCTTTAGACATGTTATCCTTAAAGTTTATATTAAGTAGGTTAGAATTATAGTGAATAATTAACTAAAAAGCAAGAAAATTATAAACAATATAATTATATAAAATATTACAAAAAAGTAAAAACCTCAAAAAATATATTTATAAACTAAAAATATTAAAATTTTGAGGTTTTTTACAATAATTAAGCTTTATGTTTTTCTTCAATAATCATGACTTCTGTTTTTGCTATTACTTCCGGATGTAATCTAATGTTGATGCTTTGTTTGCCAACTTCTTTTATTGGTGCCGGTAACAAAATATCATGTTTATTTATTACAAAACCTTGGCTAGCAAACATTTTTGCTAGATGTGTTGTTGTAATTGAACCGAATATTTTACCATTTTCACCAACTTTAACTGTAATAGAGAATACATCTTTTTCTATTTTTTCAGCAACAATTTTAGCATTACTTATAATTTCTTCTCTTTCTTTTTCAAGTCTTGATTTTTCTCTTTCCCAAATCTTTAGATTTTGAGAATTTGCTTCCATACCAAGCTTTTTTGGTAATAAGAAGTTTCTTGCAAATCCAGCAGCAACTTCTTTTATTTCACCTTGTTTTCCAACATTTGTTATATCTGATCTTAAAATAACTTTCATTCCAACAATCCTCCATTAGTTTACTGAAAATGGCAACAATGCTAACATTCTTGCTCTTTTCACTGCTTGGCAAAGTTCTCTTTGATGTTTTGCACAAGTGCCTGTAACATTTCCTGAAAGTATTTTTCCACTTTCTGTAACAAATGCTCTTAAAAGGCTAACATTTTTATAATCTATTTCAATTTTATCTGTACAAAAACGGCAAACTTTCCTTCTCATTGGTCCGCCCTTTCTGAATTTTCCGGCAGGTTTTGCACCAGCAGGACGGGCAGTTTTCTTCTCTATTGACATTTGTTTTATTCCTCCAAATTTTTAAAACGGTACTTCTTCATCATCTATAGCAACATCATTATCTGAAACATATTCATTTCCGGCTTCATTATTAACATTTGAAACTTTAGATACTTGTTGTTCTATTCTTACAAGAAATTGGACTCTTGATGCAACAACTTCAAGTCTTGATTTTTTTGTTCCATCAGCTGCTTGCCAACTACTTGTTTGAAGTCTTCCTTCAACATGAACCGGCATACCTTTTTTAAGTTTGTCAGCACATCTTTCAGCTTGATCTCCCCAAACAATTGTTGGGACATAAGTTGGATCAGAATCTTTCCATTCGCCTGTAGCAGCATCTTTAAATCTTCTGCTTATAGCAATGTCAAATCTGCATACAGATTTCGCAGTGGAAGTTCTTTTAAGTTCAGGATCTCTTGTTAATCTACCTACTAAAATAACACTATTCTGCTGTGGTAGTTGGTAATTCGGTTGATTCATTAGATATCTCCGTTTTTACTTCTTCAACTTTTATTTCAGCTGCTTTTTTTGCAACAACTTTTTTCTTCGGTTCAACTTTTATTGTTAAAAACCTTATAATAGAGTCGTTAACTTTAAAAAAGTTTTCCAAAGAAGAAACCATACTGCCACTACCGCTAAGTTCCATATAGACATAAATGCCTTCACGGAATTTCTTAACATTGTAAGCTAGTTTCTTTTTTCCTAATTGTTGTAGATTTTTGACAGTTCCGCCAGTTGTTTCAATGATTTTCGAAGCTTTTGAAGTAAGCTCTTCGATTTTTGTTGAATCTAATTCTGGTGAACAAATGAAAGTACATTCATAACTCATGCTTTACACACCCCCTTTTTGGATTTCTGTTATAATTATATAACAGCTTAGCCCATTGCAGAGCAAAGATTAGAAAAAGTATATATTTTTTAAAGATTTTTTGCAAATAGTAGTTAATATTTTTCTTTACTAAAAAAATTATATTTTGTAGAATTCAGTTCTAAGATTTACAGTATAGAAACGGAGTAACAGAGTGATAAAAGCAGTCTATATAAAAGATGGTGTTTGTAACTACGAATTAAATATTGAAAAAATTAATTCTATATATCAAGAAAACCCAACTATTTTATGGGTTGATTTAACATTGGAAAAAGGTGATTTATCAACAGATGAAATTGCTTTATTGACAGATACTTTTAAGTTTCATGAACTTTCTGTTGAGGATTGTTTATTTCCTTTGTATAATCCAAAAGTTGAAGAATTTGATAATTATCTTTTTGTTAATACTCATGGTATTAGATTAAAAGTTATGAATCTTGCTGAATTTGAAGAGTCTATGTATGAACTTGATATTTTTTTAGGAAAAAATCTTTTGGTAACGGCTCATACGGATGAATTAGAATTTTTGGAAACTCTAATGCAAAAAGCAAGATTGAAACCTCAAATAGAGTTAAAAAGTCTTGATAATTTGCTATATAATATACTTTCAAAAGTAGTTGCAAATCTTGAACTTACTATGGAAAAAATTACAAACAAAATAGATTTATTAGAAGATAAAATTCTTGAAGATGCAAAACCTTATATGATGGAAGAAATTCTTGATTTAAAAAAAGTTTTATTATCTATGAGAAAAATTGCTGATCCTCAGAAAAATGTATATTCTTTTTTCTCCAGAGAAAACAATGAATATATAAAGCCGGCATACTACGCTTATTTTAGAGATATTACTTATGAACTAGACAGATTAAATAAATCAATAAATTATAATTCACAGATGATAGGTTCTTTAATAGCAATTTATATGTCATCTGCGACATTAAAACTAAATGAAATAATGAAATTTTTGACTATAATAGCAACAATATTTATGCCTATACTTATATTTGCCAGTTACTATGGGATGAATGTTCATTTCCCGGAATATAAAATCTTAGGCGAATCAGGAACTTGGTTTTTTGCAATATTTCTCATTCTGGCATCAACCACCGGTATTATTTTGTATATGAAAAAGAAAAAGTGGTTTTAATCAATAGATTACTAATATTGATTAAATCTTCTTAAATGGATAGATAGTAATATTCCAATAGCAATCATTGATGAAAACATACTAGACCCTCCATAAGATAATAAAAGCAGAGGCAACCCGGTAGCAGGCATAAGACCCATAACCATACCAATATTAATTATTCCATAAAAAGCAAACATTGTTGCAATTCCGGTAGCAACTAAAGATCCATATCTATCTCTGGCGTGTTGTGCTATAACTAATGCTCTCCATACAAAAAAGAAGTAAAAAAGGATAGTTAACTGTGAAAGTAAATATCCTCCTTCTTCACCTACTACAGAAAATATAAAATCTGTTCTTTGTTCCGGTAAAAAACCTAATTGAGTCTGAGTTCCTTTAAAAAAACCTTTACCTAATATTTTTCCGGAGCCTATAGCTATTTTTGATTGTATTATGTTATATCCTGCTCCTCTGGAGTCAACTTCCGGTTTTAGAAAAACAATTAATCTTTTCCTTTGATAATCTTTTAAAGATTTCTCAACAACAACTGATGAAAATGCACCGGCTATAATAATTGATAAAAATATTATCGGATAGACAAATCCAACAGGAATTCTTAATTTATTTAAGAACCATTTCACCAAAAAAACCAATATAATTATAGAGCCTAAAATTAGTACAGCACTTTGGAAATCGGTTGTTGCATTGACAAAAAAATTGAGTATTTTATGTGATCGTAATAATTCAGGCTGCAATTTAAAAAATGTTACAAAAAGAGGTATTCCCATTGCTAAGGATCCATATAATATAATACTTAATAGATGTCTTAATTTTGCTCCTGTGACATATAATAATATTAATGTCACAGGAAAATATGATAGTGTTGAAGAAAAATCAGGCTGCAACATTATTAAAAAGATATGCCCGCCTGTTATACATAAAGCTTTACATAAAATTGATAATTTTTTTATATCTTTCCAATGGTTATCCAAAAAAGCTGATAAAACTAAAATCAGCATTATTTTTGTAACTTCTACCGGTTGAAAAGAAAAAAAGCCAAAATTAAACCAACCTTTTGTTGCCCTCACAGTAGTTCCAAATATTAAAACAGATATTAATAATAGGCAAGATAATGCATAAATGAAAGAATTAAAATGTTTATAATACTGATAGTTAAAACTTGCCAAGAAAATAATTCCTATTAATCCAATAATAAATGCAGCAAATTGTGTAGTTATAAATTTCATAGGATTATCATAATTTAAACTTGCGGAATAAATAGCAACAAAACCTATTGATGTTAAAAAAATTAACGAAATCCAAAATATCCAGTCTATATTTTTAATAATTCTTGAGAAAATTGATATATTTTTAAACATTATGGTTACCTTTCTTTGTGAACTTTTTGATTTACTGTATTCCCATCATCTTCTTGAATATTAAAATATTTTTTTAATATTTCTCTAGCGACTGGTACAGAAATAATTCCGCCGCTACCACCATTTTCTACAATAACAGCTAATGCAATTTGAGGATTATCAGCAGGGGCATAAGCAACAACCCATGCATGATCTTCACCATGAGGATTTTGAGCAGTTCCTGTTTTAGCAGCAACTTTCATTGTAGAAAATTTTGTTCTTTTGGCAGTTCCTTCTTCTACAACATTAATAAGAGCTGTATTTAATTGTTCCCATACATTATCAGCAATAATTATTTTTTCCTTAGTTTCCGGTAAATGAGAATATACAGTATTGTTATTTTCAACATCAATTATTTTTTCTACAAGATAAGGTTTATAATAAACTCCTTTATTTGCGACAGCGGTCATTGTTGCTGCCATTTGTAAAGGGGTAACCCACAATGCCCCTTGTCCAATAGAAAATATGACAGTGTCGCCTTTTAACCATATCATTTTCATTTTTGCTTTTTTCCATTCTGGTGTAGGAACAAAGCCTTTTTTTTCTGCAGGGATATCTATGCCTGTAGGTTCGCCCAAATAAAATAGTTTTGCATATTTTCCCAATACTCTGATTCCTAAATCTAAACCCAGTTTATAAAAATATACATTACAAGAAAAAGTCATTGCAGTTATAAGATTAATTTTTCCATGGCCGGCTTTTGATGAGCATGCATATACCCTGTCACCTAATTCAAATTTACCGGTGCATTCTTCTATATGGTTAGGATTAAGTTTTAAATATTCCATAGCAGCAATGAAAGTTATTATTTTAAAAATTGACCCGGGTGGATACAATGCCTGAATAGCTCTATTAAATAATGGAAGTTTTTTATCTTTCAAATATTTTCTATATTCATTAGTGAATACTTTATTAGTATCATAACTAGGACATGATACTAAAGCTTTTACAGCACCGGTTCTGACATCTATTACAACAGCAGCACCTTTAGATGTAGTTGTGTTTTTTAAAGCTTCATAAGCAACTTTTTGTAATTCAGTATCTATTGTTAAATAAACACTATTTCCTATTATAGGGGCACGATGGCTGAAAGCTTTTTGATGTTGTCCTTTTGCATTTACTTCAAGATCTAACCCCCCATCTATACCTCTTAAATACTTATCATATGATTGTTCTATTCCACCTCTGCCAATATAGTCTCCTGCTTTATAACCGTCGGTTTCTAAAGTTTCAAGTTCATCAGCACTGACTTCGCCTACATAACCGGTTACATGTGCATTTTCAATAGAATCAAAATATTGTCTTTTTGGCTCTTTGACAACCATTATACCCGGAAGAAATAATTTTTTTTCTTGAATTTTAAAAACTTCGTCTAATGTTAAACTATCTGCAATTTTAACTACTCTGCCATATCTCCAGCCCTTATCAATAAATGGTTTAATATCTCTATTTAAAATTTGATTTAATTGCTCAACGGTTCCTTCGCTTGGTAAATATTGTTGTTCAAACGGATAAAATAAAGCTACATAATTTGATTCATTACCAACTAAAATTTTCCCATTGGTATCATAAACTATACCTCTATATGCTCTTTCATGGGTAGTATTTAACCTTTGATGATTTGCAACATTTCGATAGAATGTTCCTTGAATAACTTGTAAATAAAAAAGTTTTAAAGATAACAATAAAAATAATAACACAAATAAAATAAATAGATTTTTATATTTATCCATAAATGAATTATATGTAGATTTATCGTCATTGCTCCAAGACATAGAGTTTCTCTTTAAAGTATCAAAAATTTATATTTCATTTTATCATTTTTCATATAAACATCATAATTTTTACATTTTTTATGGAATAAGAAAAGTTAATTAATAGCAGTATTAAGCGGTTTATTTGTCTAAACTTCTGTATTTTATAGCTTCCGCTATATGAGTAGAGGATATTATATCAGAACTTTCAAGATCAGCTATTGTTCTTGCAACTTTTAAAATTCTGTCATATGCCCTTGCAGAAAAGCCGAGCTTTTCTATGGCATTTTTTAAAAGCATACCGGCTTTATCATCTAAAGTACAGCATTTTTTTATTTCTTTCGGTCCCATCTGCGCATTACAATAAATATTTTTACCTTTAAATCTTTCATATTGTATTTGTCTTGCTTTAACCACTCTTTTTTTAATGTCATGAGAAGATTCTATATTTGTATACTTTTCTGATGTTATTTCATCTATTTTTAATGCAGGGACTTCAACCTGGATATCAATTCTGTCCATAAGAGGTCCGGATATTTTAGAGCGGTATTTCATAACTTGATATGGGTTGCATGTGCATTCTTTAGTACTACTTCCGTAATGACCGCATTGACAAGGGTTCATCGATGCAATTAGCATAAACGAAGCTGGAAATGTCAAAGTATTCTTAGCTCTTGATACTGTCACAATTTTATCTTCTAAAGGTTGTCTTAAAACTTCTAAAACATCTCTTTTAAATTCTGTTAATTCATCTAAAAATAAAACACCATTATGAGAGAGACTTACTTCACCGGGTTTTGGGTATGACCCTCCGCCGACTAAAGCAACGGAAGATGTGGTATGATGCGGGCTTCTGAAAGGTCTTTGTGATACTAAACTTTCTCCGGTTTGCATAAGACCGGAAACTGACCAGATTTTTGTTGTTTCTACCGATTCTTCAAAACTCATTGGCGGTAAAATTGTCGGAATTCTTTTTGCTATCATTGTTTTTCCTGATCCCGGAGGACCAATCATAATCATATTATGTCCGCCGGATGATGCTACTTCTGCGGCTCTTTTTGCAAAAAATTGTCCTTTGATATCTGCGAAATCAATTTGATTTATAGGTTCTGTATTTAAATTATTAATAGTATTTTGTTGAAAAGGTACAACTTTTATTTCCTTTTTTAAAAATTTTACTACTTCTGTTAATTCAGAAAAAGGATAAACTTCTATGTTTTTTGCAACAGAGGCTTCATATTTATTCTTTTCCGGTACAATAATTTTATTTATACCGAATTTTTCTAAACTTAAAACTATAGGCAAAATACCTTTAACAGGCCTTAACTTGCCGTCAAGAGAAAGTTCTCCGATAGCACAAATTTTATTTATAGCATTTGGTTCTATATTTCCGCTTGATGAAAGAATTCCTAAAGCAATAGGTAAATCAAATATCCCGCCTTCTTTTTTTATGTCAGCAGGAGCTAAATTTACTGTAATTTTTTTGGTTGGGAAATCAAAACCTGAATTTTTTATTGCCGATACAACTCTGTCCCTTGATTCTTTAACAGCAGTATCAGGTAACCCTACTATTGAAAAAATGGGAAGTCCGGAAGCTATATCAACTTCAACATCAATAAGACAAGCATTTATTCCATGAATTGCTGCAGAATGTAAAAAAGAAATCATTGTTATTAAAATCCATATTATTATTTATAAATTAGAAAAATTATATATAAAATCAAAGTATACTTCAATATGTTGTTTTTATATAGCGATTTATATATAATCTTAAAATCTAAAAACATTTCAAGAATACAAAAAGAGATTTATATAAAATGGCTAAATTATTACTAGCATTATACAATTGTTTACTTGTAGCTTTCCTTATACCAATTTTATTGGCTATAGTATTATCAGGTAAAAAAAACAGGCAGGATTTCTTTTATTGCATAAAGGAAAGGGTGTCTTTAGGTAACATTCCAAAATTCGATACAAATAAAAAAAATGTTTGGATACATTGTTCTTCTTTAGGTGAAGCAAAGGCTGTAGAGCCGATGATACCATATTTACAAGATTATAATGTTATTGTTACAACAATAACAAAATCTGCAAGGGAATATGTATCAAATATAAAAGGCATAACTTATTTTTCTCTTATGCCGGTTGATGTGTATCCTTTTATATCAAAAATGATAAAACAAATCAGACCTGATATTTTAATACTTATTGAAACAGAATTCTGGCCTAGTATGATTTATTGTGCTAATAGTATAGGTACAAAAATAGTTACTATAAATGGGAGAATATCAAAAGGAGCTTTTGTATATTATAAAATCACCTCATTATTTTGGAAAACTTTCTTAAGTCTTATTGACTATGTCTCTGTTAGAAACCAGCAAGATTATGATAGATTTGTTAAAATACTTAATAATGAAAGCAAAGTTGGAGTTACAGGTAATATAAAATA